>CANHZX010000222.1 GCA_947465215.1 Betaproteobacteria bacterium | reverse complement strand
GCAGAACATTGTCGGCAGCGAAGGCAATGCGGGAACGCTGTCGCTCGGCGCCGCTTATGCGCTCAGCGGTACGGAAGCCGTTTCCGGCAGCATCGGTGTCGGCCTGACGCCGGATGCACCCAACTTCACAGTGGGCATGCGCTACTCGCGTAGTCTGTAACAGCCTTAACGATGCGTGGCAGGCGTACACGCCGCAGCCGCGGTTTGGCAACCGTCATGCGGGGATGATTGTTTACCGTTCGCCGTCCGCGCTTCGCGAAGAGGCGTTCAAGGACAAGAACTCAGGGCGTTGGCTTGCCGGCAATCCCGGCGGGATCAAAGGCGAACAGCCATTCGCGATAGCTTGTCGCCTTTTCAAACCCTTCCAGCTCTTTGGGCAGGCCGTGTTTTTTGCGCGGCTCGCCGGCCGCTTTGCTGTAAACCCCGACAATGCCGCCTCCGGGAGAGCGCACCACGCCCCAATCGGTGTTGCCGGTCATCGGATCGATGTAGACGCGGCGCAGATAGCGTTTCGGCACCAGCTGACCTTTCGGATCGGTAAGTTCTTCCAGGCTGCGCGGGTAACGGTCCGGCTTATCCTGGTTGTCCATATAGTATTCGCGCAGCGCCTTGCGGAACTGCAGGCCGATCCAGACCAATTCGGCTTCACGCGAGCGTGCGTTCAGCGTGCTTTCGATGCGGAAGGCCAGCAGTGAGGATGCCGAGAAAAAGGCGACCAGCAGCAGGGTCCAGACATAGGCGAAACCCAGCTGCTTCAGCCGCCCGGTCGGTTTCACC
The DNA here is from genome assembly GCA_947465215.1 of Betaproteobacteria bacterium. Classification (GTDB taxonomy): domain Bacteria; phylum Pseudomonadota; class Gammaproteobacteria; order Burkholderiales; family SG8-41. The sequence goes on along the minus strand of CANHZX010000222.1, from coordinate 3,820 downwards.
ATGATGCGAAATCGCTGCCTGCGGCGCTTTTACCTTCGGCACCGCTGCGGATGTCGGCAACGCCGCCCTGGTCTGCGCTCTTCGGCGGCACGATGACCCAGCTGCGGTCGCTGTCGGTCAGCGGATCGACCGGGATTGCGCGCAGGTAGCGCTTTTCCACCAGATCCTGCAACTGCGCCGGGTAGCGGCCGTTATCGGAATAAAATTTGTCGATGGAGTCACGCATCACGGCGAGGTTGGCGCGCAGGCTCGCTTCCCGCGCCTTGTCGACGCTGTGGAAATAACGCGGCGCGGCAATGCTCACCAGCAGGGCGATGATGGCCATCACCACCAGCAGTTCCACCAGCGTGAAGCCGCCGTGTTTTTTACCAGTCACGATAAGGTACTCCGTTAAGACCCGTCGCCGTCGAGCGCGAGTAGACATCGAACACATCCTTGCCTTCGCGCGGCGCCCCCGGGGTACTGGCATAGCTGCGTTTGCCCCAGGTCTCTGCGGCATCCGTCGTGATGTCGGCATGGAAAGGGTCGCGCGGGATGCGGCGCAGGAAATAAATCATTGCCCCGTCCGGGTTGGTGGCGTCCTGGACGCCGCCGGCGAGGCTCTCCAGTGTCGCGGGATAGCCCGCGTCGCCGGTGGTCCGGGTGATGCGTCCCTCTTCAGTGGCCTTGTGATAGGCGTCGAGTGCGTTGCGGATTTCGCGCAGCGCCACGCGCAGCTCGGCTTCCTTGTGCCGTTGCATCACCAGATCGACGTAAGGCATGGCAATGCTGGCAATCAGGGCAATGCAGGCGAGCGAAATCATCAGCTCGATCAGCGTGAAGCCCTGTGTCCGGCGGTGCGTCATGGTGTCACGGCGGCCTGGTAGGCCGGTATCGAGGGCAGCACGATGACACGGCCATCGGCGCCGATCGGTGAAACGGTCAGCGGTTGCAGGATGATTGCACCGGCGCCGGGTTTGGCGCGTAGCCGGATGATGGCCAGCGCCCCGTTGCCGTTGACGCCTTTGCCGCCAGTGCGCGCGACGCCGCCGTAAATCCGTCCTGCGGGATCGACGGTCTGGTTGAAGGTGGTCGGTTGGTTGTCCTGGCGCATCATCAGGCCTTCCTGAACGCTGAGGATTTCGACAGCGGCCGGATCGAATTGCAGCTGGAAGGCAGCGCTCGACACCGGCGACGCACTGCGCAGGTTCAGCACCACCGAGACTTCCTGTCCGGCTTTCGCGGTTGATGCGCCAAGCCAGCTGATGCCGAAGGGACCGTCGTTGGCAGCAACGGGGGCTGCGCCTGCGACTGGCGCCAGAGCTACGGGCGCTGCACCGATTGCAGGTGTAACGGCCGCTGCGGCAGTGCCCGCGGGCAGACCCATGCGCTCCGACGGGAGCAGGGGCTGGCCGGGGACTTGCGATACCGCCGGGTTCACGGCGGCGGGGGCGCCGGTGTTGACGGGTTGTACCGGCCGCGGTGCGATGGCAGCCGGTTTGGCCTCCGGCTTGGTCTCGGGCGGTATGGGTTGCGCCATCAGCGGGCGGGTGCGGAATGCGGATTCGGTGCCGGACCAGGATTCCTGATCGGCCACGTCCGCGCGCTTGACGGTGCGGATCAGCCGCGGCGTGATCGACATCACGATTTCCGTCTTTTCGTCATTGGTGGCTACGGTGCCGAACAGCCGGTCGAGGATCGGAAACTCGCCGACCACCGGCAGCCGGTTGCCCGTGCGGCGTTCGTCGTCGCGGATCAGGCCCGACAGCACCTGGGTTTCGCCGTCCTTCAGTTCAAGAATGGTATTTGTGGTGCGGGTGCCGACGCGATAGGCGACAGCGCCGGTCTGGGTTTCGACTTTTTCGCCCAGCGTGTTGACCTCAAGCGCCAGCTTGATCGACACGGTGTCATCCATGTTGACGGTGGGTTCGACATCGAGCTTGAGGCCGATGTCGAGGTAGGTGATCTGCTGCGACACCAGTGCGACCGTAGTGCCGCCGGTCGTCGGGGTGGTTGTCGAGCTGATGACCGGTACGCGTTCGCCGATCTGTACCTTGGCTTTCTGCCGGCTCTTGACGCGGATGCGCGGGTTGGACAGCAGGTTGGTGCGCCCCTCCAGGACCTTGAGGTTGATGGCGATGTTGGTGTTGAGTCTGTTGACGAGCTCGCCGTTGACGATCGCCAGCGAATCCGGATAACGGGCGCCGATATTGGTGTCCCGGACGCGGCTGATTTCCAGAATCTCGACTTCCAGCATGACTTCCGGTTCCGCAACATCCTGGGCTGCGATCAGCTTTTCCGCCATGCGGATGACGTCGGGCGTGTCACGCAGCACCAGCAGATTGACGCGTTCGTCGATAAAGACATCCTTGACCTTGAGCATCGCTTTCAGCATTGCCATGGTCTGTTTGAGATCGGCGTTCTGAATGTAGAAGCTGCGCAGCAGCAGGTCCTGGTATTCCTTCTGTTTGGCCGGGGTCGCCGGGTAAATCATGATGGTGTTTTCGGAAATGATCTTCTTTTCCAGCTGTGCCGGGATCAGGATCAGGTCAATGGCGTCTTCGACGCGCACCTGCTGCACAAAAATGGTGACGCGGGTATCGGCTCGCACATCCTTGTCGAGGATGAAGTTGATGCTGGTATCACGCGACAGTGCTTCGAGCACGGTACGCAGGCCGGTGTCGCGGAACTGCAGCGTGATCGGGCGGTCCTGGCGCGCTTTGAGCTGTGGAACCGACGTGCCGAAAGCCATGCGCTGGCTGTCGATCTTGCGGCGCAGCTCGGCAACCCCTTTGATGTCCGGGTTGAGCAGCGTGACTTTACGCAGCATGTTTTCCGCGTCCTGCCACTTGCCGGCTACAGACAGCTTTTCGGCCTCGCGCAGTTCTGCAGTGAGTTCGCGGTCGCGGGCGATACTCTCGGCCACCTGCGGAATCCGCGAATTGCTGCTGTCGATGCCGCGGCTGCGGCGGACCAGACTGTCGGCGTCGTTGAGCCGGCCCTCGCGGCGCGCCTTCTCCGCGGCTTCGAGCAGCGTGTTCATGATGGCGTCGCGCTGACGCCGGAAAGCCGTCCGGTACTGGCTGTCCGACGGCGACTCTTTCATCGCCAGGCGCAGGGTCTCGAGACCGTCCTCGAACTGGCCGTTTTCAATTTGCGAAGTGCCGTCTTTGTACAGGCGCTCGGCCGCGCAGCCGCCGAGCAGTGAAACGGCGAGTGCCGCGACAGTGAGGATTTTGTGGATTTTCATGGTCGTGACTTTCATTTGCCCGCGGCAAGGTTCTGCGGGGTGTCCAACGGTATGTAGCGGAGATAAACAGTCGACGCATCAATGCGTTCGACGTTGTAAGTCTGGTCGATGATGTCGCCGGCCCGCGCACGGATCAGGCGTTCACCGGCGGTGAGATAGACCACCACCCCTTCCGGGCTTTCCATGCGGCCCGAGTAGGTGAAGGGCAGCGGCGGTGCTGTCGGCACCGGCGGCGGCGGAGGGGGTGGCGGCGGTGGCGGTGGCGGCGGAACAAACCAGGTATGGCCGCGGAACGGCGACTTTTCGTCCACAGCGGCCAGCAGGTCGAGGTCGCGCTCGCGGGGTGTTTTCCCGGTTTCGGTTTTCGCGGTCTCGGCCGTGGCAGTTGATTCGGCAACAACCGTTGCGGCAACGGTTTTCTTCGAAGGCGCGGGAGCGACCACCGCAGCGGCGGTATCCTCGTCGGCTTCGGGCACCAGCATATGCAGTGCAGCCGTGCCGATCACGCCGGCGGCGAGCAGAAGCTTGCGCATTTTCGGGTCGAGTGATTTCACGATGCACCTATAAACAGCGACAGCTTGACGCGGACCT
>CANHZX010000221.1 GCA_947465215.1 Betaproteobacteria bacterium | reverse complement strand
ATTCACGTGCAGTTCATAGCCGACTTCGCCGGGTTTCTCGAACTCATCGGTGAACACCACGATCTCGTCGGGGGCGGCGGTCGCGGCGACCGGAACCAGCGCCAGCAAGGCCGCCAGCAATACCGGGATTCCTATTCTTTTGAACATCTGCTTCCTAATTGTTGAAGGCCCCCGGCAAACGTTTGTAGTCGTCCAGACAGGGACCAACGTTGTTATCGGCTTATTTCGCGAAACCCCGAGCCCTTTTAATCATCCGCTTCAGGGCCTACGCAGTAAGGTCGGGGTAATGTACCAGCAGTAGACTTCACGTCGCGCAAAGAACTACCATAACCCTTTGTATTTTAATTGATATTTATCTTCACGTAATATTCACACCCCCCCCTTCAGGATGCCGGACGCTCCAGCATCCGGAACCCGAATTTTGCGACTTGAACATTGATGGCAATTACAGCCCACCCCTTCAGCCCCTTGAAGGTAACGCATTGTTTTCATGAGCCATTGCAGGGAGAACCGATGCGCACCGAAAAACGCACAACTATGTTGATCAACGACAGCACCACCGCCCTGATGGAACATCCATTAAGCATGACCGGTGCAGGCGGTGTACGCTTGATGGTTAATCACCGACAATGAACGATTTTGAAACAATGTTCGCACCAGACTGCCGCCAAATCCATCATCGCCGCACTGAAGCCCGCAACGACATCCCCGGATCAAAACCGTTGATCTCCAGAACTGCGCCGAAGGTTCCGCGGGCGAATGTTTCTTTATGGCATGTATTGGCGCTCATTGCATTCACCTTGTCCGCCCCCCTTACGCAAGCGGCTGCTGCGGAGCGCACGGCTGCAGTTATGGCCAGTAAAACACCGATTTCGCTGGAACGTGCGGAAAAGCTGTTCATGGAACGCAACCGCGAACTCCAGTTCGCCCGTCGCGCCACTGAAAGCTCCGAAGCGGACGTGCTGAGCGCATCCGCAGCACCCAACCCCGAATTGTCGATCGGCAGTTCACGCATCAGCCCCAGCGTCGGTATCGGCACCGGGCCGCTTTCGCAGAAACGCGTGGACACGGTCATCGGCATTTCCCAGGTTTTCGAACGCGGCAACAAACGCGAGCTCCGTACCGAAGCCGCACAGTTCAGCGCCGTCGCCGCGAGAAATGATGAAAACGACTTCCTGCGCCAGCAGCGGCAGGGTCTTTATTTCGCTTATTACGACCTGCTGCAGGCGCAGGAACGGCTGAACATTTCGGAAAGCACCTCAGCGCTGTTTGAAAAATCGGTCGCCGCCGCCGACCGCCGTTTCAAGGCAGGCGACATCGCTGCCACTGAGCTGTCGCGGATCCAGGTCGACGCGCTGCGCGCGCGCAACGACGTCCGCAGCGCACAAGCGGATCTGGAACGCAGCCAGATCGCCCTCGCCTACCTGATCGGCGCCGAAAAAGATGCTGGCGGTATCGTTGCGAGCGACAGCTGGCCGGCCCTTGCCACGGCGAAAGAAAGTCCTTCCGTTGAAAAAGCGCTGGAGCAGCGGGCCGATATCCGTGCAGCGCAGGAACGCATCAAGGCCGCAGAAAAAAACCGTGAACTGGCACGCGCACTGCTGACGCGCGATGTGACCGCCGGCGTTCAGTACGAACGCTTTCCAGGTGACGTCTCCAACAACAGCTATGGATTGACGGTTTCGATCCCGCTCTTTACCCGCAACCTCTACACTGGGGAAATCCGCAGAGCCGAAATCGAACTGGAAAACGCCCGGGAAAACCTGGAGCGCGTCCGCGCGGTTGCGCTCGGCGAAATCCGCCGTGCCAACAATGATCTGGATGCCGCGGCTGAACGTGTTGAACGCCTGACAGCGACGCTGCTGCCGACCGCGGAAAAAGCGGCCAAAGGCGCCGAATTCGCCTATGAGCGCGGCGCGATCGGCATCATGGATCTGCTCGACGCCCGTCGCCAGTTCTACGCCGTTCGTATTGAATCCGTATCCGCACAGGCCGATTACGCCAAAGCCCTTGCCGCAAAACGCAGCGCCACAGCCCTTACTTCCGACTGATCCCGAATCAACATGAAAACACTTTACGCTACCGCGCTGTCCGCTCTCCTTCTGGCCGCCTGCGGCCAGACCGCGCAGGAGGTGCCCTCGGCCGATCCCAAAGTCGAGAACCAACGCATCACCTTCCCGGAAAAGAGCAATCAGCTGAGCAGCATCGGCTCGATGGCGATTGAAATGCAGGCGGTTCCGGTAGCCACCCTGAACGGCCGGCTGACTTGGAATGAGGAGCGCACCGTCCGCGTCTTTACGCCTTTTGCCGGACGCGTCGAAAAAATACTGGTCCAGCCCGGCCAGAAAGTTGCGGTTGGACAGGCGCTGGCCGTGATCGCCTCGCCGGAATTCGGGCAGGCACAATCCGATGCACGCCGTGCCGAAAGCGACTTTGTGCTGGCTGAAAAAAATCTGCAGCGCGTAAAGGAACTGGAGCAGCATGGTGTAGCACCGCGCAAGGATCTGCAGACAGCAGAGGCCGACGCCGCCCGCACCCGCGCCGAATTTGAACGCGCCCGCAAGCGGCTGACCATGTACGGCGCCGCCAAAGACAGCATTGACCAGTCCTACACGCTGACCAGCCCGATTGCCGGAACCGTGGTCGAGCGCAACATCAATCCCGGACAGGAATTGCGCCCCGATCAAATGGTCGCCAACAGTCCGCCACTGTTCGTCATCACCGACCCGGCTACGCTGTGGGCGCAATTCGACGCGAGCGAACGCAATCTTGCGCATCTGCGTCCCGGCAAAAACATCTCCGTGCTCACTCCCGCTTTCCGCGACCAGAGTTTCACCGCGCGCGTCGAAGCAATCTCGGATTTTCTTGACCCCGGCACACGCGCCCTCAAGATCCGTGCCCGCATCGACAACAAGGACAACAAACTCAAGGCGGAAATGTTCGTAACCGCCGAAGTCGATGCCGACGGCGAGAAAGAACTCCTGGTTCCGACCAAGTCGGTGTTTTTCCAGAACGAAAAATACTTCCTGTTCATCGATGAATCCAACGGCAGCTACCAGCGCCGAGAGGTCAAGACCGGCGACGTGCGCAACAACCTGGTCGAGATCCTATCCGGGCTGAATGCCGGCGAAAAAGTCGTCACCGAAGGCACGCTGATGCTCCAGCAGGTGATGCAGCCGCGCCGTGTACAGAAGTAATCGGTAACCGCCATGATCAAGCGCATCGTCTCGTTCGCCCTGCACCAACCGCTATTCATCGTGCTGGGCACGGTACTGTTCATCGGGGCCGGCATCGCGGCCTTCAAAGCGCTGCCCGTCGAGGCACTGCCCGACGTCACCGATACCCAGGTGCAGGTGATCACGCTCTTCCCCGGCCGTGCGGCCGAGGAAGTGGAAAAACAGGTGACCTACCCGATCGAAGTGTCACTGGCCGGCATGCCGAACATGATCCGTATGTTCTCGCACACGCAGTTCGGCCTGTCCTTTGTCATCCTGACTTTCGACGACAAGGCAAACCCCTATTTCGCACGGCAGCAGGTTCTGGAACGGTTGCGCGAGGCCGCCATCCCGCCGGGTGCACAGCCGCAGCTGGCGCCGTTGTCGACCGCGGTGGGCGAGATTTACCGCTATCGCGTCAAAAGCGCCAACCTCGACGCCCAGGAACTGCGCACCATCCAGGACTGGACGGTCAGCCGGCAGCTCAAACTGTTACCCGGCGTCGCAGACATCGTCAGTTTTGGCGGCTTCATCAAGCAGTACGAAGTCAATCCCGATCTGGCCAAGCTGAAGTATTACAAGATCAGTCTGCAGCAACTGTTCTCGGCGCTGGAGCGCGGCAGCTCCAACGCGGGCGGTGGCTATGTTGAGCAGGGCCAACAGCAGTTCCTGATCCGCGGCATCGGCCTGCTGCGGTCGGCTGACGAAATTCTCGACATCGTGGTGGCCGAACGCAACGGCTCTCCGGTTCTGGTACGCCACATCGCAGAACTATCCGTGGGTTCAGTCCCGCGTCAGGGTGTCATCGGTCAGGACGACACCGACGATATCGTCTCCGGCGTCGTGCTGATGCGCAAGGGGGAAAACCCCGGGGAAGTACTTGCCGCGGTCAAAGACCGTGTTGCCCAACTCAATGCCTCCGTGCTGCCCAAGGGCGTAGAAATAGTTCCCTTCTACGACCGCACCTGGCTGCTCAGCAAGACGTTGAAAACGGTATTCACCAACCTCGTGGAAGGCGCGATGCTGGTGACGCTGGTGCTGCTGCTGTTCCTCGGCAATCTGCGTGCGGCGATGATCGTCGCGCTAATCATTCCACTCTCGCTGCTCGGCACCTTCCTCGGCCTGACCCTTCTGGGCGTACCCGCGAACCTGTTGTCGCTGGGAGCGATGGACTTCGGCATCATCGTCGACGGCGCCGTGATTGTCGTTGAAAACGTGTTCCGCAAACTGTCGGAACAGAAGGGGGAGATGCGTCCACGAGAACGGCTCAATACGATTCTTGAGGCGGTCGTCGAGGTTGGCCGCCCGACACTGTTCTCGATGCTGATCATCATTGCAGCGCACATTCCGATCTTCACACTGCAACGCCACGAAGGCCGCATATTCGCACCGATGGCTTATTCAGTGACCTCGGCGCTGGTCGTCTCACTGATTATTTCGCTGACTCT
>CANHZX010000220.1 GCA_947465215.1 Betaproteobacteria bacterium | reverse complement strand
TCAAGTCTTTCAGCAGCTGGTCGATTTTTTCATTGCTCATCGCGCACAGCATTTTCTTGTTGTTCTGGATCAGCACCGGCGCATCGCCGCAGGCGCCCATGCACTCGCCTTCCTTCAGCGTGATGCGGCCGTCGGGCGTGGTTTCGTTGAAACCGATACCCAAGGTCTTTTTCAGATATTCCGCGGTGTGGGTCGCACCCTGCAGCGCGCACGGCAGATTGGTGCAGATAGTCAATTTGTATTTGCCGGTCGGCTTGAGGTCGTACATCGTGTAGAACGACGCAACTTCATAGACGGCAACCGGCGGCATGCCGAGATACTGCGCAACAAAATCCATGGTCTCGGTCGACAGCCAGCCCTTCTCGTCCTGGGCAATGGTCAGCGCCGCCATCACCGCCGAATCCTTGCGGTCCGGCGGATACTTGGCGACCGCCTTGTCGATTTTCGCCAGCGATTCGGGTGAAAGTGTCATCAGTGCATTCATCGATCAATATCCCCGAACACGATGTCCTGAGTGCCGATGATCGCCACCACGTCGGCAATCATGTGGCCCTTGGCCATTTCATCCAGAGCCGCCAGATGCGGGAATCCCGGAGCGCGGATCTTCAGCCGGTACGGTTTGTTTGCACCGTCGGACACCAGGTAAATGCCGAACTCGCCCTTCGGATGTTCGACAGCGGCGTAAGCCTCGCCCGGCGGCACATGCATGCCTTCGGTGAAGAGCTTGAAGTGGTGGATCAGCTCTTCCATATTCGTTTTCATCGCCACGCGCGACGGCGGCGCCACCTTGTGGCTGTCGGCCATCACCGGACCCGGATTCTTGCGCAGCCAGTCCACGCACTGCTTGATGATGCGGTTGGCCTGGCGCATCTCTTCGACACGCACCAGATAACGGTCATAACAGTCGCCATTGACACCGATGGCGACATCAAAATCCATGCGGTCATAGACTTCATAGGGTTGCTTCTTGCGCAGATCCCAGGCGATGCCCGAACCGCGCAGCATCGGACCGGTAAAGCCCAGTTGCAGCGCGCGCTCCGGCGAGACCACGCCGATACCGACCGTCCTTTGCTTCCAGATCCGGTTATCGGTCAGCAGCGTTTCGTATTCGTCGACATAGGCCGGGAAACGCTTGGTGAAGTCGTCGATGAAATCGAGCACCGATCCCTGACGATTTTCGTTCAGTGCTTTTGTGGCCTTGTCATTGTGTATGCGCGTCGCGGTGTATTGCGGCATCGTGTCCGGAAGGTCACGGTAGACGCCGCCCGGACGGTAATAAGCGGCGTGCATGCGTGCGCCCGATACCGCCTCGTAAACGTCAAACAGGTCTTCGCGCTCACGGAAGCAATACAGGAAAATCGTCATCGCGCCGATGTCGAGACCATGCGCGCCGAGCCACAGCAGGTGGTTCAGCAGGCGGGTGATCTCGTCGAACATCACGCGGATGTATTGCGCGCGCTCCGGCACCTGGATGCCCAGCAGCTTCTCGATCGCCATCACATAGGCATGCTCGTTGGCCATCATCGACATGTAGTCGAGACGATCCATGTACGGCACCGACTGGATGAAGGTCTTGCTCTCGGCGAGTTTTTCGGTCGCGCGGTGGAGCAGGCCGATATGCGGGTCAGCGCGCTCGATCACCTCGCCGTCCAGTTCCAGCACCAGGCGCAGCACGCCATGGGCCGCCGGATGCTGCGGCCCGAAGTTCATCGTGTAATTTTTGATTTCAGCCATGCATCAGCCCTTGCGGAAACCTTCGGAGTCCGCGTAGTTTTCCTCGCGCACGATGCGCGGCGTGATCACGCGCGGCTCGATCGTCACCGGCTGGTAGATCACGCGCTGCTGGTCGGGGTCGTAGCGCATCTCCACGTTGCCCGACAGCGGGAAATCCTTGCGGAACGGGTGACCGACAAAACCGTAGTCGGTGAGGATGCGGCGAAGATCGGGATGTCCGGTATACATGATGCCGTAGAGATCGAACGCTTCGCGCTCATACCAGTTGGCGCAGTCCCAGACACCGATCACCGACGCCATTACCGGAAAGTCATCGTCCGGCGCATACACCCGCAGGCGCAGGCGGCAATTGTGTTTGAGGCTCAGCAGATGATAGATCGAGGCGAAACGCGGGCCTTCGTAAGCCCCGTCGCCATACTGGCTGTAGTCGATGCCGGTAATGTCGATCAGTTGTTCAAAATGCAGTTTATCGTCGTCGCGCAGCGTCGTACACACTGACACTAGATCTTCGGCCTTGACGACGATGGTCAGTTCTTCCAGCGCGGTCACGACACTGACCAGACGCTTGCCCAGGGTTTCCTGCAGCGAGGCGTTCAGGGTTTCAAGGCTCTTGGACATGAAATCTCGAAATTCTTCCGGAGTCTCAGCGCGAAATCGTATTCGTGCGTTTGATCTTGTTCTGCAACTGGATGATGCCGTAGAGCAGCGCTTCCGCCGTCGGCGGGCAGCCCGGCACGTAGATGTCGACCGGCACTATGCGGTCACAGCCACGCACCACCGAATACGAATAATGGTAGTAACCGCCGCCGTTGGCGCAGGAACCCATTGAAATCACCCAGCGCGGCTCGGCCATCTGGTCATAAACCTTACGCAGCGCCGGTGCCATCTTGTTGCACAGCGTGCCGGCAACAATCATCACGTCAGACTGGCGCGGGCTCGGGCGGAACACGATGCCGAAACGGTCGAGGTCGTAACGCGAAGCGCCAGCGTGCATCATTTCCACGGCGCAGCAGGCGAGGCCAAAGGTCATCGGCCACATCGAACCGGTTCGGGTCCAGTTCACCAGCGCGTCCACCGAGGTCAGCATGAAGCCGCGCTCGTTAAGGTTTTCGTTGAGGGTTTCAATGGCACCCATAGTCATTCCCAGTCCAGAGCGCCTTTTTTCCACTCGTAGATGAAGCCTACGACGAGGATGGCGAGGAAAATCATCATGGCGACAAAACCGAACAGGCCGATTTCCTGGAGCACCACTGCCCAAGGAAACAGGAAGGCGATTTCAAGATCGAACAGAATGAACAGAATGGCGACGAGGTAATAACGCACATCGAAGCGCATGCGCGCATCTTCGAAGGCCTCGAAGCCGCACTCATAAGGAGACAGTTTCTGGGCGTCGGGACGGTGCATCCCGACCAGCCGGCTGACAACCCAGCCCGAGACAATCGGCGCGATGCCGAACGCGGCGCCGACGGCAATGAACATCAGAATTGGAAAATAACCTTCCAGCATCTGCTGCCTTCAAAATTTGTTGCTCAAAAAACCGCAGCCATTCTAACCGACCGCTCCATTTGACCGGCTTGCTCTAAATCAACAATCCACATTTGACCGGGTTGCTCAACATCAACAATCCAAATCTGCAGACTGGTGTCGACGGAGAGACTCGAACTCTCACGGCTTTCGCCACCGCCCCCTCAAGACGGCGTGTCTACCAATTCCACCACGTCGACCTACCCACTGCACTAAACTGCACTTCACTTCAACCGGCTGCCGAAATGCAACAGGCCGGTAAAATCCGTGTTACTTCGGTATTTCTCCCGACTTGGAACCCGCCGGCGAACCCGGCAGACCGGGCACCGGAACCACCGGGGCCGGCGCGGTCAGCGGCGACGCAGGGATCTGCGCCGGCAGCGACTGCGATTGCGCCGGATCAGCCGGCTGCGTCGGCACTTCCTTGGTCATCAGCCCCTTGTCGGCGGCCTTTTTGGAGCCAACAACCGTCAGGCCGATGCTCGAAATGAAAAAGATCACCGCCAGAATTGCCGTCGTGCGGCTCATGAAGTTGGCCGAACCTGCGGAACCGAAGACGCTGCCCGAAGATCCGCTGCCGAAGGCCGCGCCCATGTCTGCGCCCTTGCCATGCTGCAGCAACACCAGCCCGATGATGCCGAGGGCTGCAATCACGTGAACCACAAGAATCAGGACATCCATCTCGCTCTCGCTTATTCGTTACCGGGCCGCGGCCCGGCAAATCGCTGCAAATTCGCCGGCCACCAGTGCGGCGCCGCCGATCAATCCACCATCAATGTCCGGCATGCCGAACAATTGCACTGCATTCGAAGCCTTCACGCTGCCGCCATAAACAATACGCACTGCTGCAGCCACCGCGGCATCCGACTTCGCCACCAGAATGCGGATGCCCGCATGTACCGCCTGCGCTTCTTCCGGCGATGCCGTCTTGCCGGTGCCGATGGCCCACACCGGTTCGTAGGCAATCACCGCGTTACCCAGTGCCGCCGCGCCGGAGCGCTGCAACACCGCATTCAACTGTCTCGCCACCACACTGTCCGTTGCGCCGGACTCGCGCTCCGCCAGCGTCTCGCCGACACACAGGATCGGCTTCAGTCCGGCCTGCTGCGCCACAGCGAATTTCTCCGCCACCAGCGCGTCACTCTCGCCGAACAACGTGCGCCGCTCGGAATGCCCGACGATCACGTGACTGCAGCCGAATTCCTTCAGCATCGCCGCGGACACACCGCCGGTATAGGCACCGTTGCCGAACTGGCAAAGATCCTGGCCGCCCAGCGCCACGAGCGAACCCTGCAGCGCGCACTGCACCTGCGACAGATACGGATATGGGGGACAAACCGCGCTCTCCATGCCGGTCAGGGCCGCAAGCCCCGGCACCAGATCCTTCAACAGGGTGTCGTTGGCGGACAGACTGCCATTCATCTTCCAGTT
>CANHZX010000219.1 GCA_947465215.1 Betaproteobacteria bacterium | reverse complement strand
GACTGCGTGCGATGAGTTGTGACAGCAGCTTGGACATTTTCTGTTCTCCTCCAGATCAGTGCAGGTTTTTGTTCCTGCGGGTCCGTTGCCCCGGATTTCGGGGAACGGCCATCATACACAGAATGCCTATTGCGGTGACTTCAGGACATTGCTGTTTTCGGCCTCCCGGATCAGTGCTGCGGCGTCTTTTTCCAGCAGGAAGCCGCTGGCCTTGACCTTTTCGGTGGCTTTCCGCACTGCATCAACGAATCCGGCGTGACTACCGTAACGTTCCTCCAGTGAAGGCCGCGGATCTTTGCGGGCTTCGCGCTCGGCGCGGGTTTTAGCGAATGGCAGCATGCCTCCAGCGTAGTTACACAGTTGGCCATCGTGGAAGCCGCCGGCGGTGATGTTCCAGCCAAGGTAGGTGCCCAGCGGTGCTTCGAGCAGTACTACCGGAATGCCGCCGATTTCATTGCCGTCGTTGTCAACTTTCGGCACCAGCATGTTCAGCGTCTGTTTGATCTTCGGTGGCGCAAAGCTCGGAATACCGGATGCATCGTTGGCATCGAACTGCGGGCCCCAGTCGTAATCGAGCAGGGGATTGATCAGGTCCGGCTCCGGTGCGGTAGCGCGCAGGCCGGGTAGCGTCGGGAATCCCATGGCGGCCTTGTGTGGGGCGACCAGTTGGCCGGCCTTGATGGTCGGGTAATAACTGGGCGGCGGCGCGGTGTTTTTCATGACCCAGTCACGAAAGTGCACGGTGATCGCTCGCCACGGTTCGTCATGCGACAGCGGGTTCGCGGGCAGCACGGCGTTGCCCCAGTTGTTGCCGGGGCAGCTCACCGGTTTGGCTTTCTGCTGGTATTCGGCGAGGCTGGCGTTGAATCCGCCACTGCCGCCGCCGTGGGTGCTGCTGGCGATGTAATAGCGGCGCACATTGTCGGGCAGGGGGATGTCCTGCCTGGCATCGGTGCCGACCCATTCCGGGCCGAGCTTCAATGCCCAGATTTCGGCAGCACCGAAATGCTCGATGATTTTCGGGCAGGTGTTGCTGGCCAGGCAGCGGTCCTGGATGCTGCGTGACGGCAGGTTGCGCGCGCGGTCGGGCCAGGGCTGCCACCATTGCGGACCTTCACTGCCCGCCTGGTAGAGCTCGAGCACGCCGTCGGGCTGGGCCCAGCGGTAATTCAGCGCAATGCGCCGGCCGGCGATCACCGGCCACATGCCGTCATGTACCCGGCGCGACGTGGTGATCTTTTTGTCTTCAACCTGGTTGAAGCCCTGGTGCAGCCAGCCGCGCAGGTAGTTGCCGGATTGCGAGCGGCCACGCGCGATGCTGTGGGTGATTTTGCCGGCAATCGGATTCGGCGTGCCGTTGTCATCCTGTCTGGCGTATTTGAAGAAGGCGCCAAGGTCGCGCCAGGCGGCGAAGCCGATGCCCAGCGGATAAGGATCTTTGGCGGTGTACACCACCTGATACAGCTTCGCGGGGTTGAATCCGCCTTTGAGGCAGATTTGTACCGGCAATTTGGTGAGCGGCTGCGGTTCATCAAAGGTGCCGCCGCCGCAGAATTTCCAGTCTTCAGCGGCGATCGGGGTTTCGCCTTTGACTTTGCCGTCGAGAGTTTCATGGTCGCGGGACACCAGTGTTGCTTGGGCGGTGTCGAGCGTTGCCGGCAGATAGGGCACCGGGTTGGTCTGCACAATCAACGGCTGGGCGCCAACCCCGCGGCGGTTGATGATGCGTGCAAAAACCTGTCCGGTGACCGGTGAGCCGTCGGCATTTTTGGCGACTGGCAATTGCAGCCAGTGGTTGCCTTCAACCGTCATCGTCGGCCGCACGGTGGTGCCGAGTGTGTTGCCGAAGCCGGCGTTGTCGCCCTGCCAGGCGGTGGCGAGACCGATATCGCCGAATTCGCGTTCCTGATCCGACAGCAATACCGGACGACCGCGGTTCGGTACTTCGTGCCACAGCATGCCGCTGGCCTTGCTCATGTCGATCGGGCGGGTAATGACGAAGCTCGCGACATAACGCACCTTGCCGTCGGCTTCGCGCACGAGTTCGATGTCCTGGATCAGGCTGTTCAGGGGATCCTTGGGGTCGAGTTCGCCATAGGCGCGTCCGGCAATCTGCTCGTAACGGCCTGCAGTGCCATAGCTGCTGCAGACATCGCCCTTGCAGAACGCCGGTGATACGGTCTGGTCGATGACGATGCGGGTGACGCGGGCCTGTGCGGGTAAGGTGATCAGCCATGCGGCTGCCAGCGCGCAGGCCAGACGGCCTGCAGACGGAATCAGGGTGTTCATGAAACTCCTCCGGGACAAAGATGCTGAGCGTTTTTTTGGACTTTACCGTAAAACGCCAAGGCTGCTGCGCTAAGATCAAGTCTGAATCGAAATGCAGATCGGGAGAGAGCATGAATCTGAAGATGCAGATGCGGGCGGTGATCGTGCTGGCGATATTGCTGGCCGGAGGATCGGTGCAGGCGGCCGAAGTGAAGTATCCGCAGCGCCCGGTGCGCATGCTGGTGAGTTATCCGCCCGGCGGCCCCAGCGACCTGACGGCGCGATTGGCGGCGCCGCATCTGTCCGAGACCCTCGGTCAGCAGTTCATCATTGATAATCGCGGCGGTGCCGGCGGCACGCTGGCGGTCGGTTTGCTGACGCAGGCGGCACCGGATGGTTACACCCTGCTGATGTCAGCGGGTGGCGAGATCGTGATTGCACCGAATCTGCGTCTGAAGCTGCCTTACGATCCGACCAAGGACATCATTCCGATCAGCCGTGTCGGCTCCAGCCAGCTGGTGCTGGTGGTGCATCCTTCAGTGCCGGCGAAGTCGGTGAAGGAACTGGTAGCGATGGCCAAGGCGAAGCCGGGATCGATCAACTTCGCATCGGCCGGCTCGGGTTCCACCGCGCACCTCGCCGGTGAGCAATTCAAGTTTCTCGCCGGCATCGACATTGTGCATATCGCCTACAAGGGTGCGGGTCCGGCGCTGACCGACCTGATTGCGGGGCAGGTGCAGATGCTGATCAGTGCCTATTCCTCCGCGTTCCCGCATATCAAGGGCGGCAAGCTGCGCGCACTGGGTGTCACCGGAACCAAACGCATCACATCAGCCCCCGATCTGCCGACGATTGCCGAGACGGTTCCGGGTTATGAGGTGCTGTCCTGGTATGGACTGCATGCGCCAAAGGGGACTTCACCGGCGATCATCAGCCGGCTGCATCGCGAGATGGCGGCGATGACGCGCAAACCGGAGATCGCGGAGCGGCTGACGGCACTGGGTATCGAGCCTGAAGGCAATTCGCCGCAGGAGTTTCTGGCGCAGATCAAGACTGAAATTGCCAGTTGGGGCAAGGTGATTAACGCGGCAAAGATTCCGAAAGAGTAGCCGCTGCCAGCGCTTTGCTTCGCATGCGCGAAAGAATCAACGAGAGTGCAACGCCGATCAGGCAGATCACGCTGATGCTGATGAAGCCGGCCTGGAATGATCCGGACTGATCCTTGATGGCGCCCATCGCCCAGGCGGTGAGGAAGCCGCCGATGTTGGCGAAGAGGTTGCTGAAGCCGGTGGCGGTGCCGGCGATGCGCGGGCCGAGAATTTCGACGGGCACCAGGAACAGCGGGCCGAAATAGAACTGCAGGAAAATCGAATTCACCGCGATCACCAGCAATAACAGCGGCAGTGATTCGATCTGCGCGATCAACAGGGCGGTACAGGCGAGCACGGCGAGTGCGCCGCCGATGATCAGGGGCGGGTTGCGCAGGCGGTCGGAGACGTAGCCGCCCAGCGTGTTCGACGGCGCAGTGAAGGCGGCGGCCATGGCGATGATGAAGCCGGCGGTCTGCACGCTGACGCCGCGGTCGACGACCAGCAGCGACGGCAGCCACACCATATAGGCGGTGACCACCGCGAAGCGTACAAACTGCAGCCCGCTGCAAACCCACATGATCGGATGGCTGAACAACCGGGTGACGTCGGCGAGTGCGAGCGGTTGTGCGTTGCCGCTGCGCGGTTTTTCACGGGCGTAATGCCGGTAGATAAAAGCCATGACAATGCCGATGGCGGCCATCATCATGAAGGCCACGCGCCAGCCGTAAGCGGCAGACAGCAGCGGGCCGCCCAGCGAGAGCACGATGGTGCCGGCGAAGCCGCCGAGCATGTACAGGCTCATTGCCGTGGCGCGGCGTTCCGGCGGAAACCACGAGGCCAGCAGCGACATGCCGGGCGCGAACAGCAGGGCGCGGAAGGCGCCGGCGAGCAGTTGCGAGATGACCGCCAGCCAGAAGATGTGAATCAGGCCGAGGAATACCGAAAACACCGACCAGCCGAGCAGACCGATGAAAAACAGCCGCTTCGGACCGTAACGGTCGGAGAGGAAGCCGGCGGGAATCTGGCCCAGCGCATAACTGAAAGTGGCTGCGGCCGACAGCAGGCCGGCTTGTGTGAATGTGATGTGCAGGTCTTCGCGGATCAGCGGCAGCAGCAGCGGCATTGCACTGAAGCTGATGCCGTGGACGATCTGGCAGAGGATGACCAGTGAAACGGTCAGGATGCGGTCTCGCGGATTTGCCGGCGGGAGACTGTTTGCGTTGCTCATGCCGCCGGCACTTTAGCGCCGCACAGTGCCGGTGACATTGTGTTGCATCAAACTCAGGGCTTGGCGGCGGGTGCTGCTGCGGGGCTGGTCAGCAGGAACACGCGTTCCGGCGGTGTGCCGGCAACATAACGTTCCGT
>CANHZX010000218.1 GCA_947465215.1 Betaproteobacteria bacterium | reverse complement strand
TCCAGGATTTGGCGATACCGGCCTCCGCGGCCAGTTGCGGCAGATAGATCACGTAAACGGTCCACGTTAGCGTGAAGAACAGCTGCAGCAGGGCGAAGACCAGTCCGGTACGCAGGGTTGATGTGTTCATGATGGCGCAGGCAGTTTGACCAAGCGGCGCGTGATGGTCAATTGCCGCATTGTCACTGCCGCCGTCCGGTCGGTGGTAAATTCCCTTCAATAACAGGCGGGAGGAGAACATGAACAAAAGATTGCAATGGGCGCTTGCCGTCCTTGCATTGATGGTCTGGGGCTGCGTGCACGCGCAGTCCTATCCGCAGCGCCCGATCCGCATGGTGATCGGCCTGCCTGCCGGCGGCAGCACGGATGTGATGGGGCGCATCGTCGCTGCGCGGCTGTCGGAAAAATTCGGTCAGCAGGTGGTGGTCGACAACCGGCCGGGTGCGAGCGGCATCATCGGCATCAATCTGGTCGTGAATTCACAGCCCGACGGCTACACGCTGATCATGGCGGCCGGTTCCTGGGGGACGATCAGTACGCTCTACAAACTGCCCTTTGATCTGCAGAGGGATCTGGCGCCGGTCGCCTTTATCGGCACCGCACCCTATGTGCTGGTGGTGCAGTCGGCACTGCCGATCAGAAACATGACGGAGTTCATTGCCCATGCCAAAACCAATCCGGGCAAGCTGACCTGGGCCGGTTCCAATCCCGGGTCGCTGCAGCGGCTGGCGGGGGAGTTGCTCAAGCGCAATGCCGGTATCGATATGCTTTATGTGCCGTATAAAGGTACTGGCGGTGTGATTCCCGATCTGATCGGCGGCCGGCTCGATGCGGCTATCGACAATGTGCTGGTGTTGTCGCCGTATATCCGCAAAGGTCAGTTGCGTGGCATCGGTGTGACCAGTAATAAACGTTCTGTGGTGTTTCCGGAGTTGCCGACGCTGGCTGAGACCGGCTTGCCCGGATTCAATGCTGTCGGCTGGTTCGGTTTGTTTGCCGCGGCAAAAACGCCGCAGCCCATCGTGACCCGGCTCAATTCGGAAGTGACGCTGCTGCTGCAGGAACCGCAGACCCGCGACCGTCTGCTGGCCCAGGGCGCCGAACCTTTGCCCGGCCCGCCCGATGATTTGCGCCGGCATCTGGCGCGCGAAATCGAGACCTGGAGCAAAGTGATCCGTGACGCAGGAGTAAAAGCTGAATGACGCAGAGCATCCCATCCCGCCCGTGTTCCACCGGGTCCGCGACCGATGTATTTGATGCGGTCCGCACACGGCGTTCCGTCCGTGCCTATCAATCCGATCCGGTGCCGCCGGAGCTGTTGCGTGAAATCGTCGAACTCGGCCGGTATGCGCCCAGCGGTTCGAACATCCAGCCCTGGCGCGTGCATGTGCTGACCGGCGCGACGCTGAAGCGCGTGGGCACGGCAATCGAGTCGGCGTTTCTCAATGACGAGCCCGGCCACCAGCGCGATTACGATTACTACACCGACCCGGTGTTCGAGCCTTATCTTGCGCGACGTCGCGCCTGCGGCTGGGGTTTGTATGGAACCCTGGGTATCGGCAAGGGAGATCACGAAAAATCCAGGGCCTATCGCGCCAGCAACTACACCTTTTTCGGTGCGCCGGCGGGTCTGGTATTCACGATCGAGCGCAAGCTGGAGAAGGGTAGCTGGCTGGATTACGGCATGTTCCTGCAGACGCTGATGCTGGCGGCGCGGGCGCGCGGCCTGCACACCTGCGCCGAAGCGTCGATTGCGAGTTATCCGGATGTGGTGCGGCGCGAGTTGGGTCTCGGTCGCGAGTGGGTGGTGATCTGCGGCATGGCGATGGGTTATGCCGATGCGGCAGCGGTGGTGAATACCTTCCAGCCGGCGCGTATTAGGCTGGAAGACTACGCGACATTTCTCGACTGAAATAATTAATAAAACAATAACTTACGGTTCAAAGACGCGATTGCCCGAGCGCGGCGGCTGGATTTGCAGATGGCACCAGTCGGGTGTGGCGGCGGGATGTTCCAGCCACAGGCCGACCGCTTCGAGTACATCCAGGTGGGCCATGCACCAGGCATCGAGTGCGCCGTCGCGGTCTTCGAGATCAATCGCCAGACAGCTGATGTGTTTGCTGCCTTTGGCGGCGCCGGGCACTGCGGCGTTGACCGCTGCAGGCCGCCAGCCGGAGCTGACCTTGCGCGCCAGTCCTGCGCGTTTGAGCAGGCGGTTTACGCGACGCAGGGTTTCGCGCGCATTGGCGCGCAGTTCGGGCGTCAGTTCGTGGTGGTATTCGCGGTCGCGGCCCATGTAATAGTCGTCGAGCTTCAGTGCGGGGAAGTATTTGCGGACTTTCATGGGGCGCAAGATTACCCGATTCTGCGCGCTGCGCTTACACTATCCCTGACGAATCATCGTGAATTCCCAGGAAGGAATGCCCATGACCGACAATTTCAATATGGATGCCTACTCGCCGCAGCAGATCGCCGAGCGTGTTGACAACATCGGCGTGACCAAGGCGCGGCTGCCCCTGCTGTCGATGGCAATGCTGGGTATGCTCGCCGGCGCTTTCATCGGACTCGGTGCGCTCTACTTCACGCTGGTGATCAGCGATGCCGGGCTGTCCTTCGCGGTTGCGCGTGTGCTGGGCGGGGTTTGTTTTTCGCTGGGCCTGTTGCTGGTGGTGGTCGCAGGTGCCGAGCTCTTCACGGGCAACAACCTGCTGGCGATGGCCTGGGCCGACGGCAAGGTCAGCACGATTGAAGTGCTGCGCAATTGGGTGGTGGTGTGTGCGGCGAACTTTGCCGGTGCGGCCGGTCTGGCGCTGCTGGTGTTCCTGTCGGGCCATGCCGGTATGAACAGCGGTGCGGTCGCGCAGTCCTATCTGAAGATCGCCATCGCTAAAAGCACAATGCCGGTGACCGAGCTGTTTTTCCGTGGCGTGCTGTGTAATGTGCTGGTGTGCATGGCGGTGTGGATGGTGCTCGCGGGGCGCAGCGTAGTCGACAAGTTTTTTGCCATCGTGCTGCCGATCTCGGCCTTTGTCGCCGCCGGGTTCGAACACTCGATTGCCAATATGTATTTTTTCCCGCTGGCGCTGTTGTTGAAAGAATCGGGCATCGCTCTGCCGGCAGGCGCCGATGCCATCACGGTGTACGCGATGTTCCGCAACCTGGTTCCGGTCATTGCCGGCAATATCGTCGGCGGCAGCGTGCTGGTGGCGCTGGTGTATTACGTCATTTACATCCGCCCCTCAAAAACCGTTAAATGAATTTCTGATGAGCACCGACCTGCTGATCCATGCCACGCTGATTGTCAGTGGCGACAGTTCCTTGCTGCCGGCGGCCGATGCGCGCATCAAGGCCCTGCTGGTCGAGGAAATCTTCGAGGGTGGTTTCGAAGAGCATCACGGCGACGATGCGTTGTCTTACGATTTCAAGGTCCGCGGCGGTGTTCCTTTCCCGGCATTTGCGCTGGCTTCACAGGAGTTTCCGCAGCTCGCGGTGGTGGCGGAGTGGGTGAATGTCGCCGCCGGCCGTAGCGGCCGCGCGCGGATTGCCGACGGCAAGATTGTTGAGCATGTCGAAGACCCGATCACCACCGGTTCGGCGGAGACCGGCAACCGCTTTTTCTCGCTGGCGGCGGACAGCCGGCTGGAGCTGGCGTTTGCCGTGATGCGTCAGGATATCGGCCTCTCGAGCGGTTATGTGCTCAATCACGAGCGCGATGCGCTGTTCGAGATCCGGCGCGACGGTGCAGTCATTGAATTGCGGGTCACCGAAGGGGCTGCGGAGTGGACGCAGCTGTGGCGCTTGAGCGGTCCGGATGCCGTGGCAGAGCCGCAGGCACTGGAGCCGCCGCAGGTGGTGGACCCGAAGCTGTACGGGGAGTTGGAGCGTCTGGCGCAGGATTTTGTAGCGGAATGGATTTGGCTGCGCGACGCGCCCGCTGCGGAAACGGCGATCGAGCGCGACCGTTATCAACGCTATGGGTATGCGGTGCATGACGCCAATGTCCGCGTTGCACGCCTGCAACGCATGCGCGGTGATGCCGATATGCACAAGTCGTTGCGGTATTCGACGCTGGATGCCGACAACGACTGGATTCGCGCGCTGCTGCAGCGCTGCTGGGCCTGAGAGCGGGTAATCAGTAACGGCCGGGCGGACGGCGGCGCCACTGGCGGATCAGCAGCCAGCCGCCGAGCATGCCGCCAAGGTGTGCGAAATGTGCGACGCCGGACTGGGTGCCGGTGACGCCGAGAAAGATTTCCAGAAGACCGTATAACGTGACAAACAGCCAGGCCGGCATCGGAATCGGCGGGAACAGCAGCATCACCTTGTGATGCGGGAAAAGCAGGCCGTAGGCGAGCAGCAGGCCGAACACACCGCCGGAAGCGCCGACCGTGGGATAGGCTTCGCCGCCGACAAAGGACAGCACGGTCAGTTGGGTGAGTGCCGCGGCAAAAATACAGCCCAGGTAATACACCAGGAATCGCCGCTGGCCGAAGACCATTTCCAGCTGGCCGCCAAACATATACAGCGCCAGCATGTTGAAGCCGAGATGCATCAGCCCGCCGTGCAGGAAGCCGTAGGTGATGACCTGCCAGGGCATGAAGCCGGCGCCATAGGCTTCGGGCGTGTGAAAGGGCCATAGGCCGAACCAGACGATGAGGATATCGCCGAGGAATTCCTGCAGCAGGAAGACCGCGATATTCGCGATCAGCAGTGTTTTGGTGACGGGCGGCAGCATCGACCG
>CANHZX010000217.1 GCA_947465215.1 Betaproteobacteria bacterium | reverse complement strand
GGCCATACGCATGAACTTGGTCTGCAGCTCTTCCGAAGACAGCGGTGACGCCGGAGTGCCTTTGAATTCCTCGGCAAAACGTTCGAAGCGGCGGCCGTCCTTCAGTTCAACCTCGACGCGGGAGGACCAGGCGCCGCCTTTTTCATCGTGGCTCATCTCGACGACTTTCAGCTTCAGCGCCAGCGCGCGCACTTTGGCGTCGTTGAGCGCCGTTTCAGAGAAGGCCATCGGATCATTGACGTCGTAATACAGCGCAATCGCTGAACAGAAGGGCACGCTGTACTGGGCGCCGGCGACGTCGCGCGGCTCGCGGATGTCGTGATGCGACAGCACTTTGTGCCGGGCATGAATGGTCAGTGCAGCGACATCATCGCCGTTGAAGTTATGTTGCATGCGCAGTTCCTGCAAGGACTGCACCGGCGTGTGCGCCGTGATATGGCAGGCATAGCGTTTCAGGCAGGCATAGACAATGTCGAAATGCGTGCCGAGGTCCTTGGTGAACTGTGTTGCGTCGCCATCACGGCAATAGGATTCGAGATAACCGTATTTGCCTTCCAACACGCTATCCGGACCTTCGTAACCATCGCGGGCCAGTAATGCAGCGACCACACCGGCTTCTGCCGCGCGGCCCATGTGCAGGCGTTTGACCATCGCGCCGTTACCGGCCTTGGCGAAAGCGAGTAGACCGCCGCCCAGCGAACCGGCAATGCCCAGCGCCTGTGTCAGCTGCGCGGCATTGAGCCCGAGCAGCTTGCCGGCGACGATGGCCGAACCGAAGGGGCCGTTGACGCCAGGTGCATGAAAACCCAGCGACTCGGTGGATTGTTTAGCGGCGAGTCCGATGCGGAACATCACTTCCGCGCCGGCGATGAAGGCGGTCAGCACTTCTTTGCCGCTGGCACCCTGATGTTCGGCAGCCGCGAGTGCCGCCGGCAGAAGGATCGCACCGGGATGCACTCCGGCGCTGGGTTTGCGCAGGCCGTCGAGTTCAAAGGCGTGCGAACACACGCCGTTGGCCAGGGCCGCCGCGGGAGGCGCGACCTTGAGGCCGGTACCGATGACGCGGCTGCTGCCGTTGCCGCCGCAATTACTGGCGTGCCCGGCGACGATTTTGCTCCACGGCAGGCGCGAGCCGAACAGCGCCGCGCCGGTGGTGTCGATGATGCACTGGCGGGCGCGTTCGCGCGCAGCCGCCGGGATCTGCTCGTAGGTCAGTCCGTTGGCGAACTCGGCCAGTGTACGTGCTGCGGTCTTGGCGGCGCTCATTGTGGTTTCGTCAGACTGACATCAGTTTGGACAGCACGCCGGCGTCGGGCAGCTTCTCGATGCTCATCACCGCGTCGCGCAGCTGCTCGACCTTTGCCTTCGGCAGGGCTTTGACCGCCAGCTTTTCGAATTTCGCGATGATGTCGGCATCGCTGGCGAAGCGGAATTCGCTGCCGCGTGCGGATTCGACAGTGCGTTTCATCACAGCGCCGTCGTTCAGGTGCAGTTCGACGTGGACCTTGTGACGCATTTTTGCGCCGAGCGCGGTGATCGCCGGATCGTGGAGCACTTCGACTTTTTGCGATTGTGCGATGCGCGCGGGATCAGCGACCATCGCTTCGGTGAACTGGTCGACGAAGACGTCTTTTTCCAGTAGCCATGTGCCGATGCAATACGGCAGGTTCAGCTGGGCCGAGGTCAGGCCCTGCGGCTTATACGGCCAGCCGACGTGGTGCACCGTGACTTCCGAGCCGTAGACGACAACCTTCTTTACGTCGTTGGCGGTGAAGGGGCGTTCTGCATCCATCTCGCGCAGCGCATCCAGCGTAGTGTGGTTGCTGCCGACGCATGCGTAGAACTTCAGTGCGATACCCATGGTCTGCCAGACTTCACCGAAACCGGCGGTAAGTTCCTTCAGATTGAACTTGTCGGTTGACTGCGACATCGTCGTGCAGAAGCCGCCATACGGATTCTCGAGCACGTCGACGATACCGGTGAAGCCGCCTTCGGCAAACAGCGCGCCGTAAAGGCCGGACTGCGAGGAGCGGCCGGCATGCATGCGTTTGACCATTGCGCCGAACTGCGCAGCCATCAGGCCGGCGGCCTGCGTGCCGGCAATGCCCAGTGCGTGTACGGTCTTGTCGACATCGAGTTTCATACCGCGCGCAGCGCCTGCGGCAGCGGAGAATACGCCCAGCGTGGCGCCGGAGTGCCAGCCCGAAGCGATATGCGCCGGTCCCATGCACAGGCCGACGCGCGGGCCGATTTCGTAGCCGGCGATGGAGGCAGTGAGGAATTCCTTGCCGCTCATGCCGGGCTTCAGTTCCGTGACCGAGATCAGTGCGGGCAGCACGACGGCGCCCACATGCAGCACGCCGGCGCGATGCACGTCGTCCAGTTCAAAGCCCTGCACCTGTGTGCCATTGACCAGCGCGGCATGCGGTGCGGAGAGTTTCTTGTTGGTGCCCCACACCGTGCACTGGCGGGTGCTGTCGATGCTGCTTAGCTTGTCCTGGAGGATGCGGGTCCATTCGAGATCCGCGCCGTACAGTGCGCAACCCAGCGAATCCAGCATCAGCAGCTTGTTGCGGTGACGCACTTCTTCCGGAATCTTGTCGTAAGTCAGGCCGGAGACGAAGGTGGCGATGTCGCGGGTGTAGGGATGGGGTTGCGTCGATTGCTGGGCCATGGTGGCGGATTCCTGTGAGGAGTCTGTAAAAGCGGTCTATAAAAAAATCAATAAAAACAATTACTTATTTTGTATTTCGGCGATTACTTCGTTTGCGTGACCGCGGCGCCTACGATGGCGGTGAGTTCATTGATGTCAGCGAGGGACTCGCAACGGTCGACGGTTGCGATGATGCGCTCGGCGTCGGCTTTGCTCATGCACGGTGCTACAACATTGCGGAACTTGTGAATGACTTCTTCCGGCGCCAGCGGATTCTCCGGGCTGCCGCGGCGGTGCAGGGCGAGTTTTTCATGCACTTTACCAGCTCGGGTGGTGATCTTCACGCGCGAGGCATGGCGGAACGGCGCGCCCATTTTTTCAATCTCGGGATCCACGTAAGCGCTGATGCGCGTGATGAAGTCGAGTATCTGCGGATCGGCGAGACGCGCTTCACGGAACTGTTCGGTGAAGGCGGCGCCGTCGAGTGCAATGACTGACATGCCGTAATACAGATTCATCTGCGCTGCGGTGACACCCTGCGCCTTGTATTCCCAGGCGCAGTGCACATGCGTCATCGGCGACAGGCCGGTTTCGACTTTGGCAATGTCACCGGCCTTGATACCGTGTTCTTTCATCAGTTCCGACAGTGCGTCGAGCGCACTGTGAATGCTGGTGACACTGGCGTGCGGCTTGTAGCCGACGTTTAATGTTTCCCATGTCTTGCCGAGACCATCGGTGAGGCGCGACGGATTCGGCTTGTCAGAGTAGGTTGACAGATAGCCGCCATACGGCGCTTCCAGCGCATCAAGGATGCCGGTGAAATCGCGTGAAGCCAGTTGTGCGGCATAGACACCGCTCTGCGCGGCGCGGCCGCTGTGAAAGCGTTTGACCATCGCACCTTCCTGCGCCGCCATCAGGCCGCCGGCCTGTGAACCCGCCATCCCGAGCGCGTGCTGGAACTGCGTTGCGTTGAGGTTCAGCATGCGCGCCGCGGTTGCCGCAGCGACGAAGGTGCCCGACGTGCCTTGCGGATGGAAGCCGCGGAAAAACAGGCTCATCGTTGCCGCATTGCCGACACGGTGACCGATTTCATAACCGGCGATCATTGCCGTGAGTAGATCACGGCCCGAGACTTTGCTTTCTTTGGCCTCAGCCAAATTCAGTGCGACCGGCGTGGCGATCGAGCCGGCGTGGACAATGGATTCCTTGTGAATGTCGTCAAGCTCGAAAGCATGGCCCGACGTGCCGTTTACCAGTGCCGCAAGCGCCGGCGATGTCTTGCGACCGAGGCCGATCAGCGTGGCTACTGCTTTGGCGCCCTCGGCATCGGCGAGTTCGGCGACCTTGCGTGTCCACGGCAGGG
The DNA here is from genome assembly GCA_947465215.1 of Betaproteobacteria bacterium. Taxonomy (GTDB): domain Bacteria; phylum Pseudomonadota; class Gammaproteobacteria; order Burkholderiales; family SG8-41. Next base: position 725 of record CANHZX010000217.1, on the reverse strand, counting down.
TCGCACCGAAAAGGCAGCAACCGAGGCTGTCGAGCAGCGAGAGCTTGATGCGCGCAACGGCCTCAGCAGGAATATCCTCATAACGCAGCGCCGCGCCGAAGCGGGCGAGATCGCGCGTGGCATCGGCAAGCAGTGGCACTTTGTTTGAGGACATGGCGGTTATCCCTGTGTAGCGGCTTTGCCCGCGGAGGTACCCGCAAGTTTGCCGAACACGGCGCCCGACACCAGACCGGTGCCGCTCGGGTAGTTGAAGTAGAACAGGCCGCCGACCATTTCACCGGCGCAAAAGAGGCCGGGAATCGGCAACTGGTTCGAATCCACCACTTGGCCGGATTCCTTGTCGACACGCAGACCACCGAAGGTGAAGGTGATGCCGCAGGTGGTGGCGTAGGCGTCGTAGGGAGGGGCGTCGAGCGCCTGCGCCCAGTTCGACTTCGGCGGCTCGATGCCGACCGTGCCTTTGCCGTCCTTGATCACGTGATTGAACGGCACATCCTTTTGAACTGCGGCGTTGTACTCATTCACTGTATTCAGGAACTGTTCGGGATTGACGCCTTCCAGCTTGGTCGCAAGCTCTTCCAGCGTGTTGGCGCTGACCTTGGTCATGTACTTGATGCGGTATTCCGAACGCAGCAGCTTGGTGACTTTGGAGTCGAACACCTGCCACGCAAACTGGCCCGGCTGCTTCAGTACTTCGCCGCCGTACTTGGCGTAGGTGAACGAGT
>CANHZX010000216.1 GCA_947465215.1 Betaproteobacteria bacterium | reverse complement strand
GCTTGCAGCAGCGCGCGCAGTGCGACGCCCTGTTTTTCCGCAGCACCGGTCAGCGGCAATACGGTGCCGATGGCCAGCTGTTGATCGGTGATGCCGGGATCGCGCTGCAGATGCAGCTGTTTCAGGTAGGCGGTGAGTGCTTCGAGGTCCTCGCCATACAGTTCAAAACGCGGCATGGTTGCCGCCAGCGCGTTGCCCGAACTGTCGATGCCGCGGGTGATGGCGCGAACCAGCGTCGCTTCGTCATAGGGTTTCGCGCTGCGGCCTGCGGCGAGCTCACGGGTGCCGGCCTGGGTCAGTGCGGGCCAGCGGATATCCGGCGCGGCGATACCGCCTTCGCTGCGTCCGCTGCCGTCGCGACCATGACAGCCGGCACAACTGGCCGCGCTGCCGGGCAGACGGGTGCCGCCGCTGACCACGGCAATCACCGGGTTTTGCCGCGTGCTGGTTCCGCTGCGATATAGCGTTTCGCCCTGTTGCAGCAGGGCATCCGCTGTGGCGCCGGCCGCCCAGCTGCTGGCGGCCAGCATCAGGCCGGTCAGCAGTCCGGATACGGCGCAGGCCAGCTTCACGGCTTCGCCAGATCGCGAAGGCGCGCAGCGATCAGTTCCGGTTTGGTGTCCGGGCGGATTTTGATCCAGTGGCCGCGGTCGACATTGCCGGCGATCAGTAGGGAGGTATGCATTTCCGGCTCGCTGGCATATTGCCCCAGCTTGCGGGTGACGCCATCGACAACGCTTTTGCGACCCGTCAGGAACAGCCAGGCAGGGTGTTCCGCCTCATTATCGCGGGCGAATTTGCGCAGGGCCGCCGGCGTATCCTTTTCCGGATCTACCGAGATCGAGACAAATCGGATGGTTGCGGGGGCGTCGCTGCCCAGCGCCTTGCGCACGTCGACCAGACTGCGCGTGATCAGCGGGCAGGCATCCTTGCATTCGGTATAAATCACGTTGATCACTACGGTATGGCCCTTGAGCGCATCGCTGTAAAAGCGCACCGGTTTTCCGTTCTGGTCCTGCAGCGCTGCGTCGGAGAAATAGTCGCGCGATTTTTTTTCGATCGCCGAGAAGTCGCCCGCCGGCATTGCCCGCTGGGTATGGGCGCCCTCGTGCGCCATGACCAGACCGGTGAGCCCCAGCCATAACGCAGCAGCCAGTGAAGAGAGCGATGTGAAACGGATCATGATTTTTTCCTGGTGGCATGACGTTGCTGCTGAAGTTGCTGCACCGTGCGCAGCAGCTGCTGGACACCCGGGGTGCCGGTGAAGCGGTACCAGGTATCGGACACGGGATCGCCAACGACAGCCATCGGCAAGTGGTCGTCCGGACGCGATACATAGGCGCCGAAACCTTTCAGCGCGGCTTCCATGTCCTCGACGCGACCGGTCAACCAGCGCCAGTTCGCGCCGCTGCCATATTGTTTCGCCTGGGCATCCAGACGGTCGGGCGTGTCGTTCAGCGGATCGACGCTCAAAGAGAGCATGACAGTATCGCGCGCCAGATCCGCCGGCAGTTGCTGCTGCAACTGCGCAAAGATTGCCGAGATCACCGGGCACACGCTGCTGCAGGTGGTGAACACAAAATTGGCGACAACGATGCGGCCCGCAACAAAATCGCGCGGGAGGCGTCCGCGCCGGCGTTGCTGGTCGGTTAATTCCACATCAGCCAGTTTGACGCGCGTCTTGCCGAGTCCGCCGACCGGTGCCGGTACGTGGTTCTCATGCGCGCGCAACGGAAACGGCCGGCAAAGCGCCGCTCCGGTGCCGAGCATTGCAAGGATCATGTCGCGTCTGTTCATGGTTGTAATCTCCAGCCGCTCAATCGCCGCGAATGTGCAGGCTGAGGAAAGGGGGCGACAACGTTGCTGCGGCATCGATCTGCAGGTAATAGGCGCCGGGCTGGTTGAACAGCAGCTCAGCCTCGTAGACGCCATCGCCGGCGGAACGCAGCGTTGCCGTGCGGCGGTCCGTGCCCGGTGCACGGTAGTAACGCAGCTGCGCGCCGGCGGGGAGGTTCGCGACCTTGCCGTTTTCACCGGTAATGCGGATGCGCACGGTCTGCGGCTGCTCTCCGGCCATGGGTTTCGCCAGCGGCTCCAGCGTTGACTGCAGTTTTGCTTTTTGCTGCTCCAGCGAAGCGTTGCCGGATACTTCAAAATCAAAACATTCCGCCAGCCGCGGCTGTTCCAGCCGCAAGGCCAGACTCAGCGTTCCTGCCGCAGGCAGACGCAGTTGCGCAACATAAGTGCCCGGCGCGCGCTCGCCAAGCGCGCGTTCAGTGACCCGTACCGCCTGCGGCGGATGCCCGTAGTTGCGGAAGCTTCCTGCCGTCGCATTCATGCCTTCCATATAGTAGTGGAGCTGGCCATCGGCCGGATTGACGACCACTGCAGCCATGCCGTCCGGTGTGGCGGCGAGAGTGGGCGCCATGACCGCCACTGATTCGCGTCGCGGCGCACCGGTACCTGCCGTGTATCCGCCAAGAACGGGCGCAGATGCTGCATTGATCGCTGACAGCGGCAGCAGTGTGACCCGCTCGGTGTCATACATGCGGATGTGTGCGTATTCACCGGTGAAGGCGATCTGGAATGGTGCCCCCGGCAGCGCGATGCGGTGACGGATCGACAGATCGGCGGCGTCGAGCACGAACAATTGCCGGTTGTCGGTGGCGAGGGCCAGCAGTGTGCGGCCGTCGGGCGTGGCATACAGTCCGTCAACCGGGGAACCGAGATGCGCCTGCACACCCGCTTCGCCGCTGCGTGCGTTGATCGCCAGGACACGTCCTTCACGACCGGCGGCGACGTAGACGGCTTCGGCGACTGCTGAATAGGCGAGCGCTGAAGGTGTCCCGGACAGGGGCAGGGTGCGCAGGACATTCAGTCCGGTGGTGTCGATGACGCTGAGGGTCTGATCGGCGCGATTGCTGACAAACAGACGATTCGCCGACTCCACCAGCTGCAGTTCATGATGGCCCTTGCCAACCGCGATGGTGGTCAGCGGTTTGCCGCTGGCCAGATCGATTACCGATACCGTGGCATCGCCATTGTTGCCGGTAAAGGCGAGAGGGCCTGACTGCTGGCTGACGACACGGACCGGTTCGCGACCGGTGTTCAGCAGCGCGTTGATCTTGAAGGTCTCGCTGTCGATCAGCGCCACCTGGCTGGCCCGCGGCAGGGTCACCAGCAGACGCCGGCGCTGGCGATGTTCGGTCCAGTCCGCGCCGGGCTGCGGCAGGATGATGTTGGTGAACAGATTGGTGCGGCCGGAAATCCCGACGATGGGATCGATTACTGAAATGGTCGGGTCGCGGTTGAGCACCAGCAGATAGTGTCCATTGAGATCAATCAGCGGACGGCTGCCGACATTGCCTTTCAGATAGGTGCCGACGCGTTCCCGGCAACTGGCTTCACGCCCGCCCGGATGGGCCAATACGCCGCGGTTATCGATCCACGCAGCCGGACGCAGGCCGCGCAGCGGCTGACCGCTGCTCACGTCCGAGATGCGCAGTTCAACCGTTGCGGCCTCACCGTCCATCAATCGGCCGTTGTCGCCGGTGATGCGCAGTTCCAGGCGTGTGCCCTCTTTTTCAACGACCAGTGGCGTGCTGGCCGACACGGTTCCGGCCAGGAGCAGGATCGGCAAAAGGGCGGAGAACAGTAGAAATGAAGATTTCATGGTTCAAGATTATCATATTTGCAGATTTGTGGCAATCGGCGCCGCCAATAAATTCCACATTACGAGAAAATGGAAATAGTGGGTTCGTCGATCGGCCAAAAGGTATCGTTATTGCAATATTTATCAAATATGAATACCATGCGGGCATGTATCGATTACCGACATTCCGGAATGTTCTGCGCCGAAGGTCCGCATTCGCCTTGCTGCTGTCCGCGGCGGTGCTGGCTGGCCCGGCCAGCGCAGACATCTATATGCACGTCGCCAGCGATGGCGCGGTGTCCTATTCCGACCGCCGGGAACACCCGGGTTACGTACTTCTGGTGAAAGAGTCCGTCGCCGCCCCTGCCGCCGCCGAGACGCTGGGTGAAGTTGCCTCTCCACAATCGGTGCGCGCCGCCGACCGGCATTATGCCCCGCTGATTACCGCCGTTGCCCGGGAGCACGGGGTGGAGCCGGAACTGCTCCAGGCGCTGGTCAGGGTCGAGTCCGGGTTCAATCCCCGGGCGCGCTCACCCAAGGGGGCCGTGGGGCTGGGTCAATTGATGCCGGAAACCGCCGCCCGCTTCGGCGTCCGCGATCGCTTCGATCCCGCGCAAAACCTCGGCGGGGCCGCCCGGTATCTGCGCTATCTGCTGACCCTGTTCAATGGCGATACCCGGCTCGCGCTTGCCGCCTATAACGCCGGGGAAAACGCGGTGATTCGACATGGCCGCCGGATTCCCCCCTATACCGAAACCCGCCGTTATGTACCGGCCGTGCTCGCTGATTACGCGCAGCGCCGGCGCAGCCCACCCCAATCTCCCACCTGATTTGCCCCAAATTGGGTCTGCTTGACCCAACCCGTAAACCGAAGTATCATATTTTTCATTAAGACAAATATTACGGTTTATTTCATATGACACGTTCAGCGCGGGTTGCACAGGGTGTTCTGGTCGCGGTACTGGCCTTCGCGGGATTATCACCCAATGCAATGGCGCAAGCGCCAGTCTGCGCGCGCACGATCAGTGCCAACGTGGTCGCCCTCGATCAGCCGCTGATGTACAACCGCATCGGCGCGCAAAACATCAACGGCAT
>CANHZX010000215.1 GCA_947465215.1 Betaproteobacteria bacterium | reverse complement strand
GCCGGAGGCCTGTTTCAGGCGGATATCCACTTCGCGGTCGACGTATTGCCACTCCGGCGATGCGCGCAACGCGGCGAGCAGTTCATTGAAGGCGCCGGTATCGGCCGGGGCGAATTCAAACCAGGTGACAAAGTCGAAAGGTTCGTCGCCGCCGAGATCGCGACAGTGGTGCAGCCGCCTTGCGATGGCCGGCAGGTATTTGAGTCCGATGGCGATGTGCTGGGACTGTTCTTCGAGAATCTGGCGGCGTTCGTCCTGAGCCAGGGTCCACCACGCGGCGTTCTTGCGGATGGGAATCAGCGCGGCATGGGTGGCCTGCGCGCGGCCCAGACCTTCCTGTTTGGCAACCAGCGCAGTTTTTTCGGGGCGTGTGACGTAGCGCTCGTTACTGGTGATGCCGCGCAGCTGCCATGTGCCTTGGACCTGCGATCCGTCTGCGGCATCCGCAACAACGGTCAGGTGCGGCGCCCAGGGCAGCGGATCGCCGCAGATGCAGGTGTTGCGTTCAACAATCCAAGGGCCCGTCTGGCCGGCGATGAAGTGGAACAGTCGGATGCTGGCGGGAGCGGCGGTCATGGTCGGCTCGGTTTCTAGGGGCTGATGATGTGTGTGTCGCTGAAGCGGCGCCGGACTTACACGCAGAATCCGTGCCGGTCGCGGCGCACCGCGGGCTACATCCCGGGCACGATTGGGCGGCGCGCAAAAAAGCAGATTAAAAACAGCTATTTATATTCGGCACCTCGGGCTGTGGACTGTGCGGCGCCATGACCGATATTCCGCGGTATCCTCCTGCCACCTGTGCACCGTGAGCGTGCGCTGATAACAACAACGCATTCAAGGAGAGGTTCATGGTTCAAGCCGCGACCATCGCAGTCCAGCAGAACGTACCGGAGTTGAATTACAAGGTCGTGCCGGACATTTTCCAGCTGCCGGAGGGCGTGAACTTCGGGCCGTGTTCAGCGGTGGCGGTGCGCAGTAACGGGAATATTCTTGTATTCAGCCGCAATGAACATGCGCTGATGGAATTTAATCCGCAGGGCATGTACCTGCGCTCGCTGGGCCGCGGTGTGTTCGACAACCCGCACGGGCTGCGGCTTGATGCGCAGGGCAATATTTGGACCACGGATACCGTCGCGCACATCGTGGTCAAAATGAATGCAGAAGGCCGCATCCTGATGGTGCTTGGCGTCAAGGGGCGTGCAACGGACTGGCATCAGGCCGGGCATCTGCGCTGCTTCAATGAACCCAACGACATTGCCTTCGGACCGAAGGGCGAGTTCTATGTGACGCAGGGCCACGGCAAAGGCGAGTCGCGCGTGCTGAAGTTCGCGGCTGACGGCACTTTCCTGACGACCTGGGGCGGCGAAGGCAAGGAAGCCGGCCAGTTCAACCAGCCGCATGCGGTATTGGTCGATCCGAAAGGGCAGGTAATCATCGCGGACCGTTCCAACCAGCGGCTGCAGGTGTTTGATGCGGAGGGCAAGTTCCTGCGCGAGAAGGCGCATCCGGGCACGCCCTGCGGGCTGTGCCTGATGAGCGACAGCAAGCACATCATGATGGCGCACGGTCACACCGGCCGCATCATGAAGCTCGACATGGATCTCAATCTGCTCGCCGCGACCGGCGGTCAGGGCAAAGGCCCGAACCAGTACGGCGAAGCGCATTACCTCGCGCTTGATGCGCAGGACAACATCTATGTCGCGGATTCGCTGAACTGGAACGTGCAGAAGCTGGTCAAGGCGTGAAACGCCATAAATTATTGTTTTATTGAATATTTATGGGTGCCCGCAGCTTCGGCAACTATGACTATGTGATCGTCGGTGCGGGCAGCGCCGGCTGCGTGCTGGCGAACCGGCTGTCCGCTGATCCGACGGTGTCGGTGCTGCTGATCGAGGCGGGCGGCAACGATGACTGGATGTGGATCCGCATTCCTGTCGGTTATCTCTACTGCATCGGCAATCCGCGCACCGACTGGTGTTACAAGACCGTCGCCGAAGCCGGACTCAATGGCCGTGTGATCAACTATCCGCGCGGTCGCGTGATCGGCGGTTCCTCGTCGATCAATGCGATGCTTTATCTGCGCGGCCAGGCGCGGGATTACGACGAATGGGCGCAGTTGACTGGTGATTCAAGCTGGTCCTGGTCGCAGGTGCTGCCAGTGTTCATGGAGTCCGAGGACTACTGGCGCGGCGCTGATGAGAAGCACGGTGCGGGCGGCGAGCTGCGGGTGGAAACGCCGCGGGTGCAGTGGGACATCATCGATGCCTTCAAGAATGCCGCTGTTGAAACCGGTATTCCGGTGACGGATGATTTCAATCGCGGCAACAATGAAGGCGTATCGCGTTTTGAAGTCACGCAGAAAAGCGGCGTGCGCTGGAGCGCTGCGCGGGCCTTTCTCGATCCGGTGCGTTCGCGGCCGAATCTGACGGTGGTCACGGATGCGCTGGTGCAGCGTGTGACCTTTGACGGCAAGCGCGCGACCGGTGTGGAGTTCTCGCGTAACGGTGTTGTTGAGCATGCAGCATCAAAGCGCGAAACGATTCTGTCGGCAGGTGCGATCGGCAGTCCGCAGATTCTGCAGTTATCGGGGGTCGGTCCGGCGGCGTTATTGCAGCAGCATGGCATCCCGGTTGTGGCGGATCTGCCGGTCGGCGAGAACCTGCAGGACCATCTGCAATTGCGCCTGGCCTTCCGCGTCAAAAACGCGGTGACTCTGAACACGCTGCTGGATTCTTGGTGGGCGAAAGCGAAAATGGCGCTGGAATATGCGTTCAAACGCACCGGCCCGCTGACCATGCCGCCGTCACAGCTCGGCGCCTTCGCCAAATCAGACCCGGCCCAGGCGACACCCAATCTGGAGTATCACGTGCAGCCGATCACGCTGGACCGTTTTGGCGAGCCGCCTCATAAATTTCCGGCGTTTACGGCGAGCGTCTGTAATATCCGACCGACCTCACGTGGTTCGGTGCGCATCACCTCAAATGATCCAGGTGCACATCCTGCGATTGCGCCGAACTATCTGGCGACGGCAGAGGACCGCAGGGTGGCTGTCGAGGCAATCCGCCTCACGCGGCGTATCGTTAATGAGTCTGCGGCATTGAACCCGTTCTCGCCCGAGGAGTTCATGCCGGGTCCGCAATTCCAGACCGAAGCGGAGCTGGTTCAAGCTGCAGGCCAGATCGGCACGACGATTTTTCATCCGGTCGGCACCTGCAGGATGGGGCGCGCGTATGACCCGACAGCGGTGGTCGATTCGCAGTTGCGGGTGCGCGGCATTGCAGGCTTGCGGGTGATCGATGCGTCGGTGATGCCGACGATTACCTCGGGCAACACCAATGCGCCCGTGGTGATGATTGCCGAGCGCGGCAGCCGTATGGTGCAGAATGACGCGAAATGAACAAGGAGGTGAGTGCAATGCATAAAACCATCAGTCTCACTGCGGCCCTGTTGATGGCGGCGGCCTGCGGTACGGCTGGCGCGCAAGCCACATGGAAGCCCGAACGCAATATCGAGATCATCGTTGGTTCAACGCCGGGCACCGGCACCGACCGCACGGCGCGGCTGATCCAGAAAATCTGGCAGGAGCAGAAAGCGCTGCCGGTGACCTCGACGGTGGTCAACAAGCCCGGCGCCGGCGGCGCAGTCGGTTGGGCCTATATGGGCCCCAAGGCGGGCGATGCACATGTGCTGCAGGTGACTTCTTACAACATTGTTACCAATCACATCACCGGCCGCAGTGCGCTGTCCTATTCGGATTTCACGCCGATCTCACTGCTGATCAGCGAATACATCGGATTTGCGGTGAAGGCGGATTCGCCGTACAAAACGCTGGCTGAACTGGCCAAGGCTCTGCGCGAAAATCCGGAATCGGTGCCGATTGGCACTTCGAGCAGCGCCGGCGGCGCCAATCACATTGCTGCAGGCCTGCTGGCCAAGGCGGCGGGCGCAGACATCAAGAAGCTAAAAGTGGTGATTTACGGCGGTGGCGGTGAAGCGTTGACGGCAACGCTGGGCGGGCATGTTGCGCTCTGGGTCAATTCGGCGTCTTCGATTGCCTCCGCCCAGGCGGCCGGCACCATACGGCCTTTGGCGATTGCTGCACCTCAGCGCTTGCCGGGGACATTGGCCAAGCTACCGACGGCCAAGGAGGCCGGTTTTCCGATGGTGGCTGACAACTGGCGGCTGCTCATTGCGCCCAAAGGGCTGAATCCGGCCCAGGTCGCCTATTGGGACAATGCATTCAAGATGCTGACCCAGAGCAAGGAGTGGAACGACGATCTTGCCGCTGCGCAAATGACCAACAGTTACCGTAACAGCGTGGAAACGACCAAATACATTGCTGAGGAATACGGCGATATCAAGGAAATCCTGAGCGAGCTGGGGCTGGCCAAAACGGCCAAATAAGCGTGACTAATGTGTAACCGGATGTAACGGCCGTGCTTGACCGTCGCCGCCTTCCGACAGGGTATTTTTTGTGGAAAGCTGCGCAAGCTGCTGTTTTCGTTTAGTATTCGATCCACGCGATTCGATCAGCAGGGAAGTTCCGCCGGGTGCTTGCGGTTAACGCAGGTTCATCAGGTGTCAACCAGCAGGCTGTCTGCGCGTTTTTCGGTTCCAGTGGCTGCAATAACAGCCGCCGTGTTCCAAACTTAATTACTCAGGAGCTCCAAATGAACAAACTGTTTGCCGCCATCATCGCCGCCGCCTTCGCCGCTGTCAGCTTCGGTGCTATCGCCGCCAAGCACGAAGAAGGCGTTAAGAAAGACGCGCCGAAAGCTGAAGCCAAGAAAGATGCGCCGAAAGCTGAAGCCAAAAAAGAAGACAAGAAGTAATCTTCTTTCGCTTCATGAAGGCAG
>CANHZX010000214.1 GCA_947465215.1 Betaproteobacteria bacterium | reverse complement strand
CCTGCAGGATCTTCTTCAGTTCACCGCTCTGATACATCTCGGTCATGATATCCGAACCACCGACGAATTCGCCATTGATGTAGAGCTGGGGAATAGTCGGCCAGCTGGCGTACTCCTTGATGCCCTGACGAATCTCCGGATTCTCGAGCACGTTGACGGTAAACAGCTGGCTGACGCCGCATTCGCGCAGTATGTTCACCGCGTTCGCCGAAAAACCGCACTGCGGAAAATCAGGTGAACCCTTCATGTACAGCACGACCTTGTTGCCGGTCACTTGTTTCTTGATTTCATCTAAAGCGGACATGGATAACTCCGGAAATATGCTTAAGCTAATACTTGATTAAAATTATCGGGTATAAGTTTACCGATGCACGCTGAAACGGTCAAGCCGGCTCCCATTCAATCCGTCCTGTTCAACGCCTTCAGCAAGGCCTGCGGCATCAGACTCGCACCAAACACTTCGAGCGCGGCGGACTCCATCAGTTCCGCCTCCCAGCTGAACCAGCGACCGACGCTGTCCGGCTGTTGATGCGTCGCGTCGCACAGCACCGGATCCGTGACCACCAACAACTTGCGACAGACATTGGGACGGAATTCATAAACCGTACACGCACCGTCTGCACCCAGAAACACGCAGGCCCTGTCGGCCAGGGGCTGCTGACGCCAGTTTTCTACAGTGCTGGCGCTCTGGCGCAGCAGCCGTTCACGATCCAGTTCGCGTCCGGCTTCATGCATAGCGTCGATCAGCAACGCAGCTTCCTGCGGCCAGATTTCGACCGGCTCATGGCAGCAGTGGCTGCATCCCTTGCCGCAGCGAATGCCTTCACTACCCGCATCTTTCGCCAGATCCCGGGTCAGCAAATCATCCATCTCCGCATGCACTTCCTGCGCCTGCGCGGAGGCCTCCTGTTGCCCGTCACCGCGGAAACGACCGGTATAACGGTCATAGATCGCGCGCAGATACGCTTCCTTTTTCTGGTCACGCGCGCTGCGATTCGCGGCGTCCCGGCTCTCGTCGCTCACGCATTCACCCTGGACATCACAATAGCCTTCCGCCGCTGACCCGTTGGATACCGGCCAGATCGCGTGCGGAAAACACGTCGCCAAACCCCGCCCCGCGCAGCAGCGCCGTGCAGGCTTGTGACTGATCATGACCGTGTTCACACAACAGCCAGCCGCCCGGTGAAAGATGCACCGACGCTCCCGCGACAATGCGCCGGAGATCATTCAGACCGTCGTCACCCGAGACAAGCGCGGAGCGTGGCTCGAAACGCAGATCGCCGTGCTGCAAATGCGCATCTGCGGAAGCGATGTACGGCGGATTTGAAACAATCAAATCATATTGTTTGTCGCCCACCGCGGCATACCAGTCGCTGCGCAGCAAGGTGGTATTGGCTGCAGCATAGCGATGGGCATTTCCGCGGGCGACGTCGAGCGCTTCTGCCGAGGCATCCACCAATGTCACCCGGTACTGCGGTCTTTCGGCAGCAATGGTCACGCCGATGCAGCCGCTACCGGCGCCGAGATCGAGGACTTCGCCGCCATTCGCCGGCAGGCGTTGAAGCGCCAGTTCGACCAGCAATTCCGTATCCGGCCGCGGAATCAATACCGCGGGAGTCACCACAAACTCGCGGCCGTAAAACTCGCGATGTCCGATCAGGTAAGCGACCGGCTCGCCAGCGGCACGACGCGCAACAAGTGGCCCGTAGTTCCTGGACTGAGCGAGCGTCAACTCGTCATCACCATGCGCGATCAGCCAGGCCTCGTCACACTGCAGCACATGACGCAGCAGCACACGGGCCTCCAACCGGCCGATGACCTGCTGCGCTTCCGCCAGTGCCGCTGCAATCGTCACGAAGCGCCTTTATCAAAACCGTTAAAGACTTAATCGACCGCGAGATCGGCCAGCAGCTCGGCCTGATGCTCAGCGGCGAGTGCGTCGACCAGATCATCGATATCACCATCGACAATCTGCGCGATCTTGTACAGCGTCAGATTGATACGGTGATCCGTAACCCGGCCCTGCGGAAAGTTATAGGTGCGGATGCGTTCGGAACGGTCGCCACTGCCGATCAGCGATTTGCGTGTCGCCGCCTCTTTCGATTGCTGCTCGCGCGTCTGCTTGTCTTTCAGCCGCGCGGCAAGAACGGCCAGCGCGCGTGCCTTGTTCTTGTGCTGCGAACGGTCGTCCTGACATTCAACGACCAGCCCGGTCGGCAGGTGCGTAATGCGAATTGCCGAGTCGGTCTTGTTGACATGCTGGCCGCCGGCGCCGGATGCGCGGAAAGTGTCGATGCGCAGTTCGGCGGGATTAAGCACAATTTCACCGACCTCATCGGCTTCAGGCATCACCGCCACCGTGCAAGCTGAGGTGTGCACACGGCCCTGGGTCTCGGTTACCGGTACGCGCTGCACGCGATGGCCGCCGGATTCAAATTTCAGTTTTGAATATGCACCGTTGCCGATGATGCGCGCGATGATCTCGCGGTAGCCGCCGAGATCGGATGCGCTCTCCGATATGATCTCGACCTGCCAGCGCTTGCGCTCGGCATACCGCGCATACATGCGGAACAGTTCTGCGGCGAACAGCGCGGATTCGTCACCGCCAGTGCCGGCGCGCACCTCAAGAAAGATATTACGTTCGTCGTTGGGGTCGCGCGGCAGCAGCAGCTTCTGCAATTCCGCTTCCAGCCCTTCGATACGTGTTTTGGTTTCAGAGACTTCCGCTTCCGCAAACTCGCGCATCTCCGGGTCGGCAGCCATTTCCTGTGCCGTCTTCAGGTCGCCGAGGCTGCCCTGATACTGGCGATACAGGTCCACCACCGGCTCCAGTTCGCTGTGCTCGCGCGTCAGCTTGCGGTAGTTGTCCATGTCCGCCGTGATGTTCTCAGTGGTCAGCAGGCGGCCAACCTCATCGAGGCGCATCGACAGCTGGTCAAGTTTGGCGGCTATGCTGGGTTTCATCGGGAATCATTAAAAGGGAAATGGGCCGTGCCCGCCGCAATGGCGGACGGCGGCGGCCGCTACTCGGGCCGCTGGATCTGGTACAGACGCGAGATCAGCGCCGACAGTTCGTCGCGCTCGTCTTCCGCCGCATGGTTCAGCGCATGCGACGGCGGATGCATGAACTTGTTGGTCAATGCCCGCGACAGTTCATCGATGACCTGCTGCGGATCAGCGCCCTTGGCGAGACTGCGCTGCGCCCGTTCGAGCTCATGGCGGCGCGCACGCTCTGCAGTGTCGCGCAGCGCGCGGATCGTCGGCACCAGTTCGCGATTATCCAGCCAGTGCAGGAAATCCGACACCTGGTTTTCGATGATCACTTCGGCCTGCGCCACCGCATTCTGGCGCTGGTCCATGCCTTCACGGGCGATCTGGCCGAGATCATCGACGGTGTAGAGGAAGGCATCATCCAGCGCAGCCACTTCGGTTTCGATATCGCGCGGCACCGCCAGATCAAACATCAGCATCGGCCGGTGCTTGCGCACTTTCAACGCGCTTTCCATCAGGCCCTTGCCGATGATCGGCAGCGGGCTCGCCGTACAGCTGACAACGATGTCATACAGCGGCAGCTGTGCACCGATGTCGTTTAGCGGAATCACATGACCGAAAAAGCGGTCGGCCAGATGCTGCGCGCGCGCCTGCGTGCGGTTGGCGAAGGTCATCTTGCGCGGATGGTGGGCGGCGAAATGCGTCGCCGACAGTTCAATCATCTCGCCAGCGCCGATGAACAGCATGCTCTGCTCGCCGATACTCGGGTAAATGCGTTCGGCCAGCCGCACGGCGGCGGCGGCCATCGACACCGTGCTCGCGCCGATATCGGTTTCACTGCGTACGGTTTTGGCGACCGAGAAGGTGCGCTGGAACAGCTTGTTGAGCATCCAGCCCAGCGTGCCGGCCTCTTCGGCCGAGCGCACCGCGCCCTTGAACTGGCCGAGAATCTGCGGCTCACCCAGCACCATCGAATCCAGTCCGCTGGCAACGCGGAAGGCATGTTTCACCGCGCGCGCCTGCGGCAGCTCATACAGATAAGGCTGGATCTGCGACGGCTTCATGCGGTGGTAATCCGCCATCCAGTCGATGGCCGTCCGCGGTTCAGCCGTCGTGCAGTAGACCTCGGTGCGGTTGCAGGTGGAAATGATCGCTGCTTCGCTGACCGGACGGCGGTCCACCAGATCGCGCAGGGCCTGCGTCACCTGTTCGGCATGGAAAACCACCCGCTCACGCACATCAAGCGGCGCGGTCTGGTGGTTCAGTCCGAAGGCGAATAGCGGCATGGGCGCATTTTGAAAAAGGCCTTGTATTTTAACCGCTTACAGCCAATTCATGCCACCGATCGCCGGTTCAGGCCCAGCCGCAAAAAATCAGCCGGAAATCGCAATCATGTCGAAATCCGCCTTGGTCGCCCCGCAGTAGGGGCAGGTCCAGTCCGCGGGCACGTCCTCCCAGCGCGTGCCGGGCGGGATGCCTTCGTCGGGCAATCCCGCCGCTTCGTCATAAATGAAGTTGCACAGGATGCACTGCCACTTCTTCATGGTTGTTCAGCCCTGTTCACTCAACTTTGTTCATTGTCCATGCGTTTGCCCGCCGCATAGAGCTTGATGTTTTCGGTGAAGATTTTTGCGGCGCGGATGTCGTTGCCGGAGGACACCGAGGCGTTGTGCGGCGACACGATGACGTTGGGGATGTCCCACAGCGGCGAATCGGCCGGCAGCGGTTCTTTTTCGAATACATCGAGGTAAGCACCGGCGATTTGTTTCGATTGCAGCGCGGCGATCAGTGCCTTCTCATCCGCGCAACCGCCGCGCGCCACGTTGACCAGATAGGAGTGCTTGGGCATCAGTGCCAGCGTTTTAGCGTTGACCAGCTGATGCGTTT
>CANHZX010000213.1 GCA_947465215.1 Betaproteobacteria bacterium | reverse complement strand
TGTAGATGATGTCGAGAATTTTTTCGGCAACGCGGCCGTCATCCTGTTGCAGCGTACCCACCGGACAATCTACGGGATTGGTGATGCTGGTGCCGGGCGGCAGTTTCATCGCTGCCAAGGCATCGATCGCTTCCTGCGCGAACGGCGTCACATCGAGACCAAGGCGCGAGTAATAATCCGTCGCCAGCACACTGGTGCCGCCGCCATTGCCGAACAGCACAACTTTTTGCGTAGGCCGTTGCGGACGCGGTGTCAGCGACTGGAATATCAGCAGCGTGTCGACGAACTGATCCAGCGTGTCGACCAACATGCAGCCGGTCTGCCGCGCCAGAGCGACCCAGACGCGATCATCCCCGGCCAGCGAGCCGGTATGCGAGGCAGCAGCGGCGAGTCCCTGCTGCGTGCGACCGCCCTTCAGGATCACCACCGGCTTGGCGGCATTTGCATTGCGCAGAATGTCGAACAGGCGACGGCCGTCTTTTGCCGTCTCGATGTACATGCCGATGACCTTGGTTTGCGGATCAGCCAGATAAAACTCCAGCAAATCGGAAGGTGTCACATCGGCGCAATTACCGACGGTGACCAAACCGGAAAACTTCAGACCACGCGCCAAACCGCGACGGATGATGTCGGTGCCGAGGCCACCGCTCTGCGACACGATGCCGACATGACCAACTTCCTTCGGTCCGATCTCGGCAAAGGTCACCCGGCCGCGCGGCGTATAAATGCCCAGGCAGTTCGGACCCAGCAAACGCATACCGCCGGCTTGTGCGGCACTGACCAGTTCGGCTTGCAGATCCTTGCCTTCATCGACTTCGCCGAAACCGCTGGAAATCACCTGCGCAAAACGCACATGACCTTTTGCGGCGGCGAGCATGCCGGGAATCTGCGCACCCGAGACGGCGATATAAGCGTAATCCACCGGCTTGGGTGTGTCGGCCAGCGTTTTGTAGGCGGTCAGACCGTCGATTTCCGCGGCAGCAGGATGGATCGGATAGATGTCGCCGCTGAATCCGAACTCGCGGATACGACGGATGAATACATTAGGCAACGCATTGCCCTTGGTCGAAGCGCCGATGACCGCAACCGTCTTCGGTGCAAACAGGGGGGTGAATTCTTCGATGATGTTCATATTCTTAACCCAGAATAAAGCGCGCATCGACAGCAACCGCTGCAGTGTCGGACACGATCAGGGGATTGATATCGGCTTCGCTGATATCGGCAGCGTGCTGCATCAGCAGACCATTTTCACCGCCAACTTTCAGTAGTACATCGATGATCGCGTCCATTGATGCAGGCTTGGTACCCCGCGCGCCTTTCAGAATCGCCGCTCCTTTGAGTTCAGCGATCATCTCCTCGGCATCGATGCGGGTGATCGGACACAGCCGGAACGAAACGTCCTTGAGGATCTCGACGAAGATGCCGCCGAGGCCAACCATGACCAGCGGCCCGAACTGCGGATCGCGCAAACCGCCGATGACCAGCTCATGACCGGCTGGCGCCATTTCCTCAACCAGAAAACCTTCAATACGCGCGCCCTTGATCTTCGGCGCGTTGAGCATGCCCTCGATCGCCGCTTTGACTTCGGCGGCAGAACGCAGATTGATTTTCACGCCGCCGGCATCGCTCTTGTGCAGGATGTCAGGCGACATCACCTTGACCACCACCGGCGTCTGCAGGCCGTTCATCACCGCATCGACGTCCGCCACGCCTTTCGCAACCCGCGACTGTGGCACTTTGACGCCATGCGCAGCCAACAGCTGCTTGCCGGCGCTCTCATCGAGCGCATTGCGACCGGCGCTTTTGGCGGCCGCGACCGGGTTGTCCTGTGTTGTATTCATGCCCATTTAAACTTTCTTGCCGGTGACTTCACCGATGATGCCGGTGTGAACGCGACCCGAACGGAATTGTTCGGAGCGCAGGATATTGATGACCGCCGGAATATTGTGTTTAAGACCCTGGATATCGAAGCCGCTCAGCGCCTCGACCAGTTTATCGATGGCCGCTTCGCGGGTCGCCGCACGGACGATGACCTTGGCGATCATCGGATCGTAATGCGGCGTAACGTCGCGGCCTTCGGCATAACCGGTATCGACGCGGATGCCATCGCCTTCCGGCGGACGGAACACCGTCAACTTTCCAGGTGACGGAAAGAAGTTTTTCGGATCTTCGGCATACACCCGCGCCTGGATCGCATGGCCCTTGATTTCAGCCTTGCCCGGCAGGATGTCGCCGAGCTTTTCGCCGGCTGCGGAACGGATCTGCGCACGCACCAGATCAACACCGGTGACTTCTTCGGTCACGCCGTGCTCGACCTGCAGCCGCGTGTTCATTTCCAGGAAGTTGAACGAGCCGTCAGCACCGAGCAGCATCTCGACGGTGCCGATATTGTCGTAACCCATCGTGCGCATGATGCCGGCGATCTGGTCGGCGACAGCCACAGCCTTGTCGCGCGGGATCAGCGGACCCGGCGCTTCTTCAATCACTTTCTGGTTGCGGCGCTGGGTCGAGCAGTCGCGCTCAAACAGATGTATCGCGCCGCCATGTTGATCACCGAGGATCTGGAATTCGACGTGGCGCGGCCGTTCGATCAGTTTTTCGAGATAAACCTCGGTAGTGCCGAAGCCGCGGCTTGCCATCGAGCGTGATCGCTCGACCGCGGTCAGCAGTTCCACTTCATCCTTCGCCGGAAGCATGCCGATGCCGCCGCCACCGCCGGCGGGTTTCACCAACACGGGAAAACCGATCTTGCGTGCGGCGGCAATGATTGCGTCATTGTCATCGGGCAGCACTTCCGAACCCTGCGACATCGGCATACCGTACTGCGCGGCGAGATCACGCGCACGGGTCTTGTGCCCCATCGCGTCGATCCATTTCGGTGACGGGCCGATGAATTGCGCACCGGCGTCGATCACTTTCTGAGCGAAACCGGCGTTTTCAGAGAGAAAACCGTAACCCGGATGCAGACCGTCGGCGCCGGATCGTTTCAGCACATCAATAATGGTGTCCTGATTCAGATAACTCTCTCGCGCCGGCGCAGGGCCGATGGCGAAGGTCTGGCTCGCCATTTCCAGATAGGGCGCATGGTTGTCGGCCTCGGAATACACCGCGACCGAAGGGATACTCATCGCATTCAGCGCGCGCAACACACGGGCGGCAACAGCGCCTCGGTTTACTACCAGTACTTTATTGAACATCGGATGCGGATTCCCGAAACAGAATAAAAAAGAAACGGGGAGCGCAGCCAAATGGGTGTTAGGCGCGTGCTCCGCGTTTCACGAATTCATCAATAACTGGTCGGCCAGCTGCGCATCAGGTGCTGCCCGACGCCCTTGGTCATGCGCAGTTTGTAGACATCGAGCATGCGGATCAGGTAATCGCGCGTGTCCTGTGGCTTGATCACCGACTGTGCGGCATACACCGCGGCGAGACCCCAGACATCAGCGCCCTTGCGGATATCGGCCAGTGCTTCCTCGAAACCGGGCTCGCCATGACCCACGCCGTGCACGATCTTGGTGGCAAAGTCCGGGCTCATGAAACTGACTTCGGCGGAGGGCCAGGCGCCGACTTCATCGGAGTGACGGCCACCGCCCATGCAGACATAGGCACGTCCGTAGCTCTTGCGCACGATCACCGAAATATGCGGCACGGTGACTAGCGTCATCGCATTCATGAAGTTCATGATCTTGCCCGGTGCGCCGGCGCGTTCGGCTTCGGTGCCGATCTGGAATCCCGGGGTGTCGACCAGCATTACGAAGGGGATATTGAACGAGTCGCACATCACGATGAAATCAACAATCTTGCGGCAAGCGTCTGCATCCAGTGCACCACCGCGATGCAGCGGATTGTTGGCAATGATGCCCACCGATTTGCCGCCGAGGCGGGCCAGCGCGGTCACCGCGCTCTTGCCGAAACGCGGCTTCATTTCGAGCAGCGAATCCTTGTCGACAATGCACTTGATCACACGCTTCATGTCGTACACCTGCGTGCGGCTCTCGGGCAGGATGTCGAAGACTTTCGCCATGTCAGCGCCGGAACCCGCGGGCACCGGCGCATCCGGCGGCGCTTCGCGATGATGGCTGGGCATGTACGAGAGGAATTTCTTGATCTGGTCGAACACCTCTTCTTCGGTGTCGGCAAACTGATCAATCAGCCCTGTGGTTTCCGCATGCAGACGCCATCCGCCGAGGTCTTCGGCAGCAACTTTTTCGCCCAGCGCCATCGACACCAGACCAGGACTCGACACAGCCATGATCGCGCTCTTGTGCATGATCGCAAAATCGGACTGGCACATCAGCCAGGTGGATGAGCCGAATGAAGGCCCGAAGGCTGCCGCAGCCATCGGCACTTCGCGCATGCGACGGAATTGGGTGTTGTCATTGCCGAGCAACAGGCCCATGCCACGCGACCCCATCGCATCCGGGAGACGTGCGCCGGTGGATTCACCGATCAGTACCAGCGGCATACCGCGTTCAGTAGCGGTGCGCTTCATGTGGCCGATTTTTTTGCTGTTGGTGGCCGAGGTCGATGCGCCCTTCACTGTGAAGTCATTAACCACCAGACAGACATCACGGCCATCGATACGGCCGAAGCCGGCGAGTTTGCCGTCGGTCTGGGTTTCGTCTTCCTGTTCCGCGTAAACACCGGAAGATCCGAACAGGCCCGATTCAATAAACGAGCCCTTGTCCATCAGGTAATCGATGCGCTGGCGGGCATTCCAGATGCCCTTGGCCGTGCGCTTCGCATATTTCTCTTCGCCGCCACCGGCCAATGCTTTGGCGCGGCGGGCTTCGTATTCCTGCAGCAATGCTTCGAATGCCATATTAAATATCCAATTAAATCAATTATTTATGCATCAAGGCCGGACGCCGGCGTGAT
>CANHZX010000212.1 GCA_947465215.1 Betaproteobacteria bacterium | reverse complement strand
TTGAACAGGGTCGTCAGGTTGGACTGCCCCGCGGCGCTGCCGCCGAAGGGATTCTGCGCATCCGGCTGCTGGTCGAAGTAGGCGTAACTGTCGATGAAGGCGATGACCTTGCCGCCGCGCAGCACGAACTGGTCGATGGCGTATTCGGTCGGCTCAAGAATGTCGCGCGGATGGATGATCAGCAAGACCTTGATGTCGTCATCGATCTTGGTCGCGGCGAGATCCACCTTGCGCACGTCAAAAATGCGCTTGAGTTCGGAAGCCAGCACCCAGGGATCAGTCGGCTGCTGCTTTTTCACCGGATCGAGCGAACGGCCGAGCACCGGCAGGTTGCTCATGATGCCGATAACCGGTTTTTTCGCCTGCGCCACCTGCGAGATCGAGCGGGTGATGTCGTATTCGAGCAGGCGCTCGCGGTCCGGCGTCAGCACCGGAATAGCGGCCTTCTGGTCGAGGAAGGACACCGACAGACCGAGGTAGAACTTCTCGCCGGTGTTGGTCATCTGCCCCTCGACGTTGTCCAGCGCCGCAGATTCTTCGGCGTCGGAGTCGGGCTCGGGGTTGAACTTCTCGATGATCACCTTGCCGTTGGACGCCGCCTTGAATTCGTTGAGCACGTCTTCGACGCGGCTGGCGAACGTCTTCAGGCCCGGCGGCACCGCGGTGCTGCCCTGCGAGTAGTACAGGCGGATCTTCACCGGCGCTTCGAGCTTGCCGAGGATGGAGCGGGTGCCGTCGGACAGCGTGTAGACGCGGCCTTCGGTCAGATCGACGCGGGCATTGAGCGCGCTGAAAATGAAGTTGGCCGCAACGAGGATCAACGCCAGGGCGATGATGCCGCCGGCGGAGTACATCAGGGTTTCAAGATTCTTGTTTTTCATGATGTGTGTTTTCCGTAACTCATCCCGCACGCTGGTTGCGGATGATCACACCGGTGGTGAACAGCATGAAGCCGATCACCGAGGCGAAGAACACCACGTCGCGGGTATCGAGCACACCGCGCTGGAAACCTTCGAAGTGGGTCATCACCGAAAACGCGGCGATGACATCGACCACCACCGGGCTGGCGAAACGCGTCAGAAGATCAGTCACCGGCGTGTAGCCGGCGAGGATCAGGAACAGGCAGATCATCACCGACAGAATGAAGCTGATGACCTGGTTGCGCGTCAGCGCGGAAGTCATGCAGCTCACCGCGAGGTACGAACCGGCCAGCATCAGGCTGCCGACATAACCGGAGAAGATCACGCCGTTGTCAGGGTCGCCGAAATAATTCACGGTGATCACCACCGGGAAGGTCAGGCCCAATGCCAGCGCGAGGAACAGCCAGGACGCGAGGAACTTGCCAACGATGGCCTGCCAGCTGGTGATGGGCATGGTCAGCAACAGTTCCATCGTGCCGAGGCGGCGCTCTTCCGACCACAGGCGCATGCCGACGGCAGGAACGAGGAACAGGTACAGCCAGGGGTGCCAGGTGAAGAAGGACACCAGCGACGCTTCGCCGCGTTCAAAGAAATTGCCGATGGTGAAGGTGAAGAAACCCGTCAGCAGCAGGAAGATCACCAGAAATACGTAGGCGATCGGCGAGGTGAAGTAACCCGACAGCTCGCGCTTCATGATGGTACGGATATTGGCCCAGGCGTTCATGCGCGCACCTCGTGATTGGCATCGTGCTTGACGGTGTCGGGCAGTGTGATCGCACGGAACACTTCGTCGAGTTTGCCTTCGGGCGAACGCGCCTTGAGTTCCGCCGGCGTGCCGCTGGCGACGATGCGGCCACGGTCGATGATGATCACGCGCGAGCAGGCGGCTTCGACTTCTTCAAGGATGTGGGTCGAGAAAATTACCACCTTGTTTTCACCAAGGCGCTTGATCAGGCCGCGCACTTCGTGTTTCTGGTTCGGATCGAGACCGTCGGTCGGTTCGTCGAGGATCAGCACCTCCGGGTCATGAATCAGCGACTGCGCGAGGCAGGTGCGGTGCTTGTAACCTTTGGACAGTGTGTCGATTGACTGATAGAGCACGCCTTCGAGGAAACACAGCTCGACCGCGCGATACACGGCGCGCTTGCGGGCGTCGCCCTGCAGGCCGCGCAGTTCGGCGCAGAAATTGAGAAAGCCGTTGACCGTCATGTCGGCATAACCCGGCGCGTTTTCCGGCAGGTAGCCGATCAGCCGCTTGGCCGCGATCGGGTTTTCAACCATGTCGTGGCCGCCGACAAGAATGCGGCCCGAAGTCGGGGGGTAGTAGCCGGTGATCATGCGCATCGTGGTCGACTTGCCGGCGCCGTTGGGGCCGAGAAAGCCCAGCACTTCGCCGCGTTCGACGCTGAACGACACATCATTCACCGCCAGTTTCGGCCCGAAAGCCTTGACCAGGTGTTCGACGTTAATCAATGCCTCTCTCCGTTGCGATGCGCGTCCGTCATGCAGCCGCGCGTTTTTGTGGTCTGTTAGATAGCGGTGCCCTGAAAAAATTCAAGGCTGCGGCGCCACAACAGGCTACCCGCCACCCGTTTCCGGGTGGATAACATATAACCCATTGATTATATTGGATTATTATTACAATCCCGGCCTTGTCTGCACAGGTTCCGCAAAAGCGGAAATGGTGCCGACAGTCTGAATCGAACAGACGACCTACCGCTTACAAGGCGGTTGCTCTACCAACTGAGCTATGCCGGCGGGAGGCGGGATTATAGCGCCTCACCAGATGGCAGGCCTCCTATAATTGCGCCTCGATTTCACTCCTGGAACTTGCTCAAAATGACCTCTTCTTCAGTGGGCGCTTCACCAGTCGGCATTGTCGGTTGCGGCCTGATGGGCAGCGCCTGCGCCAAACGCCTGCTCGCCGCCGGCCACGCCGTCACCGGCTACGACATCGATCCGGCCAAATCCGCAGCACTCGCCGCGATGGGCGGCCGCTCTGCGGCATCGCTGGATGAACTCGCACGAACCTGCCGCACACTGGTGCTGGCAGTCTTCAATACCGAACAGGCCGAAACGACCTGCGACGCACTGCTCGCCGCCCTGCCGGCGGATGCCCCAGCACTGACCGCGATCTGCGTCAGCACCTGCGACCCGGATCGTATTTCCGCGCTGGCACAACGCCTGCCCGCACAACGACTGCGTTTTGTCGAAATGCCGGTGTCCGGCACCAGCGACCAGACCGCGCGCGGTGACGCGCTGGGCCTCGTCGGCGGTGACCCTGCTGCCGCGGATGCGGTGAGCAGCGTGCTCGACGCCATCTGCCCGCGCCGCCACCACCTCGGCGCTGCCGGCAACGGCGGTCGCGCCAAACTCGCCATCAACCTGATCCTCGGCATCAACCGCGCCGCCCTCGCAGAAGGCCTGGTCTTCGCCGAACGCATGGGCCTGCCGCTGACGCCTTTCCTCGCCGTCGCCCGCGATTCAGCTGCCTACTCGCAGATCATGGACGTCAAAGGCGACAAGATGATCGCCGGCGACTTCACGCCCCACGGCAAGATCGCGCAGACGCTGAAGGATTTTTCGCTGATGCTCGAACTTGCACAGCGCCTGCAACAACAGCTGCCGCTGGCCGGCACCTACACCGACATCGTCGAAGGCTGCATGAAGTCCGGCGAAGCCGAACTCGATAACGCCGCTGTCATTCGCGAAATCCGGCGCAGAACAAAATAACTGCCAGGTTATTGCCGCCAAAGTTGCAGTAATAAAAAAACGGCGCGGAAATTCCGCGCCGTTTTTTTCAGGCAATGACTGTTCAGGTCTTTTTCACTGCATACCCGTAAGCCAGGTTGGTGCGATCGCCGCCCTCACGGTCATACGCCTGCTTCGCCATCGCAAAGCGGTCATTTTCCAGCGATGCACGGTGCTGGGCGGTCACACCGTACAACCGTGCATTGTTTTCACCGAAGATAGCTTTTTTCACCGGACCGTCGGCAGCACCCAAGGGCGCGAAGCCGTACTTCTTGCGCATGTCTTCGGGAATTTCCAGGCGGCGCAGCGCTTCAATCTGCCATTGCGGCGCACCGGTCCAGACTGCATCCGTGCCCCACACAATGCGATCCGCGCCGAGGCCCTTGACCAACTGGCCCATCATCGCCGCGCACAACCGCGGTTCGGCGATAGTGCTTTGCGCGAACAGCTGGCCGACGTCGCCATAGACGTTGCGCACGCCGAATTTCTCCGGGATCTCGCAGAGGTCCGTCACCCAGTCGATGCGTCCGGTCTGCTCGAACTGCTCCATGCCCACCTTGTACGCGCCGCCGGTGAAGCGGAAGGCCGAGTGGTAACAGATGAAGTTGAGCTGCGGCCAGTCCTTCGCCGCCTTGCCGATATCGCGCACGTCGGCGTACTGCACCAGATCGGGGAACTGTTTGGTGGTCGCGGGCGGATACAGACCCTTGTGGAAACAAACGTTGGCGAGGCTCGGGTTGGTTTTCGAGGCCTTCACCAGTTTTTCATAGAAGGGGTACAGCAGCTTCTCGTCATCGAGACGCCAGGGGTGCTTGGCGAGATGCTTGTTGGTGTTATCGCCGACGGTATAACCCTTGAACGCATCGGGCTTCAGCACTTCGAGGTCATGATCGACCTTGTCCAACCAGCCCGGCATGCCCGGCATGAAAATGGCATGCGAGTACATGCGCTTGGTGCCCGCTTCCTTGTTCACCTTGGTGCGCGCATCGTTTTTCATTTCGTTGGTGAGGAACCAGTCGCGCGGATCTTCCGAGCCCGAACCGGAGATCAGTGCGATCTTGGTATCGGAGTCGAGATAGATTTCCTTGAAGTAGTTGGGGAACTTCAGGTCCTCGATGGTCTGCGGCTTGCCGGCGAGAAGCGGATTCCAGCCGGCCTTGCCCACCGCTTCGCGCTGGGCGACAAAACCCATGATGCGGGTGTCGTCGCGCAGGAAG
>CANHZX010000211.1 GCA_947465215.1 Betaproteobacteria bacterium | reverse complement strand
CGGTAAGCCACCCGGCGACCAGCGGATATTGGCAGCTGGCCACGACCATGGCGATGGCACTGGCCAGCAACACCGTATCCACGGCATGCGGGGCTATCCTGACCCAGCGTTGCCGCAGCCTTGGCGACTCCGTCAGCATCCACAGCCCGCGCACAACAAACAGCGCATAACTCGTTGCCACGCAACCGACGTGGACCAGTTTCAGGGTCGCGTAGTCGGGGAGGACTCCGCTGAGCACAGTTTCGACGCTCATGGCAGCAGGTTGATCCCTGCCAGCGGATCGCTCGCCCTCGCAGCCTGGAGTTCCGCGTCGAAGGCTTCGAATTGCCCACTTTCGACATCAAGCACCAGCACTTTGCCCTCTTCGATCAGGTAATGCCAGCCGCGAAGATAAAGCCCGCCGGCTTCCACCCGCTGCCGCACCATGGGATAGTCCATCAGCCGTTCCAGTTGCAAGGCCACCGAGCGCTGCTCGGTCCGGCGCAAGGCCTCCTCGGACAACGTCACCGGCAGCACCGCATCCCGCCCGAGCTCCAGCCATTTGATCATGTGCCGGGCCTCAGCCGGAGGCTCGGTATAGAGCGCGCGGATCGCGCCGCAATGACTGTGCCCGCAGACGATGATCTCGCGCACGCCGAGATTAAGCACAGCGAATTCGATCGCTGCTGCGGTGCCGTGGTAGCCGTAGGAAGCATCAAACGGCGGCACGAAACCGCCCACGTTGCGTACGATGAACAGCTCACCGGGTCCGCTGTCCATCAACAGGTAAGGTACTACCCGGGAATCACAGCACCCGATGAAAAGCACCGTCGGATGCTGACCGTCATCGACCAGATCACGGAACTGCTTTCTGAGCCGCGGAAAGTAACGGGTATGGAAGCGCCGCAGCCGGCGCAGGATATCGTCGTCGGGCATACCCCTGCGCTAATCAATCAGCAGGGGGTTACCGAAGCGATCAAAGGGCAGGAACGCCCCGAACGCACCGGTCTTGATAGCCTCAATCATGCCCTGCAGCGACCGGTCCGCTTCATCCCCCGTGGGCGCGCGACCGCCGCGGCCGGACAGCCCGGCTACGAATACCACAGCCCAGTCGCGTCCGAACTGGCGCGACTCTTCAACCAGCATGTCAAACGTGTCCAGTTCCTCGGGCTTTTTGTCCACGGACATCAACGGCACAAACGCACCACCCTCGCCAGCCTGAAAGCGGGCACGCTGTTCGGCCGTGCTGTCGTCAGGCAACTCGATATCGGTAAAGACGAACAGCAAACGCTGCGGCTCGGGCTGCTGTCGCGCAACGTGCAGCAGATCCTCAAAACTCGAAATGTTCATGGTCATTGCACCAGCGGCGTGTCGACAGCATCGAGTTCCACGCCTTCCACCACGGCCTGGCCGGCGAGTAGGCTCAGGTACTGTTTTAATGCAGTGACGAAAGCCTGCTGGCGCAGCGAATTCGCCACCGCACCGTGCACAGACTCTAATGATTGCGCCACACCCGCTTCACGCTGCAGCACCTCCACCACATGCAGTCCGAAACGGCTGTGCACCAGGCGTGGCAGCACCCCCACTTCAATGCGTCCGAACAGTTCACGTGCAAACTCGGGAGCACAGTCTTCCGCGCTGAGCCAGCCCAGATCGCCGCCGTCGGCGCCACTCGGGCAGTTCGACCACTGGCGCGCCGCATCGGCAAAACGATCAGCGGCCTGGCCATCGTGGCACCGCACGTCGAGAAACACCGGCTCTGCCTGCTTGCGCAAGGCGACCACATCCACGCCCGGGGTAACCGCAAACAGGATGTGGCGGACGCGCACGCGCTCGCCGGTGCGGTAACGGCCCTGATGGGCGGCGTAGTGGCGTCCGCAGTCTTCGGTCGAAGGCTCCGGCACGGCGAGATTATTTTCCAGCTGCGCTTCTATCGCGCCTGATGCCGCTTCACTGATCACGCCATCCTCCGCCGCGATATCACCCGCGGCAAGCAGGCCGGCGGCCTGTGCTGCCTGGCGCAGCAGTTCGGTGCAGGCGCGCTGGCGCAATTCGTCAGGAGGCAGGGTCTGGCCCGGCGCATGCAATGCGACGCCGTTGATACGGGCGACAGCAGTGGCAGTTGTGGTAGCAGTAGTCATGGTGCGCTTCTCCAGGATTGCTCAAACACCGGCTTCAGGCTGGCGCGGCTGGTTGTGACCGGGCGGCAGATTGAGCCGGCGGCTGCGTACTACCTGGGGCGAACGGAACAGGTAGGCCACCGTTGCAAACCCGCTCCACACATGCACCAGCCGGCTGAACGGGAACAGCAGGAAAATCGTCATGCCCAGCACCATGTGCACCTTGTACGGCCAAGCCAGACCGATCAGTTCCTCGGCGCCGCCGACGCGGAAGGTGAATACCCGCTGCGCCCAGTCCGCCAGTATCAGCATCACGCCGCCATCGGCGTGTGCCAGCGAATACGGCAGCGTGATCAGACCCAGCGTCAACTGCACCCACAGGATGATCAGGATCGCGAGGTCGGTGCGGTGGCTGGTCAGGCGGATGCGCGGGTCGAAGATGCGGCGATGGATCAGCAGGGTCAGGCCGATGAAACAGATGAAGCCGGCGACCCCGCCCGCGACCACGGCCAGCAATTGCTTCTGCGCCGGTGTGATGAAGGGTTCATACATCCAGTGCGGCGTCAGCAGGCCCACCGTGTGGCCGAAGAACAGGAACAGGATGCCGATGTGGAACAGGTTGCTGCCCCAGCGCAGCGTACCGGTACGCAGCATCTGCGACGAGTCGCTTTTCCAGGTGTACTGGTCCCGGTCAAAACGGGCCAGGCTGCCCATCAGGAAAACCACCATGCAGATATAGGGGTAAGCGCTGAAGAAGAAAGTATGCAGATAGGACTGTAAGGTGTTCATGCGACCACTCCTGTTTTGGCATGCTTGCGGACCAGGTGTATGGGTTGCGGCTGGCCGGGCCGCGCCTGTCCTTGTGAGGAACAACCGTCAAACACCCGCGGCTCGATCCAGCTTTCATCCAGCGGCTGTTCGGCGGCGATTTTGACCGGCTGCGCTTTCTCGCCGGCCAGTTCCAGTAGCGCGCCGAGCACGCTCGCATAAGGACTGGCGCGCCCCTGCAGGGCATTAAATAAGCTATTGAATATATGAGACATTTCACCAAGAAACGCACGCGCCTCGGCAGCCGGCTGGGTGGATACAAACTCCAGCACGGCAGGCAGGTAGTCCGGCAGTTCGCCCTCGGCCAGATACAGCCCGGCTTTTTCGTAGGTCTGCGCCAGATCGATCATGGCGGGACCGCGATCGCGCGAATCGCCATGCACATGCTCGAACAGGTGCAGCGATGTGGCGCGGCCGCGATCGAACAGTTCCACGTAGCCGGCTTCGGCCTCCAGCGGATCGGCGGCGGCCAGCGAGTCGATCAAAGCATCGATTTCCTGCCGGCGTTCCGCAGAAAGCACGTGTTCGCCGCGCAGGACGACGCGCATCTCGCCCAGATAACCGCGCATCTCGCGGTCCGGATAAGCGAGCAGCGCCGCAAGCACTCGCATGGTGCCGGAAGCCGGTTTGTATCTGGGTAATCCGAGCATGGTCAAACCTCCAGCTTGATGGGTATGGTTCGTTTTTTCTCGCTGCCGAACAGGCTGGTATCGCCAGATCCCTCCGAGCAGCCATTGCCGAACGAAAAGCCGCAGCCGCCGCGCAGGTTGAAGGTGTTTTCGGCATACTCGCGGTGGGTGCTGGGAATCACGAATCGATCCTCGTAATTAGCGATCGCCATGATGTGGTACATCTCCTCCACCATTTCCTGAGTGATCCCGACCTGCTGAAGCACCGCAGTGTTCACGCGCTGGTCGACATGCTTTTCGCGCTGATAGGCGCGCATCGCCAGCATGCGTTCGAGCGCGCGCACCACCGGCACCGTGTCGCCCGCGGTCAGCAGGTTGGCCAGGTATTTGACGGGGATGCGTAGCTGGTTGACGTCCGGGATCTGGCCGTTGCTGCCGATGTGGCCGGCGTTTGCAGCGGCACTGATCGGCGACAGCGGCGGTACGTACCAGACCATCGGCAGCGTGCGGTATTCCGGGTGCAGTGGCAGCGCCACTTTCCACTCGACGGCCATCTTGTACACCGGGCTGTTGCGCGCCGCTTCCATCCATTTGTCCGGGATGCCGTCCCTGGCGGCCTGAGCGATCACCTGCGGATCATTCGGATCGAGGAAGATGTCCAGTTGCGCGTGGTAGAGGTCGCGGTCATGCTCGACGCTGGCCGCCTCCTGGATGCGGTCGGCATCGTAAAGCAGTACGCCCAAGTAGCGGATGCGGCCGACGCAGGTCTCCGAACACACGGTGGGCTGTCCGGCCTCGATGCGCGGATAGCAGAAAATGCACTTCTCCGCCTTGCCGCTTTTCCAGTTGTAGTAAATCTTTTTGTACGGGCAGCCGCTGACGCACATCCGCCAGCCGCGGCACTTGTCCTGATCGATCAGCACGATGCCGTCTTCCTCGCGCTTGTAGATCGAGCCCGACGGGCAGCTCGCCACGCACGCCGGGTTCAGGCAGTGTTCGCACAGCCGCGGCAGGTACATCATGAAAGTGTTCTCGAACTGGCCGTAGATGTCCTTCTGGATGTCGTCGAAATTCCTGTCGGCACTGCGCTTGCTGAACTCCCCGCCGAGGATTTCCTCCCAGTTCGGCCCCCATACGATCTTGTCCATCTGCTTGCCGGTGATCAGGCTGCGCGGCCGCGCGGTAGGCGTGGCGCGCATTTCCGGTGCACTCTGCAGGTGGCCGTAATCGAAGGTGAACGGCTCGTAGTAGTCGTCGATCTCGGGCAGGTTGGGATTGGCGAATATGCGCATCAGCAGCTTCCACTTCGCGCCCTGCCGCGGCTCGATGCTGCCATTGGTCTTGCGCACCCAACCGCCGTTCCACTTGTCCTG
>CANHZX010000210.1 GCA_947465215.1 Betaproteobacteria bacterium | reverse complement strand
TGCGCGGCGAAGTGTTCAAGGATGGCCGCTTCCCGGCCAGCGCACTGATCACCGTTTCGCATTTTGCACGCCCCGGGATCGTCATCGAGATCCAGGGCATCGCGGTCGTCTAAGGGGGAGCGCCATGAAACACATCAAAACCATGATCAGCATCGTAGTGGCTGGCGCCATCGGCGTCACGGTGCTGTCCGCAACGGCACAACAGTATCCAACCAAACCTTTGCGCATCGTTGTCACCCTCGGGCCGGGTTCTGCGGGTGACATGCTGTCGCGCCTGCTCGCCGACCCGGTGGGCAAGGGCCTTGGCCAGCAGGTGATTGTTGATAACCGGCCGGGCGCCGGCGGCAATGTCGCCGCGCAGATCGTTGCCAAATCGCCGCCTGACGGCTACAACCTCTTCCTCACCACGATCAGCACCCACGGCATTAACCCGACACTGTATTCGACGCTGCCCTTCGACCCGGTCAAGGATTTCGCGCCGATCACGCTGTCGGCTTCGAGCCCCAATGTGCTGGTCATTCATCCGTCGATGCCGGTCAAAACCATCAAGCAGCTGATCGCCATCGCCAAGTCGCGCCCCGGCGAGCTGACCTATTCCTCGGGCGGCGGCGGCACCTCGCAGCACATGTCCGGTGAACTCTTCGGCATGATGGCCGGCGTCAAGATGACGCATGTGCCGTACCGCGCGACCCCGCTGTCGGTATCTTCCGTGATCAGCGGTGAAACCGTGATGTCGTTTGCCAGCGTGTCGGTGGCGCAGGAAACCGTCAAAAGCGGCAGGCTGCGCGGCCTTGGTGTGACCAGCAACAAACGCGTGCTGGCATGGCCGGAGATGCCGACCATCGACGAAGCCGGCCTGCCGGGCTTTGATGTCGCAGCATGGTTCGGTTTCTCGGCCACCGGCGGCACCAACCCCGAGATCATCCGCCGTCTCAACACCGAATTCCGCAAGGCGCAGAAAGATCCTGCCGTCAGCGAGCGTCTGGTGAAGCAGGGTATGCAGGTGCTGGAAAGCACGCCGGAAGAATTCTCGCGTTACATCGTTGATGAAATCGCCAAGTGGGCTAAAGTGGTCAAGGCTTCGGGCGCGAAAGCGAGCTGAGATTTACCGCAGCCAATAAAAACGGGCCATTGCGGCCCGTTTTGTTTGAGGCACCAGTCTGTGATGGTGGTGGTGATGCTATGCGCATATGTTGAACCTTGCCTGTTCACAGCCGACGCCATTGTGGTACTGTCCGCGCTGTCATGTACCTGACCACTCTGCATCCGCCTTCCATCCCGTCGCGTTAACCGTGCGCGTGTCGCCCGGTTCATTAGCAGCGAGCGCAGATTCGCGTCGTTTCTTTACCGTTTATTCAAGGTAAACCGTAACAACCGCTTAATCCACCGCGCGCACTGCGTCCGGCGAATTTATTGTTTTGCGGCCGGATGCGGCGCCGCGGCTCATCAAGGAGCCGTCATGAAGTCATCACGCCGTACATTCCTCAAGGCCGGCACGGCCGCCGCCGCACTCTCGGCCGCGCCGCTGTCCGCACAACCCCTGCTGCGCTCGCCCGCGTCCGCGCTGATGCCGAAGTCGGGAAAGCGTCGCGTGGTCATCGCCGGCGGCGGCTGGGGCGGCCTGACTGCGGCCCGTCATCTTCGCGCACAGGCGCCTGACCTCGAAGTCGTACTGCTGGAACGCAATCCCGTGTTCTGGTCCTGCCCGCTCAGCAACAAGTGGCTGATTGATGTTGTTGATACGCAGTTTCTGGTGCATTCCTATATGGCGCCGGCCAAACGCTACGGCTACACCTTTGTGCAGACTGAGATCAGCGACATCGACCGCAGCGCTCGCCGCGTGCATACCGCCCAGGGTTATATCGATTACGACTGGCTGGTGGTGTCCACCGGCATCCGTTATGCCTTTGAGTCGTGGTTCGGTAACGACCGCAAGGCTATCGACTACACGCGCGAAACCTATCCGACGGCTTACATTCCCAGCGCCGAACACGCCGTGGTCAAACAGAAGATCCGCAACTTCAAGGGCGGCACTTTTGTGATGACACTGCCGCCGCCGCCGCACCGCTGTCCCCCATCGCCGTATGAACGTGCCTGTTTGATGGCCTGGCACTTCAAGACCAACAAGATTCCGGCGAAGATCATCATCCTCGATCCGAAACCGATGGTGGCGCCGATTACCGCTGGCTATAACGAGGCCTTCCGCGAACTGTATCCGGACATCATCACCCACGTGCCGAAAGCACCGATCAAGGAAGTCGACCCGTTCAACAAGGTCGTCAAAACCGCCGCGGGCGATTTCAAATTCGATGATGCGCTGCTGATGTCGCCGCACCAGGCCGGCGACTTGGTCTGGAAGGCCGGTCTCATCGGCAAGACACCGGAAGGCAAACCGACCGGCTGGGCCGGCGTTGATCCTTTCTTCTACAACACCAAGGACGATCCGCAAGTCTTTGTCATCGGCGACTCGCTCGGCGCCGTGTCGCCGCATTTCGGTCATTACCCGAAGGCGGGTCATGTCGCCAACAAGCAGGGCCAGGCCGTTGCGCAGTACATCGGGCAGCAGGCCAAAGGCCAGCCGCCCAAGCACGTGATGATCGACAATCTCTGTTACATGCTGGTCAACAACACGCCGCGCGAAGCGATTTCCGTGCAGTTCGATTACGGCATCGGCGAAGACGGTCACTTGTGGCAGAAACAGATTGATGACGGCCAGCGCCGCCCCGAACTCTGGGAGGAAGACCTGAAGTGGGTGGATCACATGTTCGGGGATTTCCTGGCGTCGTAAGTCGGGCATTCCAAAAACAAACGGCGCCACGCGGCGCCGTTTTTTATTGATGAATCCCTTGCTACTGCACCGTGATATTCGCGTCGCGGATGACCTTGGTCCATTTTTCCATGTCAGCGCGCACAAAGCCGGTAAATTCCGCCGGCGTGCTGGTCGAGGGGATCAGGCCGCTGGCGGCGAGCTGTTTTCCCACTTCCGGCGTATGCATGAACTTCGCCGTCTCTGCGCTGATGCGCTGAAGGATTTCCGGGCGCACGCCCGTCGGCGCAAACAGGCCGTACCAGGTGTTGATCACCAGTTCGGGCATGCCGGCCTCCGCGGTGGTCGGCACATTGGGCAGTGTCGGCAGACGTTCCGGCACCAGCACCGCCAGCCCGCGCAGGCGGCCGCTGTTGATGAAGGGGATGGTTGCGGGGACCGTCACCATCACCATTTCCGCTTCACCGCCCAGAATGTGCGTCAGTGCAATGCTCGCGCCCTTGTACGGCACATGCAGGATGTCGACTTTCGCCAGTGACTTGAACAGTTCACCGGCGAGGTGGTTTGATGAGCCGACGCCGCCGGAACCGAAGCTCATCTTGCCGGGATGGGCTTTTGCCAGCTTGATTAGTTCACTGATGTTTTTTGCCGGCACCGACGGATGGATCACGAACACATTGGGCACCGTCGACAGCATCGTCACCGGCGCGAAATCGCGCATCGTGTCGTAGCCGAGTTTTTTGTAGAGGCTGGGGCTGATCACCAGCGACGGACTGGTCAGCAACAGCGTGTGACCGTCGGCAGGCGCCTTGGCCGCAAGCTCGGCAGCAAGATTGCCGCCGGCGCCGGTTCGGAAATCGGGCACCACCGGTTGCCCGAGAGCAGCGCCGAGTTTTTCCCCGACCAGCAGGCCGAGGATCTGCGACGCCCCGGTGGGGAAGGCGACGATCAGTCGCACATTCTTTTCGGGATATTTCTGCGCCGGGGCCGGCAGCGCGTACGCAAATATCAATACGGCCAGGCTCAGCAATGCTTTTGCAGCAGACATTGTTATGCTCCTCCCACGGTCAAAGACGACTGGCGCTTCAAATGGGGTGCGGCTTCTTGTTATTCTTGCGGCCTGCTAAATATAACGCGTCAGCCCCTGCAATGGCCGTATAAAAATAATTATTAAATCAAATGCTTATAACGATGTTGCGCCGGCGCCGGGCCGGATGGCATCCACACCATAAAAACACCCGGCGGAGATTCACCATGAATACCCGAACCCGTATGACTTTGCTGGCGCTCAGTGCAGCGCTGGCGAGCGTTAGTGTGAATGCACAGACTTTCCCGACACGGCCGATGCGCATCCTCGTGCCGCTGGCGCCGGGCGGCGGCGTGGACAGCGTCTCGCGCAACCTCGCCGCGAGTTTCTCCGAAGCTTTCAGCCAGACCGTTGTGGTCGACAACCGTCCCGGCGCAGGCAACCTCGTCGCGTTGCAGACGCTCGCTGATGCCGCGCCCGACGGCCACACGCTGATGATGATCACTGCCACCACTGTGATCTATCCGCTGCTGTATCCCTCCAAGCTCGATCCGGTGCGCGATTTCGCGCCCGTGTCGCAGGTCACTGCGCAAGGTTATGTGCTGGTTTCGCATCCGACGTTGCCCGTCAAAACTGCACTGGAGCTGGTGAAATACGCCAAGGCCAATCCCGACAAGCTGACCTATGCGTCCTCCGGTATCGGCAGCCCGATCCACATGACCACCGAACTGTTCCAGATCGCCGCCGGCACAAAAATGATCCATGTGCCGTACAAAGGCATGGGCGCCGCCTATGCCGACCTCGTCGGCGGGCGCATCAACTGCTCATTCGCCACCATCATCTCCGGCCAGCCGCATATCAAAGCCGGACGATTGCGCGCGCTGGGTGTATCCACCGGCAAACGCGCCCCCGCGATGCCCGACACGCCGACTATGGCTGAAGCCGGCATTCCCGGCGTGGTGGTCGTCAACTGGTATGGCCTGATCACACCGAAAGCGGTGCCCAAACCGATCATTGCCCGCATCGCCACCGAAACCACCAAGGCGGTGAAAGCGCCGGCGATGGAGAAGCACCTGATTGCCGATGGATCGGAAGGCGTGGGTTCAACGCCGGCGGAGTTCACTGCTCACATCAAGGCGGAGAGCGAGCAGTGGAAGCGGGTGATCAAGCAGGGCGGAATCAAGGCACAGTAGGCCAAGC
>CANHZX010000209.1 GCA_947465215.1 Betaproteobacteria bacterium | reverse complement strand
TTTCCAGCTTGTAGGTATAGACAATATCCGAGCTTGGCGGCTTGAGAAAGGTGCGTTGTGCATCCACTGTCAGCCGGATCTTATTGTCGGCGAGGAATGTCGGAATGATGCTCAGCCTGACGCCGATTTCCTTCTCCAGTTGCACGGCGTTTCCACCGACAGTGCCCGTTGAAACAACGGCTGCAGTCACCGTGGATCCCGAAAAAAATACCGACTGCATGCCATTGAGAGCAGCCAGCGTTGGTCGGGCAAGAACCTCGTTGAGGTTGGAATTGGCGTTAACGATATTCAGGGAATAAGACAGTGCCGGAATGCTGATCGCCCGGGTCAGTGCGGTGGTCGTGGTGTTCGTATCGGCCGCGCCAGTCGTCGAAGTATTTGTCGAGATGACGTTCCTGGAAAATGCGGGGAGTCCTGCACTGCCGAACTGCAACGTCAGGGCATTGAGCAGATTCACGCCTTTGCGGGTGCTGAGGGCATCCTCTGTGCGCATGAGCACGACGTCCACCAGCACCATACGGCCCTCATTTGGTCCCCCTTGACCCGGAAAGCCGCCCTGGCCCGCAAAACCGCCTTGTCCTGCAAAACCACCTTGGTTCGGGTAGCCCCCTTGATCCGGAAAGCCACCTTGACCCTGGAACCCACCCTGCTGAGGATAGCCGCCCTGCTGAGGATATCCCCCCTGCACCGGAAAACCGCCCGGCGGCATCGCTCCCTGCCCATTGAAAGTACTTGCGTCGCCACCAGGATACTGGGTGCGGGTCAAGAATGGATCCGACCCGGCTAATGCACTGTCAGGCGCATTTCCGAGAATCATTTCACTGCCGGACGGTTCATTCTTTTTACTGTTGCGATGCACTACCGCCCAGTGGCTCATGCGCTGACGCAAACGCGAGAGATCCTCGGCTGACGGCTTCGTATCTTCATAAACTGCCAGCCACTTCGCCGCTCTCTCAGGCTGGTTGATGGCGGCGCTGACCAGCGCCGAGAGTCGCAAAACCTCGGGATCGGATGGGCGCAAGGCACGCAGTCGCTCAAGGCAGGCAGCCGCAGTTACCGGATCGCCTGCATAGTAGGCCGCGGCCACAATGCGCAACAAAACGTCCTGGTCCTCGCCAAGGGCCAGCAGCACCGCAGCCCATTCCAGTTGCGCACCACGGAAATTACGTTGATCAAAATGCAAGGTGCCTAAAAAGTAATGAGCAATCCAGTTCGAGGCATCGAACTGCACAGCCAACTGGTAACCCTGCTCGGCCAGGGCAAACTTCTCTGCATCCCCCTGACGCGCCATCAGGTGATAGGCGAAACCATTGAAAAACTGCAGATAGGAGCTAGAAGGTTCCAGCTTGAGCAGCGCATTCAGTTGCTGCGAGCCCTCATCAAGACGGTCTGCACCCAGCAGGGCCAGTGCACTGCGCAAGGCTTTGCGCGAATCGGTATCGACCTTCGCCTCGGGAATGGACTTCAGCAGTCTCGTCAAATCAAGCTGCAGGGGATTCGGTGCCGCAACGGCCAATCCCTGAAGATTGACTGCAAAGGCGAATAACACAGCAATTATTGAAAAAAAACAGCGAATCAGGCGCGAAAAGCGCTGAAACCGATCATGCAAACCCAAGGAATAGAACGATACGCTCATATAAGCTTCAAATTGACTTCGAGTATCAAATGGCAATCCATGAGCAAGCCAAAATCGGAGTTTCACCAAACCACATCCATCAAGAATACGGTTAAGAAAATCCTAAGATAGGCCAACGAACAAAACCGGCAAGCCTGTTGAGCAAGTTTCGACTGTATTCAACCCGTCAAAACTTGAGTCGAGATTACCGGGGGGCAGATGGAGAAGCTTGTTGAGCAAGTTTTGTCTGGGTTCAACCCGTCAAAACTTAAGTCGAGATTACCGGTTGAAAATAGAGATTTTTGACAAAAAACATGTCACATCGATTTCCACAAATTCAGTTGCTTAAGTTTGCATTGATGAGTTTATTTGCATCAATGGTCTCCGTTCTTATACACCCCTCGTTATATACCGAACATTAAGTATTGTTAAGAAATGGCAATGTATTCAGCCACTGATCGCTCTCATTCACTACGTATTGCGATGCATGAAGGAACAAAAATAAGAAAAGAGGATATGCAATCAACACAGAAGAAAAACATATCAAAATAAATCATCGCCATGTATTGTGATCAGCGATTAAGCTAAATTTTGTGGAAACCGCTTTGAAGAATTTCCTGGGTGTATTGGGCGGCATGGGGCCGCTGGCTACCGCTGATTTCCTTGCCAAGCTGGTGCATAACACCCCCGCCAGCATCGACCAGGAACATGTCCCCGTACTGCTCTACGGCGACTGCACCACACCGGATCGAACTGCAGCGGTTACAGGCACCGGCCCCTCCCCCATCGATAAGCTGCTTGCCGGCGTCCGCTTCCTCAATGAAGCCGGGGTGGGAGCGATTTGCATCCCCTGCAACAGTTCTCATTGCTGGTATGACGAGATGGCTGCGGCCTCCGGGGTTCGCCTGTTTCACATTGTAAAGGCCAGCGTCGAGCAGGTTCGGGTTAAAAAAACCGATGCCAGACTGGTGGGGGTCTTGTCCACCTACGGTACTCACCAGATGGGCATTTACAGAAACACCTTGAACGATATGGGTTTTGAAGTGCTGTCGCCCTCGGAAGAGGAGTTCAGTACTCTGGTGTCACCGGGTATTGCATTGATCAAGGCCAACCGCTTGCCTGAAGCCGAGCAGGTGTTTGCCAAAGCCGCATCCTTGCTGGTCGGGCGCGGCGCCGAAGTCATCATTCTCGGATGCACGGAAATACCCCTGGGCATGCGAGAGCAGTGCAAAGCAAACCCGTCGCTGTTCGTCGACTCCAGTGAAGCACTGGCCCTGTCGATAACCGAATTCTTTGGCCGCCCTCAGGCGGGTCATTGAGCAACACCCACAATAATCAGGGCACGACCGCCTTCACCCAAGCCCTGGTGAGGCAGTTATCCGCCGGGGTGATTGTGGGCTTGAGTGCGGTGATCTACTCCATTTCCTATGGCGCACTGCTCTTTTCGGAGGCGCTGGTAACGAGCGTCAGCTTTGCCATCACCGCAGCGCTGGTCACGGCAATCATCGGCGCCCTGTTCGGCGTGATCTCAGAAGAGAAGACTTTCATCAGCGGCCCGGATTCCAACACCATCTCGGTGATGGCCGGCTCCATGGCGGCACTGGCTTCCATCGTCGGCAGCAGTGCATTGAACGTCAATTTCGCACTGGTCACTGTTACACTGACTTCGATTTTCAGTGCGCTGGTGTTCTACGCCCTCGCCGGCATGCGCCTCGCCGGTATGGTCCGATATATCCCGTTTTCGGTGATGGCCGGCTTTCTGGCTTCGACCGGGTGGCTGATGTGCAGCGGTGCACTGAACATCATTGCCGAAATCCCGCTCAGCGTGCCCGGCCTTGAAGCGTTTATTGCGCAGCCCTTTCGTCCGGAATTGCTGTTCAGCCTTGCCGTGGTTGCGGCTCTCCAGTGGCTCAGCCGGTGGATCAGCACAGCCCTGCTGATCCCGTTGGTCTTGATTAGTGCAACCGTTGGACTCAATCTGTTTTTGGCCAGTGGCATCTGCACGGGAGACGTTTGCTCTCACGAGACATGGATGTTCTCCGGCCTGAGCGATGCGCAGTGGCTGCCACCCTGGCACCTGGACTACAGCGCCCTGCAAATCACCACCCTGATACAGATGCTGCCGTCGATCCTGATGGTGAGCTTCGTGGGTCTGCTGACAATTCTGATTTCCCTCGCCAGCCTCGAATTGAGTTTACACAAGGAATTCGACCTCAATCGTGTATTGAAAATACATGCAGTTACAGCCTGTATCGGCACATTCCTCGGCGGCTTTTTGGGCATTTTGTCGGTGGGCCGCACCACGTTAAACCAGGCAACCGGAGGCGGCGCACTCTCCGGCATTATCGCGGCCGGAATCTGCCTTGCCGCATTAATCGGCGGCAGTAGCGCACTGGCCTATGTACCCAAGGCAGCCCTGGGGGGACTGCTCCTGTTCCTGGGCCTGGGTATGATCAAGCAATGGCTCTGGGACCAGCGCAAAAGCGCGACAGGATCGGAACTCGCCGAAATTGCATTGATCCTCACACTGGTCGCCAATTACGGCTACCTGGTCGGGTTTGGCGCCGGATTGGTGATCTCCTGCATTATTTTCATTACAACATACAGCAAGATCCCTTTGGTCAGCCTCGCCACCGATCTCTCAGTTTTGACCAGTTCCGTGGTGAGGCCCACGCACCAATTGGAAATTCTCCGCAGCCATGGCCGAGCCATACACATCTACCGGCTTCGCGGTTACATGTTCTTCGGCTCGGCGGCCCGAATCGATCAGATATCCCGCGCACTGGATTTCAGCGTAATCGATTGCGTCATCCTCGACTTCAGCGAAGTGAGCGGTATCGACCGTTCGGCCATTGGCGTATTCCAACGCGCGCTTCGCCGTCACAGCGAATCGCCATGCCGGTTCTATTTCGTACATACCCCGGAAACCGAGCAAGCACTGAAAACTATCCCGCTGGATGCGGGGATGAAAAAGAACATCCACTACTTTCCCGTATTGGATGACGCCCTGGAAAGCGCAGAAGATCATCTGCTCAGCAAGCACCCCGATAGCGGCGAGATCAACCACTGCTTTGATTTTCTCGAAAGCCCGTCTGAACGCGCCACCTTCCTTAGCTACTGCACGCCGCGCCAAGTCAACGCCGGAGAGGTGCTGTGCCGGGAGGGGGAATTTTCAGACGCTATCTACTTCGTTGAAAGCGGCAGCCTCAGCATCATCAAGGTGACAGGCCAATTGCAACGGCGTCTGGCCAAACTCAGCAAAGGCGCCATGACCGGGGAAATGGCTTTTTATACCGATGACGCACGCACGGCAACCATCATCGCAGCCGAGAACTCACTCGTACAGATTCTTGACAAGGATTCGCTGCTACGGATGCGCAAAGGGCACCCCCTCCTCGCCACCCGGTTCGACAGTGCCGTGATTCTGAACCTTGCCGGATCACTGAAAAGAGCCAACGGTCTCATT
>CANHZX010000208.1 GCA_947465215.1 Betaproteobacteria bacterium | reverse complement strand
GCTTTATCGATAACCCGCTTTACCTTGCGGATTTCTTCCATCAGGTTGAGTTGTGTGGGCAGGCGGCCCGCGGTGTCGGCAAGTACGATGTCGATACCGCGCGCACTTGCCGCGTTGATGGCATCAAAAATCACCGCAGCGGCATCGCCCGATGCCTGGGAAATCACCGTCACGTTGTTGCGTTCCCCCCAGGCCGCGAGCTGCTCGCGTGCCGCCGCGCGGAAGGTGTCGCCTGCAGCAAGCAGCACGGATTTTCCCTGGGACTGAAAGTAATGGGCGAGTTTACCGATGGAAGTGGTTTTACCGGCACCATTGACGCCGGCGAGCATGATGACGAAAGGTTTTGCCGAACCGGTTTCGATCGGTTGCGCCACGGCTTGCAGCATCATGCACATTTCTTCGCGCAGACCGTCACGCAGCTGTGCGGCTTCGGTATAACGTCCGCGCCGTGCCCGTGCACGCAGCGCTTCCAGCAGGTGAGTGGTCGCAGTAACGCCGACATCGGCGGTCAGCAGTATGGTTTCCAGTTCTTCGTAGAAGGCTTCATCCAGTTTGCGACCGGCGCCGAACAGGGCGCCCAGGCTGTCGCCCAGCTTAGCGCGTGTTTTCCCTAGGCCCTGCTGAAGACGGGCCAGCCAGCCGCTTGCCGGGGCTTCCCCGGTTTCTTTTTTTTTGCCGAAACCAAACATGAATGCTGTGGTCAGATGTGGGCGGTGCCGATACGCGCCGGGCCGGAGTGTTAATTGGCTACAATTCTAACAGGGCCTTGCCGCCGGCAAGGCTTAACCAGACGGAACACCATGACTGCTTTGCCCAAAATCCTTATTGCGCTGCTGTTGATCTGCGCCGGTCTGCCTGTTTCATCGGCTGCCAATGCGCCGGCCGACGATGTTGCGGTGAAAGAACTGGCCAATGGCCTGCGCGTCATCGTCAAACCCGACCGCCGTGCGCCGGTGGCGGTCAGCATGGTCTGGTACCGAATCGGCAGTGTCGACGAGCAGGGCGGCATTACCGGCGTTGCACATGTACTGGAACACATGATGTTCAAGGGCACGAAGGCGGTGCCCGCAGGAGAGTTCTCGCGGCTGATCGCTGCGGCGGGCGGGCGTGAAAATGCGTTTACCAGCCGCGATTACACCGGCTATTTCCAGACGCTGCATAAGTCAGCCCTGCCGCTGTCGTTCCGGCTGGAGGCGGACCGCATGGCTAATCTGGTGCTGTCCCCGGTGGAATTCGCCAAGGAAATCAAGGTGGTGATGGAGGAGCGTCGCTGGCGTACCGATGACCGGCCGCAATCCGTCATGTATGAACGCCTGTTGGCGACGGCTCTGACGGCGCATCCCTATCGCAATCCGGTCATTGGCTGGATGAACGATCTGGAAAACCTGACCATCGGCGACACGCGCCGTTTTTACGAACAATGGTATTCGCCGAACAATGCCATCGTGGTGGTGGTGGGCGATGTGGTGCCGGCAGAAGTTTTTGCGCTGGCCGAGCAGCATTTCGGGCCGATTCCGCGAAAGGTTTTGCCGGAGCGCAAGCCGCAGGATGAGCCGCCGCAGCTGGGTGTGAAGCGGCTGACCGTAAAAGTGCCTGCCGAACAGGCGCAGGTGCTGATGGCCTATCGAACGCCGCGGCTGACCAAACCCAAAGAAGAATGGGAACCGTACGCGCTGGACATGCTGGAAAGCGTATTGAGCGGCAATGCCGCTGCCCGCTTGCCACAGCGCCTGGTGAAGACAGATCGTCTTGCGGCGGCAGCGGGTGCCAGTTACGAAGGCGTCGGCCGCGGCCCGGGATTTTTTTATCTGAGCGGCACGCCGGTGCAGGGCAAGACTACAGCCGAGATGGAGCAGGGCCTGCGCCGCGAAGTGCAGCGGGTGATAGAAGAGGGCGTGACCCAGCAGGAGCTGGACCGTGTCAAGGCACAGGCGATTGCCGATCAGGTGTACCAGCGCGATTCGATGTTTTTCCAGGCGCGGCAGATCGGCTGGCTGGAAACGGTCGGTTTTTCGTATCGTGACGAGAATCTGTTTATCGAGAAACTGCAGCAGGTGACCCCGGAGCAGGTGCGCGAAGTGGCGCGCAAATATCTGGTAGACGACGGATTGACGGTGGCCTATCTGGATCCACAGCCCTTGAATGCTGCGCCGGCACGGACCGCGCCGCCCGCAGGCGTTCGTCATGGCAACTGAGATGAAAATGAAACCGATGATCCGCACACTCTGCGCCTTTGCCCTGCTGGCGGTTGCCCAGCTGGCCCACGCGATCCTGCCGATTGAACACTGGCGTACGGCAAGCGGTGCCAAAGTCTATTTCGTCGAGAACCGCGGGTTGCCGATTCTGGACGTTTCGGTCGAAGTGCCGGCGGGCTCGGCATTCGATACCGCGGAAAAATCCGGTCTTGCGGCGATGACTAACGGCCTGATGCGCCTTGGGGCTGCAGGAATGAACGAGGATGAAATCGCCCGCGCGCTGGCTGATGTCGGTGCCCAGATGAGCAATCGTTTTGACAGCGATCGCGGCGGCTTGATACTGCGCACCCTGTCCGATCCGAAGCGGCGCAACCAGGCGCTGGCGGTGATGACCGGTGTGCTCAGTACCCCGGAGTTCTCGGCACCTATTATCGAGCGCGAGAAAACCCGCTACATCAGCGCCCTGAAAGAAGCCGATCTGACGCCGGACACCCAAGCCAGCCGCGAATTCAACCGGCTGGTATTCGGCAAGCATCCCTATTCGCTGCGTTCATCCGGCGAGGTGGATACCGTCAGTCGCCTGCAAAACGATGACCTGAAAGCGTTCCACCGGAGGCACTATGCTGCCGCGCAGGCAGTTGTGGCGATCATGGGCGACGTCACCCGCAAGGAGGCCGAAGCGATTGCCGAGCAGTTGACGCGCGCGCTGCCCCAGTCCGACGGCCAGCGGCTTTCGATTCCCGAGGTGCAGTCCCTGCCGGGTGCGGTGACGCGGATGTTGGAGCACCCGGCCAGCCAGAGTCACATCATGATCGGTGCGCCGGGCATCCGCCGCGATGATCCGGATTTCTTCACGCTGTTTGTCGGCAATTACATACTCGGAGGCGGCGGTTTTGTATCGCGTATTACCGAGGAAGTGCGGCAGAAACGCGGGCTGGCCTATTCCGCCTACAGTAATTTCTTGCCGCTTTTGGCGCGCGGTCCGTTCGTCATCGGCATGCAGACGCGCCGCGATCAGGCTGGGCAGGCATTGTCCGTGGTCCGAAGCACGCTGCGCGAATTCATCGACAAGGGGCCGACGGCGGAAGAGGTGCTTGCTGCCAAGCAGAATATTGTCGGCGGGTTTCCGATGCGCATCGACAGCAACCGCAAGATCCATGATTTTCTCGCGCTGATCGGTTTCTATGACCTGCCGGCCGATTATCTTGAAACCTTTGTCGCTAATATCGAGCGGGTAACGGCAGCCGACATCAAGGCCGCTTTCGCGCGCCGTGTCGATCCGGACCGTCTGGTAACGGTGGTGGTCGGTGCCGACCGCAATCAGACCGCCGCTGCACCCGCGCCGCGCTGATGCCTGCTGTGGCTTCAAAAAACTGCGAGGTGCGGATCATCGGCGGCACCTGGCGCAGCCGGCGCATCCGTTTTGCCGATCGCCCTGGCTTGCGGCCCACACCGGATCGTGTGCGTGAAACCCTTTTCAACTGGCTGGGCCAGGATCTTGAGGGCCAGGACTGTCTGGATCTGTTTGCCGGCAGCGGTGCGCTAGGATTCGAGGCGGCTTCGCGTGGTGCCCGCCGCGTGGTTCTGGTGGAGCGCGATGCAGCTGCGGCGCGGGCGTTGCAGGTCAACCGCGATCTGCTTGGGGGCGATGCGGTGGAAGTAGTACGCGCCGATGCGCTAGAATTCATTAAGCATCATCGCGACCGTTTCGATGTGGTTTTTCTCGATCCGCCGTTTGCCGATGACTGCTGGCCGCAGCTGCTGG
This sequence comes from Betaproteobacteria bacterium, assembly GCA_947465215.1. GTDB lineage: Bacteria > Pseudomonadota > Gammaproteobacteria > Burkholderiales > SG8-41. The sequence continues at coordinate 1,141 of CANHZX010000208.1, read as the reverse complement.
CGCTGTTGCCGCAATGCCTGAAACCCGGTGCGCTGGTGTACTGTGAACGCGGCGAGGCGCTGGAAGCCGGACCAGGTTGGGAAATATTCAAGGCCGGGCGCGCCGGCCAGGTCAGCCATCAACTCCTGAAAAGGGCGGAACATGAGTAATAAAGCCGTCTATCCCGGCACCTTTGATCCGATGACTCTCGGTCACGAGGATCTGGTGCGCCGCGCGGCGCGTCTGTTTGATCATGTCGTGCTCGCCGTTGCTGACAGCCGGACCAAACGTCCGTTGTTCACGCTGGCCGAACGCATCGACATGTCCCGCAAAGCCCTTGCCGACGTCAAGAACGTTTCAGTAGAAGGATTTTCCGGTCTGCTGATGAGTTTTGTGAAGGAGCACGACGCGCGCGTGGTGCTGCGCGGCGTACGTGCGGTTTCCGATTTTGATTACGAATTCCAGTTGGCCGGCATGAACCGCAAGCTGTATCCGGAAGTCGAGACCGTGTTCATGACGCCGGGCGAGGAACACAGGTTCCTGTCGGCGACGCTGGTGCGCGAGATTTCGGTGATGGGCGGCGACGTATCGAAATTCGTGTCACCGACGGTTGCTGCGTGCCTGAAGAACAAGATCAAGGATCTCGGGGGCAAATGATGCGGGGTTCATCATGGCGCTGATGATTACCGACGAGTGCATCAACTGCGACGTCTGCGAGCCGGAATGCCCTAACGAGGCAATCTCTGCAGGTGAAGAAATCTACGTCATCAATCCCGACAAATGTACCGAGTGTGTCGGTCATTTCGACGAGCCGCAGTGCCAGAAGGTTTGTCCGGTGGATTGCATACCGCTGGACCCTGACCGCAGCGAAACGAAAGAAGATCTGCAGCAGAAGTACCTCAAGCTCACTGCGCAGAAGGCAGCCTGAGCAGCCCTTGCCGCCGCTTCAGCGTTTCTGGCAGGACGGGCAGTAACAGGTTGCGCGCTGGGCCTGTTTCCATTCGCGGATCGTTGCGCCGCAACGCGTGCAGGGCTCACCGGCGCGCCCGTATACCAGAAACTGATTCTGGAAATTTCCCGCCATGCCGTCGCTGCCGACATAGTCACGCAGCGAACTGCCGCCGGCGTCGATGGCGGCGGCCAGCGTATTCTTGATGTGCTG
>CANHZX010000207.1 GCA_947465215.1 Betaproteobacteria bacterium | reverse complement strand
TGCCGCGACATGCTGGCGCAGCTGCGCGCCGTCCCCGGATATGCCGACCTGCAGGCCAAGGAAAGCTGGTCCGAGCAGGTGCCGTTCAAACGTTTCAAAGTCAAAGTCAAAAAAGAAATCATCCGCATGGATCACCCGACGATCTGCCCGGCGCAGGGTCGGGCGCCCGCGGTCGACGCCAAAACCCTGGCGCGCTGGCTGGATCAGGGCTGTGATGACGCCGGCAAACCGGTGGTGATGCTCGATACGCGCAATGACTTCGAAGTCGACTACGGCAAATTCAGCAATGCCATCGACTGGCGGATCCAGAAATTCACCCAGTTTCCGCAAGCCGTGCAGGACCACCGGGCCGAGTTGCAGGACAAAACCATCGTCAGTTATTGCACCGGCGGTATCCGTTGTGAAAAAGCCGCGCTGTACATGCATGAACTGGGGCTGCATAACGTGCTGCAGCTGGAAGGCGGCATCCTGAAGTATTTTGAAGAAACCGACGGACGTCACTGGCAGGGCAACTGTTTCGTGTTTGATGAACGCGAATCGCTGGAGCCCGATCTGCGTCCGGGACGAACGGCTTCTTAAAGGCTGGGCCCGGTAACGGGGTCCGCATCGTGCAGACCCTCGTGGCTGGCAGACGTGGTTTTCGGTAAAGTGCATACAGAACGGCGATGTGGTGTAGCCCATCAAAAATAATACTAATAAAAACAAATACTTAATCAAAATACTGCGAGCGTAAATCTCCTATGGCCACTCTCTTTTCCAAACTGATGCCCCGCGAAGGCCGGTTCTTTGATTTTTTCAACGCGCACGCGCTTCGCATTGTGGAAGGCAGCCGCGAGCTGGTCGGTCTGATGAGCAATCTGAATGACGCTGAAAGTTATACCCGGCGCATCGACGAAGCTGAACGCGCCGCCGACAAGATTACCCACGACACGATTCTGGTGCTGCACAGCACTTTCATCACGCCGATCGACCGTGACCAGATTCACCAGCTGATCACCAATATGGATGACATCCTCGATCTGATCCAGGACGTCGCCGAATCGTTGTTGCTGTATGACATCCGCCGCGGCACCCCTGAAGCCGAACAGCTGGCGCAGATCTGTCACATGTCCTGCGAGCGCATCAAGACCGCAGTGAGCCTGCTGCCCAAGCTGAGTGCGCCCGAGGCGATCCTCAAAACCTGCGAAGAAATCGACCGCCTCGAATCCGACGCCGACCGCGTGATGCGCTCGGCAATGTCGCGGCTGTTCCGTGACGAGTCCGATCTGAAGCAGGTCTTCAAGCTGCGTTCGGTTTACATGCTGCTCGAGGAAATCACCGACCGCTGCGAGGATGTCGCGAACATCATCGAAGGCATCGTTCTCGAACACTCCTAGGCCGCGCCCTCATGGATCACTTAAGCATCAGCCTGGGCGTCATCGTGCTGCTGGTCGCGGTTGCGCTGATATTCGATTTCATGAACGGCTTCCACGACGCCGCGAACTCGATCGCCACCGTGGTGTCGACCCGTGTACTGAAGCCTTATCAGGCCGTGATGTGGGCGGCCTTTTTCAATTTTGCCGCGCTGTTCGTGTTCCATCTGAAAGTGGCGACGACCGTAGGGCAGGGCATCATCGATGCCTCGGTGGTTGATCACCACATCATTTTCGGTGCGCTGGTCGGCGCCATCGTCTGGAACATCATCACCTGGTACTACGGACTGCCGTCGAGTTCTTCGCACGCACTGATCGGCGGCCTGATCGGCGCTGCGGTGGCCAAAAGCGGTTTCTGGGCGCTGCAAAGCGCCGGCATCTACAAGACGCTGATCTTCATCGTGGTATCGCCGACCCTCGGCTTCCTGCTAGCGGGGCTGCTGATGGTTGCGGTGTCGTGGATTTGCCGGCGGACAACGCCGGCCAAGGTCGATCGGTGGTTCCGCCGGCTGCAGTTGCTGTCGGCAGCGATGTACAGCCTCGGTCACGGCGGTAACGACGCACAGAAAACCATGGGCATCATCCTCATGCTGCTGATTGCCGCTGGCATCAGCGGGCCCAAGGATCCGGTGCCGATGTGGGTGATCATCAGCTGCTACGCCGCGATCAGCATCGGCACGCTGCTCGGCGGCTGGCGCATTGTCAGGACCATGGGCCAGAAAATCACCAAGCTGAAACCGGTTGGTGGATTCTGCGCGGAAACCGGTGGTGCACTTACCCTGTTCATGGCGACCAGCCTCGGTATTCCGGTATCGACGACGCACACCATTACCGGTTCGATCGTCGGCGTCGGCTCGGCGCAGTCGGTCTCTGCCGTGCGCTGGGGCGTTGCCGGCAACATCGTGCTGGCTTGGGTGCTGACCATTCCCTGCTCGGCGACCATTTCAGCGATTACCTGGTGGATCAGCCTAAGCCTTTTCCCCTGATTAAGCCTTAGCCCCCAAAAAGAAGTGACAAGTGAGTTACAGATGACCATCAGCGAAGACAGCAGCCACGCCGGAATGCTCGCGCAGAGCGTCGGTGATTTCGTCAAACGCGGCGCCGATCTGCCGCGCGTGCGTGCATTGGCGCAGACCCATGCGGAGTTCGACCGCGCACAATGGCGCCAGCTGGCCGAACTCGGCTGGCTCGGCGTGCTGGTGCCGGAATCCTGCGGCGGTCTGGGCCTCGGGTTGGCCGAGGCGGCGATTGTGGCGGAAGGCCTGGGCCGTGCACTGACACCGGAACCTTACACCGCCGTGGCTGTGCTGGCGGCGCGCGTATTGGAGCAGTCGGCGGGACCGTTGCGCGACGAATTGCTGACCGGTCTCGCCACCGGAGAATGCGTGCCGGTGCTGGCCTGGCAGGAAGAAGCCGACGATTTCAGCGGATTGCAGGTGGCTGCGACGGCGACGTCTTTTGAAGGCGGTTATCGCGTCAGCGGCGAAAAACAATTTGTCATCGGTGCAGGGGCGGCCGATGGTTATCTGGTAACCGCGAATGCTGCCGACGGCTTGCAGCTGCTGTGGGTGCCGCGCAGCGCCGCAGGCTGCACGATCGGACAGCAGCCTTTGGCCGACGGCCGCAGTTACGGCACGGTGACTCTCAAGGATGTCGTGGTGCCGCGCGAGCAGGTGATGGCCTCCGGCCGAGTTGCCCGCGCAGCGCTGGATCGCGCACTCGATCATGCGGCGGTAACCGCTTCTGCGGAACTCGTTGGCATCCTGAAACGCAGCAACGAAATGAGCCTGGATTACATGAAAACCCGGGTACAGTTCGGCAAACCCATCGGCAGTTTCCAGGCCTTGCAACATCGCGCCGTCGATCTGTACATCCAGCAGGAGTTGGCCGATGCTGTGCTGCGCGATGTGATCCGCCAGCTCGATGATGCCCCGGACGAGCAAACACGAGCGCTGTCGGCCAGCCGCGCCAAATCCCGCTGCGCCGATGCCGCGCTGGCAATCACCCGCGCCGCGATCCAGTTCCACGGCGCGATCGGATTTACCGAAGATTGCGACGTCGGGTTATATGTGAAGCGGGCGATGACTGTGTCGGCCTGGCTGGGCAATGGCCGTAACCATCGTGCGCGTTATGCGCGACTGTCGGTGCAGCCGCAGCGCAAGGAGGCCGCATGAGCGACTGGAATGCGATGAGCGACGAGGCCTTCCGCGCCGAAGCGCGTGCTTTTTTCGAAAGCGAGTTTCCGGATGAATTCAAATTCCTGCCGAGGCGCATGCGCTGGAGCGAATGCCGCAGTTGGTATCTGAAACTGTCGAAAAAAGGCTGGATCGCGCCGAACTGGCCGCGCGAACACGGCGGCATGGGCTTGTCACCATCGAAGCTGCTGATTTATTTCGAGGAAACCGAGCGCGCGGGCGTCGGTCGTATGCCGGATCAAGGCATCACCATGGTCGGCCCGACGCTGATCCGCTTCGGCAATGACGCACAGCGCGCCCACTATCTGCCGAAAATCATCGCCGGCGATGCGATCTGGTGCCAGGGTTATTCCGAACCCAATGCCGGCTCTGATCTCGCCAGTCTGCGCACCGAGGCGGTACTCGACGGCAATGACTACGTCATCAACGGCAGCAAGATCTGGACGTCGATGGCCCACGACGCGACCAATATTTACGTACTCGCACGCACCGACAAGCAGGCCAAGAAAAAACAGGAAGGCATCAGCTTTTTCCTGGTCGACATGAAAACGCCGGGCATCACGCTGCGCACCATCCGTAATATCGCCGGCCATGAAGAGTTCTGCCAGGTGTTTTTCGACAACGTGCGTACGCCGAAAGAAAACCTGGTCGGCGAACTGCACAAGGGCTGGACCATCGCCAAGGGCCTGCTCGGTTTCGAACGGCTCAATATCGGCAGCCCGCGGCGCCCGCTGCAGGCGCTGGAAAAACTGGAAATGCTCGCGCAGGCGCGCGGGCTGCTCGCCGATCCGGCATTCGCCGAAAGGTTCACCCAGCTCAAGCTGGATCTGGCCGATCTCAGTTCGCTGTACGGCCGCTACGTCGATAAGGCGCGCCGCGGAGAAGCCATGGGGCCGGATGTATCGATACTCAAGGTCTGGTCGATGGATACTTATCAGCGTTTGTCGGAGCTGCTGATGGATGCGGCCGGCGAGTACGGCGCGGTGGAGGGCGAAATCGCCTTTGGTGATGCCGCCATTGATGTGCTGTCGCCGTTCTACAACTCACGGCCCGGGACGATTTACGGCGGCTCCAACGAAATCCAGCGCAACATTCTCGCCAAATACGTGTTGAACCTGCCCTCTTAGGGGCTTACTCCACCTTCATGGGCAGAATCACCATCTGCATGCCCTGCAGATGCAGCCGCTGCTGCATGGCCAGCGCGGTTTGATTGTGCAGCCAGCGGGTGAAGAAATTGTCGTGTACGAAGATCAGCTTGGATGCGAAAAACACACTGTTGGGGAAATCCCGCGAGATCTGTTCGGTCAGTTTGAGCAGTTCTTCGACCGGCTCGGTGCCGAAGGCGCAGTAGGACTTCGCCGCCAGATCGTGGGTGTGGCAGAAATTTTCGTAATACCGCAGTGAGTTCTCGATCTCGTACTGCAGCGTGCGCAGTGCGCCCGGGCCGTCGTAGCGCTGGGCGTCGATTTCACCGACGCTGACAAACACAAAATTGCGGAAATGTCCCGGGAACAGGCGCTGCACCCAG
>CANHZX010000206.1 GCA_947465215.1 Betaproteobacteria bacterium | reverse complement strand
GTTTTTTCCGGATCAAGCTTGCGATGTGATGCGCGCAGCCAGCCTTTGGTCACGCAGGGCACCGGCTGTCCGTGCTGACCGACTTCGCAAACATCGTGGCCGTCGGGATCCATGTTGCGGATGGTCACAAAAAGATCCATGTCCTCGGAAGTACTCGACACCCAAAGATTGGCGACCAGCGGCCCGGTGATCTCGGTGTCTTCGGCCAGCACTGGCGTCACAAACGACACACCGCTGCGCCCGCTCGCGCCGTGACCATGTGTCATTGCCAGCGACGACGCGGATGCCACACCCGCGCTGGTGGAGCCGCTGCCGGAATACGTGGCTTTAGCCGGATTACGCGGCGGCGTCTTGACCAGCGTGCCTTCGAGCAGTTCCTCCCTGTCAGTCGGCTGGCGCTCGATGTTGAGATACATCTTGGTCCACTTCGTACGCTTCAGTGGCCATTCGTTCTCGTAACGGAAGGGATAGGGTTTCTTGCTGCCGCCGGTGCGGATTTCCAGTTTAACCGGCGGGTCTTTCATGATGCCGGTGTCGATACCCTTCAGCCAGTAATCAAACCAGCGCAGCTGGTCGGTGCGGCCTTCTTCCGAGTGATAGGGATGGAAATGCGAGCCGGTGTGGATGCGCAGCTTCTTGTGTTTGGATGCGGCATTCATGAAGCCTTCGGTATTGCCGCGCAGATGCATCGAGAAGCCGCCCCAGTTACCGACGGAGTACACGGGAACCTTGATCTTGTCCCACTGCGCGCTGTTCGAGCGCCAGTATTGCGAATCGAGATCGTTGCGCATGTAGTTCCACATCATGTCGTTGTGGAATGCGTCGGGGTTATAGCTGCGCGGCTTGCCGAGCAGGTGATGGGCAGTATGCGTGAGCCACCAGTTGCCGATGAAGCCCAATGCAAAAATGCCGCCATGGTAGGCCTGGTCGCGATACTGATCCGCGCGGCCTTCCCACGGCATGATGCATTTCAGCGACGGCGGCTGCATGTTGGCGGCACGCCATTGCGATGACGCATGATAGGAAATGCCCGACATGCCGACGTTGCCCGAGCACCAGGGCTGCTTGGCCACCCATTCGATGGCGTCATAGGTGTCGAGCGCTTCCTGATAAGAGCTCGGCTCGGATTTTCCCGGCGAACGGCCGGCGCCGCGGGAATCCAAACGAACGCAGGCATAACCACGCGGACACCACCACAGTGGATTGACTGTTTCCCAACACATATAGGGATTGGCTTTTTCCTCAAGATCGGCCGGCGGACTCCAGACCTTGTCCTTCTGATAGACGCTGGTATTGAACAGCACCGGCACCTTGTCCTTGAAATTCGGACGGAAAATATCGGCATACAGCAACGTGCCGTCGCGCATCGGGATCTGCACGTTTTTTTCAACGACGAGCTTCATCTTGCGCGGCTGCGATACCTTGTATTTTTTGCTGCTCATTTGCGAAGTGCTCCTGTGTTGTCAATCTGTATTCAAATCGGCAAGGCTGCGTTCTACTCGGCGACCACGCCGGCGGCACGGGCCACCTTGGTCCAGCGTTCGATTTCGGTGCGGTTGTAACGATCGTATTCTTCCGGCGTATTGCCGACGGGCTCCGCACCCTGGCTCGACAGTCCGCTGCGCACGGCGGGATCGGCTAACGCCTTCACCACCGAGGCGTTAAGGCGGTCGATAACCGGGCGTGGCGTTTTTGCGGGGGCAAACATGCCGAAGCCGCTGGAGACGATGAAGTCCTTATAGCCCTGCTCGATCATTGTCGGCACATCCGGCGCTGCCGGCGAACGTTTGACGCTTGCCTGCGCGATCATGCGCAACCGCCCTGCACGGACAAACTCGATGAACGCCGGCAGTGCCGCAAAAATCATCTGCGCCTGACCCGACACCACATCCATCGTTGCCGGCCCGACACCTTTGTAAGGGACATGCAGCATTTTCACGCCTGAGGCATGGGACAGCATTTCAATGGCAAGATGAGTCGAGGTGCCATGGCCGGGCGTGGCGTAAGCCAGCTGGCCGGGACGCGCTTTGGCGAGCGCCACCAGTTGCTTGATGTCTTTCACCGGTAATGACGGATGCACGACCAGGCCGTTCGGTACATCAGCCACCAGCGTGACAGGCGCAAAATCATTGATCGAGTCGTAAGGCAGTGATTTGCGCACCCCGGGATTGATGACATGCGCCGCAGACACCATGACAATGGTGTAACCGTCGGGGGGCGACTTCACCGCCATCGCCGTACCCAAGGTGCTGCCGGCGCCGCCGCGATTGTCGATCAGGATCTGTTGACCCAGTTCCTGGGTCATTTTCGGTGCGATGGCGCGCGCAATGATGTCGGTATTACCCCCCGGCGCAAACGGCACGATCAGCCGGATCGGACGGGTTGGCCAATTCTGGGCATGACTCACGCCGGCCACCGCCAATCCGGCAGCAACAACGACGGCACAGCGCAAGCGGTGCTTGATCATCTTCTCCTCCATTCGTGGAATGGGCACGGGCGCCGGGATATTTTTATGGTCGCGCCGTACTATCCGGTCAGTGTAATCCCGCCGGACGCCTTGCATGATATTCCGTCCAGCATATGACCGCCGCTTTAATGCCGCGCGAATGCACCCTGGCGGTGCGATGTTTGCGCTGTATCAAAACCCCCGCAATCCCTCTGCAGTAAGGTGATCCCATGAGCGGACAATCCGCTCCCCATCACAACGGAGGTTCCTCATGATCAAGGAAGTCAGCGGCGATCTGTTGCTCAGCAAAGCCCAGGTAATCGCCCATGGCGTTGCCCCCAACGACCCCTTCCATACCGGCTTGGCGCTGCTCCTGCGCGAACAGTGGCCGGCGATGTACAAGGACTTCCGCCACTATTGCCAGTCCAAACATCCCAAAGCGGGCACGCTTTGGGCATGGATGGGCGCGGACGGCAAACGCGTGGTCAGCCTGTTCACCCAGGACGCGATTGAGGGCCACCACGGCGGCACCCCGGGCCCGGCGACGGTGCAGCATGTCGGACACGCCCTGCGGGAACTGGCCAAGCTGGCGGAAACGGAAAAATTCACCAGCATTGCGCTGCCGCGCATTGCCACCGGCATCGGACGTCTAGCCTGGAGCGACGTCAAGCCGCTGCTCGATCAGCATCTCGGCGCGCTGAAAATCCCGGTTCTGGTCTACACGACTTACCAAGCGGGACAACAGGCCAGCGAAGGGCTCTGAGGCAGGATCGCGGCGCGGGCGCACCGCGCCGCCTCTGGTAATATCCCCGCTCCAAACAGCGGCTACCGACCGGAGGAAAAGACCATGATTTACGAAGTGCGCACGTACGACATCAAACCCAAATCCCTTGGTGAAGTCGAAAAACGTTTCGGCGAAGCCTACGAATTCCGCAAGACGCTGTCGCCACTGGCTGCCTTCTGGCATACCGAGATCGGCCCGTTGAACCAGATCATCCACGTCTGGCCATACAAGGACATCGCCGAGCGCGACCGCATCCGGGCGGAAGCCGTTGCATCGGGCAACTGGCCGCCGAAAATCGGCGAGTTCATCGTCAACATGCGCTCGGAGATTTTCATCCCGTTCAAGTTCTCGCCAGAGATCAAGCCGGGCAAGATGGGCCCTTATTTTGAAATGCGGACCTACACCTTCGCACCCGGCGAACTGGGCAAGATCCAGAAGGTCTGGGAAAAGGCGCTGCCCGAACGCCAGAAAATCAGCCCGCTGGTCGGCATCTGGTATTCCGAGCTTGGCGGACTGAACCGCTTCACCCACATCTGGGCCTATCCCTCGCTCGATGCCCGCAACGAAACCCGCGAAAAAGCATCAGCCACCGGCGCCTGGCCGCCCTCGGCCTACGCCAAGCGCGAAAACATGCCCGACGCGCTGCTCGTCGCGCAGGAGAACAAGATCGTCATGCCGTCGGCGTTCTCGCCCCTGCAGTAAACCGCTGGATTAACACCGGGAGCGGCGCGTGCCCATCGGCAAGCTTGATCATTATTCGATCCGCACGCTGGATATCGAGGCGTCGCGCCGCTTTTATATTGAAGTAATGGGATTCAACGCCGGGTTTCGCCCGGCGTTCAAATTCCCCGGCGTCTGGCTTTATAACGGCGCACAGTATCCGGAAACAACCGGTGTCGTGCACATCATCGGCATTGATCCGAACGATCCGCAGGGTCTCAAGGATTATCTCGGCGACCGCGATGTAGCGTCGCTGCAGGGCACCGGCACCGTTGATCACATGGCATTCACCGCCACCGGCCTTGCCGGCATGCGTCTACGCCTGAACAGTCACGGCGTCGGATTCCGCGAGCGTACCGTGCCTTCGCTCGGTATCCACCAGGTGTTCTTCGAAGACCCCAGCGGCGTCACCATCGAACTGAACTACCCAGCTGCAGAAGCTGCTGCGGCAGCCTGACCGGATGCCTGCCTCACCGCGCGCTCTGGTCATCGGCGGTTCGCTGGGCGGCCTGTTTGCCGCCAACCTGCTGCACCGTCAAGGCTGGGATGTACAGGTCTACGAACAATCAACCGAGCCTTTGGCCGGGCGCGGCGCCGGCATCATCACCCACCCCGATCTGTTCGCCGCACTGGAACGCATCGGCATTCCGATTGATGAATCCATCGGCGTCGATATCGAGGGGCGTGTGGCCTTTGACCGCTACGGCGCCGCGCTGGGCACGCTGGATATCCGGCAATGCCTCACCACCTGGGGACGTCTGCACACGCTGCTGCTCGGTGCCTTCCCCGCTGCGCGTTATCACCTCGGCCATGCCTGCGCCGGGGTGGAGCAGGATGCCAGCAGCGTCACCGCCGTATTCCGCAATGGCAGCACAGCCCGTGGCGACCTGCTGATCGGCGCCGACGGCATCCGTTCCGCCGTGCGTGCACAGCTCGCGCCGGAATCACGCCCTGACTATGCCGGCTATATTGCGTGGCGCGGACTGGTCGAGGAAGACGCACTGTCGCCGGAAACGCATCGCGACCTGTTTCCGAAATTTGCCTTCAGCCTGGCGCCGCGCGAGCACATGCTCGGTTATCCGGTGGCGGGCTTCGATAATTCGACGCGCGCCGGAGAACGCTGTTTCAATTTTGTCTGGTACCGCCCGACGCACATCGACCGCGAACTGCCGCAGCTGTGTACCGACATCCACGGCAAACGGCATGACCTGT
>CANHZX010000205.1 GCA_947465215.1 Betaproteobacteria bacterium | reverse complement strand
GATGGGCACGAAGCGGGCGATGATGATGGTCTTGCCGCCGTATTTCTCATAGAAATCATGAGCGCGCTGCAGGTGCGCGGGATTCAGCCAGCGCGATTCGCGGTGACTGAAAATCCGCGGGCCGACGTAATGCCCGACGCCGTAGTTCACCGCATCGCCCAGAACCGCGGCGATGATCAGCAACAACACCATCAGATGAATGTCCATGCCGCCCGCTGCCGCGACAGCACCGGCAACAAAAAGCAGCGAATCTCCGGGCAGGAAGGGTGTGACCACCAGCCCGGTTTCACAGAAGACGATCAGGAACAGGATCAGGTAGATCCAGGCGCCGTGGCTGGCCACCAGCGCCTGGAGATGCTGGTCCAGATGCAGGACCACATCGATCAACTGCGTGAGCAATTCCACGACAAGACCTAAACGGTGGCGCCGTCTTCACCCGCCTGCTTGGGTTTCTCCGGCTTGACCAGATCTTCACGCTTCAGTCCCAGCCACATCAGCAGCGGGCTGCCGACCAGAACCGAGGAATAGATGCCGAAGCAGATACCGATGGTCAGTGCCAGCGCGAAGTAGTGCAGCGTCTCACCGCCGAAGAACAGCATCGCGCAGACCATCAACTGGGTCGAGCCGTGGGTGATGATGGTGCGCGACATCGTCGACGTAATGGCCGCGTCAATCACTTCGGGAACAGGGGTATGACGGAACTGCCGGCTGCGGAAGTTCTCGCGCACTCGGTCCATCACCACTACCGATTCGTTGACCGAATAACCGAGAATCGCCAGCACGGCAGCAAGCACCGGCAGCGAAAACTCCCAGTTGAAGATCGAGAAGCAGCCGAGAATGATCACCACGTCATGCAGGTTGGCGATGATTGCCGATACACCGAACTTCCATTCGAAGCGCAGCCACAGATAGCCGACGATGCCGAGCGACACGAACAGCAGCGCCAGCGCGCCGTTTTCGAGCAACTCCTTGCCGACCTGCGGCCCGACGAACTCAACCCGCTGCAGCTGAACGCCGGCATCGAGCTGGCGCAGTTCGGTCATCACCTGCTCCGACAACTGCGCACTGGTGATGCCTTCCTTGACCGGCAGGCGGATCAGCACGTCACGCGCGGTACCGAAATTCTGCACGCTGGGATCGGAAAAACCGATCTTGACCATACGTTCGCGGATCGGGTCGAGATCGGGCGGCTGCTGATAAGTCACCTCGATCACCGTGCCGCCGGTGAAGTCGACGCCGAGATGCAAGCCCTTGGTGGCCAGCGCGCCCACGGCGACGATGAACGTGATCAGCGAGATCACGTTAAAGATCAGCGCGTAGCGCATGAAGGGGATGCTGCTCTTGATGCGGAAGAATTCCATGATCGCTCCTACTTCGCCTGCGAGGCGGGTTTCCAGATCTGGCCAATCGAAATCTTGTCCAGTTTGCGGCGCCCGCCGTAATAGAGGTTGACGATGCCGCGCGACACCATCACCGCGCTGAACATCGAGGTCAGAATGCCCAGGCAATGCACCACGGCAAAGCCGCGTACCGGTCCGGAGCCGAAGGCAAACAGCGCGACACCGGCAATCAGCGTGGTCACGTTGGAGTCGAGAATGGTCGCCCACGCCCGCTCGTAACCGGACTGCAGGGCCGCCTGCGGGGTCATGCCGTTGCGCAATTCCTCGCGGATGCGTTCGTTGATCAGCACGTTGGCGTCAATCGCCATACCCAGCGCCAGCGCGATCGCGGCGATACCGGGCAAGGTCAGCGTCGCCTGCATCATTGACAGCAGCGCGATCAGGAACAGCAGGTTAGCCCCCAGCGCTACCACCGAGATGAAGCCCATCAGCATGTAATAGACGACCATGAACACGGCGATCGCACCGAAACCAATCCACATCGAATGGAAACCGGTCTGGATGTTTTCCGCGCCGAGCGACGGTCCGATGGTGCGTTCCTCGATGATTTCCATCGGCGCCGCCAGCGCGCCGGCGCGCAACAGCAGCGAGACGTCCTTCGCTTCCTGCGTGGTCATGCGTCCGCTGATCTGCACGCGTCCGCCGCCGATTTCGGAACGGATCACCGGGGCGGTAACCACCTCGCCCTTGCCGCGTTCGAACAGCAGGATGGCCATGCGCTTACCGACGCTTTCACGGGTGACCTGCTGGAAAATGCGTGCGCCGGTACCGTCAAGGTTGATGTGCACGGCCGGCTCGCCGCTCTGCCCGTCAAAACCCGGCTGGGCATCGTTGATGCGCTCACCGGTGAGAATCACCTGTTTTTTGACCAGTACCGGCTGACCATTGCGCTCGTAATACAGCTCGGCACCGAAGGGCAGCTGGCCGGCCTTGGCCTGCTGCAGCGTGCCCGGATCCATCTTCTCTTCCTCGACCATGCGCACTTCGAGGGTTGCGGTACGGCCGAGGATGTCCTTAGCCTTGGCGGTATCCTGCACGCCCGGCAGCTGCACGACCACGCGGTCGGTACCCTGTTGCTGAATGATCGGTTCGGCGACGCCGAGTTCATTGACGCGGTTGCGCAGCGTGGTGATGTTCTGCTGCAACGCGAATTCCTGGGTTTTGCGCTGGGCCTCGATGCGCAGCGACGCGTTGATGCGGAATTCGCCGCTGTCCTCGCTGGTCTTCAGCTCGAGGTCGGGCATGTCCTTGCTGATGCGCACCAGCGCTTTTTCGCGCAGCGCGGATTCACGGAAGCGCACGGTGATCGACTGGCCTTCGCGTGACAGACCGGAATATTGCAGGCGCTGCTCGCGCAACATCCCGCGGATGTCGTTGGTATAGGCCTCCAGCTTTTTCGACAATGCCGCCTTCATGTCAACCTGCAACAGGAAATGCACGCCGCCGCGCAGATCGAGGCCGAGATACATCGGCAGTGCACCGATCGATGCGAGCCACTGCGGGCTTCGCGACAGCAGGTTCAGCGCCACCACATAGTCTTCACCCAGCGCCGTCTGCAGCGCATCCTTGGCCTTGATCTGCTCTTCGGTGCCGGCGAATCGCGCCTTGACGCTGGTAGCGTCCATCGCAATACCGGTGCTTTCGAGCGACGCTTTTTTCAGCGTGTCTTCGATCCGCGCCATCAGCGCCGCATCCGCCTTCAGGTTGCTGCGCAGCGGCGATACCTGTACGGCGGGCACTTCACCGTAGAAGTTCGGCAGCGTATACAGAAAACCGATCGCCACGGCGGCGAGGATCATCAGGTACTTCCACAGGGGATAGCGGTTCATGTTGGGCGCATTAGTGGTAAAGCGTGGAGAGCATCGGAAAGAAGCAAGACAGGGCGATGCGCATGGCCGGCCGCAGCCGGCCTGCGCATCAGCGCCTTACTGGATGGTCTTGAGGGTGCCTTTGGGCAGCACGATCTGGATCGCGGCCCGCTGGATCTGGATTTCGACGTTATCGGCCACCGACACCGTCGCATACTGGGCATCGACCTTGGTGATGCGGCCGAGAATGCCGCCGGCGGTGATGACTTCGTCGCCCTTCTGCAGGCCTTCTACCATCGCCTTGTGTTCCTTGGCGCGTTTCATCTGCGGCCGGATCATCAGGAAATAGAGAACGCCGAACATCGCGACGATCAGCAGCATGCTTTCGATGCCGCCGCCCTGCGCCGCTGCGGGTGCAGCCTGCGCCCAAGCTGGACTGATTAACAAGTTGAACCTCCGTGGTGTTGGCAGGCAGCCCGGCGTTTTGCACTGGCGCCGGTCACGCCCAAAGTGTTGTATTTTAACATGATTCTGCTTCGTGATCGCCGCCGTGGGCAGCCGCAAAAGCCTGCAGCCGCCCCTCGGCAATTGCCGCCCGCAAGCCCGCCATCAACTCCTGGTAGTAATGCAGGTTGTGCAGTGTATTGAGTCGTGCACCGAGCATTTCGTTCACTCGCTGCAGGTGATGCAGATAGGCCCGGGTGAAGTTGCGGCAGGTGTAGCAGGCGCAGTCCGGATCCAGCGGCCCGAGATCGTCCCGGTAACGGGCGTTGCGCAGCTTGATCACGCCATGGCGGGTATACAGCCAGCCGTTGCGGGCGTTGCGGGTCGGCAGTACGCAGTCGAACATGTCGATGCCGGCAGTCACCGCCGCGACGATGTCCGAAGGGGTGCCGACCCCCATCAGGTAACGCGGCCGGTCCGCCGGGAGCTGCGGCGCGGTATGGCGCAGGATGCGCAGCATGTCGGGCTTGGGTTCACCCACCGACAGCCCGCCGATGGCATAGCCGTCAAAACCGATCCTGGTCAGTTCGGCCAGCGACTCGTCCCGCAGGTGTTCGAACATGCCGCCCTGGACGATACCGAACAGTGCATTGGGATTGCCGGCATGCGCGGCCTTGCTGCGCGCCGCCCAGCGCATCGACAGCCGCATCGAATCGCGCGCCTGCTCCACCGTCGCCGGATGCGCAGTGCATTCATCAAAGGCCATCACGATGTCGGAATTGAGCACGCGCTGGATGCGCATCGACTCTTCCGGCGTCAAAAAACAGCTATCGCCATTCACCGGCGACTGAAACTTGACGCCCTCCTCGCTGATCTTGCGCATCTCCCCCAGGCTGAATACCTGGAAGCCGCCGGAATCGGTGAGGATCGGGCCGTCCCAACCCATGAAACGGTGCAGTCCGCCATGCGCGCCGATGACATCAAGCCCCGGGCGCAGCCACAGATGGAAGGTATTGCCGAGCACGATCTGCGCGCCGAGTTCGCGCACTTCCACCGGACTCATGCCCTTGACCGCGCCATAGGTGCCGACCGGCATGAAGGCCGGCGTATCGATGCTGCCGTGCTCGGTTTGTAGTACGCCGCGGCGTGCGGCGCCGTCCGTCGCTGAAACTTTGAATTGCATGGGTGATTGGTATCCGGTTCAGGGCGCGCGTTCGATCAGCATGGCGTCACCATAGCTGAAAAACCGGTAACGCTGCTCGATCGCATGCCGATAGGCCTTGCGGATGTTGTCGACGCCACCGAAAGCCGACACCAGCATCAACAGCGTCGACTTCGGCAGATGGAAATTGGTAATCAGGCAATCAACGATGCGGAAACGGTAGCCGGGGAGCACGAACAGTGCGGTATCGGCGCTGCCCGCCACCGGCTCACCGGCTGCAGCGGCCGATTCCAGTGCACGCAGGCTGGTGGTGCCGACCGCGACAATGCGTCCGCCGGCGGCGCGATGCCGCCGGATCGCATCCACGGTGTCCTGTGACAGGCTGTACCACTCGCTGTGCATGCGGT
>CANHZX010000204.1 GCA_947465215.1 Betaproteobacteria bacterium | reverse complement strand
TCCTGGTCATCGATGCGGCAGAACGCCACCACCGGAGCACCGGTGCGTTCCGATCCGAAACTGGGGAAGGCCAGCGCATGGCGCCCTTGCTCGAATGCGGCAATCGACAGCATCTCGGCTGCCGTCACAACCCCTTGTCCGCCTCGCCCGTGAAACCGCACCTGAAGCATGGGCCCATTCCTCCTGTTGGATTGGGCCTATTCTTTTCGCTATGCGGCACCCCCGCTTTGATCTGAGTCAAGGCGAAGACTCATGCTGAAAAATGCTGCAGTGCTCCGGATCGCCAGAGGCGGCCTATCAGACCGATGGAAACCGATTTTTCAGTCGGTCATCGTCTCCAGAATAAATGCAGGGATGGCGCCGAGGCGCTGGTAGCGCCTCAAGACTGCTGCAGGCAACTTGGCAACGCTGGTGACCTTGCCCCTGCAGTTACGCTCACCGCAGTTGCATTTCATGGTCCAGATATCATCGGCACCGGTTTGCGTTGAATAGTCGTGAGTAATCTCTCGACCAATCACAATCTTTTTAAGCGCACGCAACTGCAATCCGCTTTTAGTACGCACGAGGCGTGCATTCGGATTGCATGAGTGATTGGAAAAAACGCCAATCTCGCCCTCCGGGTCAAGATAGAGCTCGGAGTCGAATCGATAACAGTTTGCACCGCGACGGGGATCGGTTTTCCAGTAACCCCAGACGACCTTCGGCGTAACAATACGACCACGAATTCGACAGATTAAGTCGTCAATCTCAAAAGCGCGTAACGCAACCATGCCGCGTCCGTTGCGCACCGGGCGCACGGTCACTGACTTGCCGTAATTCATGAAGAGCCCTGTAAAGTCGGAGCGGCGAATGCGCTCCACGTAAAGCTGATTATTTTAAATAAAAACAGCGGCTTACGATAGACTTTAGGATCTCAACCTTTGAGCACGCCGCGAATCTGCTCCAGCGCCGCCGGATCTTCAATGGTCGTCAGGTCACCTGGATCGCGCCCCTCAGCCAATGCCTGCAACGAACGGCGCAGCAATTTGCCGGAGCGGGTTTTCGGCAGCGAATTGACGAACAACACCCTTTGCGGCCTTGCGATGGCCCCCAACTGGTGATCCACCGCATCCATGATCTCCTTCTCTTGGGATTTGCGACCGGCTTCCGTATCCAGCTTTGATGCATCCTTGACCACGGCAAAAGCCAGCGGCATCTGCCCTTTCAGCGAATCAGCAACGCCCACCACGGCAACCTCCGCGATATTGGCATGCGATTGCACAGCCTCTTCGATTTCGCGCGTGCCGATGCGATGGCCAGCGACATTGATAACGTCATCGGTTCTTCCAAGGATGAAGGTGTAGCCCTCGGCATCGCGAACACCCCAGTCAAAGGTTGAATACAGCATCAATTTCGGGAATGTCCTGAAGTACGTATTGACGAAGCGCTCATCGTCACCCCAGACCGTGGTCATACAACCCGGCGGCAACGGCGGTGCAATGGTCAGCACGCCCTTCTCGCCTGGCGCAGCTTCCGTTGCATCCGACTCACGCAGCAGCTTGAGGTCATAGCCATAAACCGGAAAACCGGGACTGCCGTATTTGACCTTCGCTTTCTCGATGCCCGGCGCCAGCGACAGGATGGGCCAGCCGGTTTCGGTCTGCCAGTAATGATCAATCACCGGTTTGCCGATGGCATCATGAATCCAGCGATGCGTCGGTTCATCGAGCGGTTCGCCGGCAAGAAACAGATGGCGCAGCGAGGACAGGTTGTACTTCTTCAGATAGGCAGGATCCTGCTTTTTCAGCACGCGGGCCGCAGTCGGTGACGAGAACATCACCGTGACCTTCTGCTCCTGAACGATTTTCCACCAGATGCCCGCATCAGGCCGGATCGGCAGTCCCTCATAAAGTATGGTGGTCATACCGTGGATCAGCGGACCATAAACAATATAGGAATGCCCGACGACCCAGCCCACATCCGATGTAGTGAACATGGCTTCACCGGGCTTACCGCAATAGATATGCTCCATCGAACTGGCCAAGGCCACCGCATAACCACCGGTATCACGCTGCACGCCCTTGGGTTTACCGGTGGTACCCGAGGTATACAGAATGTAAGAAGGCTCGCTGGACTCCAGCCAGGTCACCGGAACCGGTGTACTGCCATGCTGCCTCAAGGCCTCGGCGTAATCGACATCACGCCCCGGCACCATCGAGAAATCCTTGTCGATGCCGCGATTAATCACCAGCACTTTTTCCGGCGGATGTTTTGAAAGACTGACGGCCTCGTCCACCAGGGGCTTGTAATGAATGGCTTTGCCGCCGCGCAAACCGGCGTCGGCCGTAATCAGCAGCTTCGGTTTGGCGTCATCAATTCGGGTGGCGCAACTGGCGGCGGCAAAACCACCGAACACGACAGAGTGCACGGCCCCCAGGCGTGCGCAGGCGAGCATCGCAAATGCCGCTTCGGGAATCATCGGCATGTAGATCAGCACGCGATCCCCGCGCCCCACGCCTTGAGCCTGGATCACTGCAGCGCAGGCGTTTACCGCCGCATGCAATTCACGATAGCTGTAACGGCGCTCGGTATCGGTTTCGGTGGAGATATAGACCAGCGCAGTCTGATCACTGCGGGCATCGAGATGCCGGTCAATCGCGTTGTAACAGAGATTGGTCTGACCGCCGACAAACCATTTGGCGAATGGCGGCTTGCTGAAGTCGAGAACCTGGTCAAAAGGTCGATGCCAGTGGATGCGCCGCGCCTCCTCCGTCCAGAACGACTCCCGGTTCTCGATGGAACGGCGATGAAAATCGGCGTAAGCGCCCATATCCCCTCCAGTAATTGGCCGGGGCGACGCTGTTTTTGGATGCACTACATTGAATTGTTACGACGCCCGCAAGGGCATTATCCACCGCAGGGTCTTACAAAATCCTGACCACGGCGCGGCCACGGATGGCGCCTTTGAGCATGCGCTCAAAATACCCGTGCAAATCGCTCAAGCTAATCGTATGCGCGATGATGTCCAGATGCCGGGGTTTGAGGTCAGTGGCCAGACGCCCCCACACCTTTTTGCGCAAAGCCATCGGCGTCGCCACCGAATCCACGCCGATCAAGCGCACGCCACGCAGGATAAACGGCAGCACATTGGTTTTAAGCTCGATACCACCGGCGTTTCCAAAACTGCCGATGACACCGTGGGGCTGCATGGTGCGCGTCAGCCAGCCCAGTTGATCACCACCGACGGAATCAAAAGCTGCAGCCCACAGAGGCTTTTCAAGCGGCCGTGAACCGAAATCCACGGTAGCACGATCGAGAATTTCAGCGGCGCCCAACTCGCGCAGATAGTCATGTTCCGCCGTCTTGCCGGTGATCGCCGTCACGGTATAACCCTTGGCAGCCAGCATGTCGATGGCGAGACTCGCCACGCCGCCGGTGGCTCCGTTGACCAGCACCTTGCCGCCAGCCGGCGTCATTCCATTCAATTCAAGCAATTCAACCGCGAGGCCTGCGGTATAGCCTGCCGTTCCCAGTGCCATGGCTTCGAACAGGGACAGTCCCTTGGGTAACGGCACCACCCAGTCGGCCGGAACACGGCAAATACCGGAATAACCGCCGTCATGGGCCACACCCATTTCGTAGCTGGTGCAAAGAATTTCATCCCCGGCCTTGAACCGCGCATCACTGGAACTGACGACAGTGCCTGCGGCATCGATGCCGCCAATCAGGGGATAGTTGCGGATGATTTTTCCGCCGGCACCGGTGGCCGCTAATGCGTCTTTGAAGTTGACGCCGGAAAACGCGGTCTGGAAAACCACTTCGCCGCGACCGATATCCGCCGTCGGCACATCGACGACGCGGCCTTCTATCCCATTGTTTTCATTGAATATTCTATAGGCTTTACAGTTTTCCATGACGTCCTCACGATAAATGGGGTTAGTGATCGGACTGCATTTCAGTCTGGCCGTTGGCCGGCAGCCCCGGTAATGAAGCATTCAGATGCGCCTGATAACCTTCATTGTCCGCGGCAACAGCCAGCAGTCCGTCGACCGCCATCGCAACTCCAGCCTCAGGTTCTTCCGCCGATCATAAAACCCATCGATCATCGACACAAACAGTTAAAGCCCGCCGCAGTCATCGAAGGAAAGTCACCGGCCATGCCGCAGAATCGCCGTATTCAGCAGGTGATGCTCGATACCGTGCTATACGTCAGCGACCGCAAATAAAAAACGGGCATTAGCCCGTTTTTTATTTGCGTGTCGTTTTTTCACTCAACCTGTATCTTCGCATCGACAACCACTTTTTTCCATTTGGCGATTTCAGTCCGGATATATCGACCAAACTCATCCGGAGAAATACCACCGATCTCTGAACCTTCGGCGACAAGGCGGCCGGTTATTTCCGGTGATTTAAGCGCCTTGACAATCTCCGTATGCAACCGGTTGATGATGGGCTTGGGGGTTCCGGCGGGAGCCAGTACACCTTGCCAGGAATTAGCTTCATATCCAGGCACTGAATCGCCGATGGGCGGTGCCTCTTTCCATGAGGCCAGACGATTCTTGCTCGTTACTGCCAGGATTTTAAGTTTGCCGGCCTTGGCCTGGGAAATGGTGATGGATGGCTGAATGAAGGTCATTTGCACCTGCCCGGCCACAACTTCGGTGACGGATTGGCCAGAGCCCTTGTACGGGATGTGGAGCATGTCCAGATTGGCCATCGTACGGAACAACTCCATTGCCATATGTGAACCACCGCCAGCCCCGGAAGAAGCGTAGGTGATTTGCCCGGGTTTAGCTTTAGCCAGCGCCATGAATTCCTTCACGGAATTTGCCGGAACCGACGGATGCACCACCATGAAATAAGGATTCGAGGACGTCAGCGTAATTGGTGCGAAATCCTTGACCGGGTCATACGGCAACTTTTTACTGGTTGCGACATTGGTGGCCAGCGTGCTGATGGTTCCAAAGAAAATCGTATAGCCGTCCGCCGGTGATTCCTTGGCCAGCGTCGCTGCAATCAGGCCACCACCACCAGCACGATTGTCAATAATGAACTGCTTCCCGAGTGCAGTCGAGAGTTTCTGACTCAGCGCCCGCGCCATGATGTCAGTTGGCCCACCGGCAACAAAAGGCACAATCGCGCGAATCGGCTTGGAAGGATATTCCTGTGCATGCGCCACCACGGCAACAGGCGACAGAAAAAACATCATCAGCGAAAAAAATGTTTTTGTTGATTGCTTCTGTA
>CANHZX010000203.1 GCA_947465215.1 Betaproteobacteria bacterium | reverse complement strand
CAGCACGACAGGCGCCTTGTATAACTCGACAACGCCCAGGACTTCGTTTTGACCTGGACGGGTGATCGGAATGTAGGTCTCGACAAAATATTTACCGGTGCGAATACCCTGGTGCTCCGGCTTGCTCGAAGCGACAGCATCGGAACGGCCGCGCTCGACCACCAGTTCGCCGCGCAGCGCGTCATCAAGCTCCGGGTTGCCGCTGAATCGCCGGCCGATGACTGACGTATCCGTAGACCACAGCACCGTCGAATCCCGGTTGTAGATATTGATCCGGTCAATATCCGGCACCCCTTGCAGGTGAATAGTCGACCCATGGAAGAGTTTCGCGAGCGCCTCATCCTGTTGATCGACGAAATATCCGGTGGAACCGTCGAATCTGAGAATATTCAGCACAAACTCGCGCGTGACCTGACCTTCACGCCGCAGCATCAGATCGGTAACGTAATATGACAGCAGCGCACTGAACGCCACGGTAATCAGTCCCATGACGATCAGACTGGCAATTGCAAACTGCCGGGTCAGACTCCAGCGCGGCACAAGCCCGCGTTTCAGCAAATCACCCACGCTCAGCGCTCCGTCATTGCCCCGCCAAAGGCGCGGAATACCGGCTTGGCCAGATATTGCAGCACGGTGCGTCTGCCGGTCAGGATGTCGACGCTCGTCGTCATCCCGGGTTTCAGGACGATCACGGACAGCTTGGGATTGCCGCGCGCCGCATCGGCCGCCAGCTTGACCTGACCACGGTAATAGGTGACCGGCGCACCATTGGGCCCCTGCTCGACTAGGGTGTCGGCACTGATGTGGCTCAGCACGCCCTGCAGACTGCCGTAGATCGAGTAATCAAAAGCATCCAGCTTGACCGACACCGGCAGCCCGGTGCGCAGGTCGCCGATATCCACTGGGCTGATGCGGATGTCGATCACCATATCGCCCTCGGTCGGCGAGATCTGCAATAACTCGTCGCCCGGGCGCAGCACGCCGCCGAGGGTAGTGACCTTCAGTGACTTGATGATGCCGGTGACGGGCGACAGCATTTCGGTGTGGCCGAGGTAGGTGCTGCGCTCCTCGATCCTGAAACGGTTGGCAGCCTGCTCCTCCGAGAGTTTGGCGGCCTCCATCCGGGCTTCCTGCTGATACTTGTTGCGGGCCGCATTGAGCCGCGCCTCGATTTCAGTCACCTGCCGGCGTGCGCGCATGACTTCCAGCTGGCTGCTGTCGCCCGAAGCGAGCAGTTTCTCATTAAGCTGCAATTCCTCACGCGCGCTCTGCAGGGTCTCATTCAGCGCCGACAGCTCCTGTTGCAATCCCAGACGCCGTTGCTCGTAAAGCCCCTGCTGGGCCTGTATCGACGCCGGGTGACGCCGCGCCTCCGCGTCGTACACGGGAGATTGGCCCAGCGCTTCAGCGCGGGAACGGGACAGCGCTGCGGACATGAAGGCATCGCGGGCACGGCTTTCATCAACTCCGGCAGCGGAGCGGTCACGCTCCAATACCGCGAGTTTCTGGCCGCGGGTGACTGCCTGTCCTTCTTCGACCAACAGTTCGGCCAGCACGCCGCCATCAGCGGCCTGGATGATCTGGTTACGCGCGCTGGGCACAATCTGTCCGGTGGCGCGTACACTTTGATCGATTTCGAAGACCGCCGCCCAGACCATGAAGCCGACAACAATGGTGCAAATCAGCGGCATTGCACGGGACCGGTAATGCTGGTTTTGATCGTTGGCGTTCATGTTGTCTGCCTGTCTTTGCCGGCCGCAACCGCAGGCGCCTGCAGACGCTGCAGGACCTGGGCCTTGGGGCCATCGAGTATGACCTGCTGATTCGCCACTACGATGAGCCGGTCGACCAGTTCGAGCATCTCGGGCTTGTGGGTGACCAGCAGCAGCGTGCGATCGGGGCTCATCGCTGCGCGCAGTGCAGCAGTGACCTGGAGTTCCAGCGCACGGTCCATCGAGGCGGTGGGTTCATCGAGCAGCCAGATCGCCGGGTTTCTGAGGAAGGCGCGCGTCAGATTAACGAGTTGCCGCTGTCCACCGGAAAGACCGGCGCCGCCTTCAAAGATTTCACGCTGCAATCCGCGCGGATGCGGCAGGATCACCGACTGCAGCAGGCCGGTGGTGCGTGCCGCCTCGAGAATGCGGTCATCACCGGGATCGATCATGCCGAGGATCAGGTTTTCGCGGAGGGTTCCCGAAAACAGCCGGCCCTCCTGTTGCACATAAGCCATGTGTTCGGCGAGCACCGGCTTGGCGATATGACAGAGATCGATATCGTCGAGCAACACCCGGCCTTCCTGCGGTTTGTAGAGGCCGGACAACAGCCGCAGCAAGGTGGTTTTGCCGGCGCCCACCGGTCCGAGGATGCCGATTTTTTCGCCGGCCCGTATGCTCAATCCGTTGATAGCCAGCGCCTTGTTGCCGCCATAGCCGGACACCACCGCATCGAAGCGGTAGGCACCGTGGATGCGGTCGGGCACGACGGGATGGTCGATGCCATGGTGGTCATGCTGCAAAGCCCACAGACGATCGAGCATCTGCAGCGCCGATTTGGCATGCGCCCACTGCACCAGTTGACCGGGAATTGTCGCCACCGGGCCCAGCACGCGGCCGGAGAGAATGGAGCAGGCAATCAATCCACCCAATGTCATCTCCGCGGCGCCAACCATCAGCGCACCAGCGGCAATGATCAGCACATAGGAAAGTTGCTGCAATCCCCAGGTGAGATGCTGGGAGTGTTCACTGATCTGCCGCATCTGCAGTTCATGCTCGCGGGCTTCATCGGTGGTGCGCATCCATTTCGACAGCATGCGCCAGCCGCCATGTCCCGACTTGATGGTCTCGGCACCTTCGATGGCTTCGACCAGCAATCCGGTTTTGCGGTTGCCCGCCGCGTTGGCGGCGCTGGAATGGGCATCGACTCGCGCCCGATAGTACAAGCCCGCAGCGATGCAGACGGCCAGGAAAAACAGCGGGATCAGCGCAATCCAGCCGCCGATCAGCGCGATGATGACAACAAAAAGCAGCGAGAATGGCGCATCGACCAGCAGATTCGCCGAGGCCGCCGTCAGAAAACCGCGCACGGTTTCGTAGCCACGCATCTGCGCCGACAACGCACCCACGCTCTGCGGCAACTGATCCAGCCGCACCGACAGGAAGCGCGCATACACCGTGCGCGCAAGGCGTTGATCGACCTGATCGACAAGGCGGTCCTGCAGCTGGCTGCGCAGGCGTCGCGATGCCCCGTCAAACAGCAGCGCCGCAACCACGCCGGCGGTCAGCACCAGCAGCGTCTGGTTCGATGCTGCGGGAATCACGCGGTCGTAAACCTGCATGCTGTAAAAGGACGTCACCAGGGCCAGCAGGTTGATCACCAGACCGCCAAGCAGGATGTCGATGAGAATGCGCCGATGCGTGAGAATTTCATCACGGACCAGCCGAAAGACTTCGCTGCCCGAGGCCGAATAAACCCTGCCCAGCCGGATGCTGGCGACGCCGTCATAAGCCGGCTGTGCGTCAGCTGCTTCGACCCATCCCGTCTTGCCGCCGTCCCACCATTCAGTCAGCCACTCGCCGCGCGCGGTTCGACCGCGAAGGATGCCCCACTGCCATTGCCCCTCAGTAGCGCCGCGATAGACCAAGGCCGGTACCCGGGACTCGTCAGGAGCTGTGCTCCAGCGGGCAGGTCGCAAGCCCAGCCGCTGCAAAAAAGCGCCGAGCAGGCTCCGCGGTTCGTTGATACCGGCGTCCCAGGCCTGCTGCACCGCTTCCTGGGCGGCGACGCGATCGAGAGCTTCGTTCTGCAGCTGCGCCAGCCGCATCAATGCGGCGAGCAGTCCCGGTTCAATATGTTGTTCCATCGTCTGTTCCATCAGAGCGGGCCCCTTTCCGCCAGCAGCGTGTCAAGACCCGTGGTGAGCAAGGCCAGCCGCCAGGTGTAAATCAGATAACCGGAGCGGGCATCGGCCAGTTGCGTTTCTGTCTGCGCGACTTCGCGTGCGGCATTCATGACATCGAGCCAGGCCTTGCGACCGGCAAGAAACTGTCGGTCATAGGAAAGGGAAACCTCTAACGAAGCGGCAAGTGCGGCCTCGAGCGCAGCAATACGGCTCTCTGCTGCGGCGGCCTGGGCATGGTCCACTTCAATCTGCTCCTGCAAACTGCGCTTCAGCACATCGACTTCGCGTTGTGCTGCCTCCTGCTGTTTACGCAGCGAATCAACAGCGGTGACATTGGACAGACCCGCGCCGAAGCGGCTGCTGAGGCCGACAAACAAACGGTTCGAGGGCGGTGCCGTTGCAAAGACATGGTCACCATGCTGACGCTCGGCGCGCACAAAAAGCTCGGGGGAGAGATCCGCGCGCTTCTCCGAAATCGCCGCGGTGGAAACCTGGACCCCTTCACTGGCGCGCCGGATGCCCGGACTGACGTCCTGCGCCATGTCCACCAATTGCGGCAGGGGTGTGCGGATCAATCGTGGCGAGGCGATCTTGTGTGCGAGGGCATTGTCAGAAACAGGACTGCCGTAGAGTTGGCCGAGGCGGGCCAGAGCACCCCGCAACTGCACCTGCGCCGCCTGCAATTCTGAATCAACGACTTTCAGACGGGACTCGGCCAGAGTCAGATCGCTTAGCGCAGACGCCCCCTCGCTGAGTCGGTTCGCCACCTGTTGCCGAAGGCGCTGGTGCGCGGACTGGCTTTTGACGAGGGCCTCGACGCGCAGCCTTGCAGAAAGCCAGTCACCATAGAACTGGATCACGCGCAGTGCCTGCTGCTCCCGGCTTTCCGCAAGCGCGGCCTGGTTCAGCCGGAGATTCGCCTCCCCCTTGTCGACGCCCGCAGTGAGCCGACCGCCGGTCCATAGCGGTTGCTGCAGGCGGATGATCGACACCGTACCGTCGCCGAGATAACTGCGATCGGTCGACTCGGTTCGGGCGTTTTCAACGCTGACCGAGGGTGTCGGGTAAAACTGCCAGCGTGCGCCGGACAGATCAGCAGCGGCAGCACCCTCCTTGGCGGAAGCCGCTGCGACAGACGGATGCTCCATGGCAGCAGTCGCAAGAAGTTCCACCAGCGAAATCCACTTTCCGGTTTTTACCGCTATTGCCGGTGAAGAGTTTGAGGATGCGCTGTAATCCGGGACGGAAGCAGAATGACTTTGACCAAGCATCATGGCCATCTTCAGGGATAGCGGAGAAGTGGTTATCAATGCCTCAGCGTTTGTCGGCCGTGAACTGGCAGCCTGACAGGAAAGGCTGGCGGCAGCTAACACCAATGTCAGAAACAAAGGATACGTTTGGAATAAGTGATGATT
>CANHZX010000202.1 GCA_947465215.1 Betaproteobacteria bacterium | reverse complement strand
GGCTGCCCGCCGAACAGCTTGACCACGCGATGGCCTTCGATGGTTTCCTGGATCACCTGGGTCATGTCGCCCATCTGTTGCTGCACCTGGCGGCTCGAGTTGCGCAACCGTACGCTGATCATTCGCACCACCAGCACGATGACCGGCGTCATCACCAGCGACAGCAGGGTCAGTTTCCAGTTGAGCCAGAACATCCAGCCGAGCAGGCCGATGATCACCAGCGCATCCTTGAACACCGCGGTCAGCACACTGGTCGCCGCGGTGGTGACCTGCATGACATCAAAAGTCAGCCGGGAAATCAGGTTACCCGAAGCCTGATCGTCGAAATAACGCGCCGGCAGCGTCAGCAGCTTGCGGAACATGATCCCGCGCAGATCCATCACCAGCCGGTTGCCGACCCAGTTCAGCGCGAATTGCGCGACATATTCCGCGAGCCCGCGCAGTACAAACAGCCCGACGATGAACACCGGCGTCCAGCGGATGACCGATTCGTCCTTGTTGACGAACACGCCATCGAGCAAGGGCTTCAGCAGCGCCGGCAATGCCGGTTCGGTGGCGGCCACAACGATAATGCCGAGCACGCCGATGGCGAACGTGCGCCAGTACGGCCGCACGTGGCGCAGTAGTCGAAAATAAAGCTCGGTTCCGGACATCGATTGCACGGCCCGAACAATAGCAAACTTTTGATAATTAAGGAAAAGCTACAACAAAAAAACCGCGCATCGCGCGGCTTTTTTCCAGCTTGAGTCCGTTCTCAGCGGAAGGTGTATCGCGCCGTCACAAACACGGAGCGCTCTGGCGCCGGCAGCGCCGAGAATGTCGGAAAGCCGGTGTACACGCCGTATGAAAAATATTCCTTGTTGAACAAGTTCAGCACGCCGGCCGTAAAGCGCCAGTCGGCCTGGTCATAGGCTACTTTCAGATCGACAACAGTGTAGGACGGCATTTTCTGATTGAAGGCGTTCAGTTCATCGCCGTCGTAACGCTGCGTGCCGGTGTAACGCATCTGCGTATCCAGCCTTGCCCTGGGGGTGAACTTCCAGCCCGCGCCAATACTGGCGGCATGGCGCGGCACCAGCGGCACGTCGTTGCCGGCGATCGGCGTCCCGCCGAAATCACCGGATCGGAATTCCGCTTCCGCATAAGTGTATGCCGCCGAAAGATCAAGGCTGTTGTACGGCTGCCAGCGTGCCTCGGCTTCAAGACCGCGACGGCGTGTCGGCGGCAGGTTGCGGTTGGTGAAGGTCGCTGGATCGAGCAGGATTTCGTTGTCTAGTGCAATGTCGTACAGGGCCATCCGGTACCGTGAACTGCCGCGAATTGCTTCAAGTCCGATTTCGCGATCCCGTGCCGTCTGCGGCTCCAGCAAGGCTACTGTCGCCGTGAACAGGCTGTAGTTGTCGTTGACATTGGGAACGCGGAAGCTGCTGCCGACTTTCCCGTATGCAGCCCAGCCGCCGCCGATCGGCTGGCGCAGCGCCAGCTCGTAGGCATCGAGATTGTGCTTGCGTTCGGACCGCGCCACGGCATTCGCGGGATCGGCCACGCCGTAAGTCACACGCTGCCCCCGAATGCCCGCGGCGAGGGACGTACCCGAAACAAAGGTCGTTGTGTTCTGCAGATACAGCGCATCGCTGCGCTGTGTCGCCTGGGGACTACCGACGACGGATGGCCCGGCATTGCCCTGAAAATCCCAATCTTCGAAATCCATGCCCGCCACAAGCGTGTGACTTGCGCCCCCAAGGTGATGAGGCACCTTGATGCGTGGAGTAAATAGCAGCTGCCGCGATTCAGTTTGCACATTGTTACGTGCGGGTGATGCCACAAAAAACGATGAATCGGTATTTTTTTCGCGCCAGGACAGATTCACGGCGAGCTCGTTGTCGCCGGTCCGGTAAGTCCCGCCCAGATTGATATAACCTCCGTTCATGTTGCTGAAATCGCCGGGCAGCGCGGCCTGCCTGCGGTTGACAGCGATCTGCGCTTCACTGATCGACCCCGGCAGCTCGGAGCGCTGGTCGTCGGCGCCGGCTTTCAGCGTCAGCATGCCGCGGTCGCCGGTGTAACGCCAGTCGAGTTGCGCGCTATCAATGCGCTGTGCGTTGTTGTCGCGGTAACCGTCGCTTTCGCGATGCGCCATGGTTAGTCTCAGGCCGGTACGTTCGCCGGCGATATTGGCGCCTACACGCAGATCCCGCGTGCCATAACTGCCGGCGCCGCTTTCAACAAAACCGCTGCGCGCGTTGGCCTCCGGTGCTTTTGTGATGATATTGATCGTGCCACCAGTCGCTCCCGCCCCGTAAAGGACCGCACCGCTGCCGCGCATGACTTCGATACGCTCGATGGAGTCGAGCGGAATACCAGACCAATTGACGACGGTCTGCTCGTTTTCGCTGATACGCTGCCCGTCGAGCAGCACCAGCGTGTTCTGGTCGCCGAAATTGCCGAAACCGCGCAGATCGACCTGCAGATTGGGTGTGCCGGACTGGTCCCGGGTCTGCACTCCGGGCAGCATGCGCAACAACTCAGGCACGGTACTGGCGGTGCTGTTGCGGATGTCAGATTTGGTAATCACCGACACGCCAATCGGAAACTGGCGCTGGACGTCGGGAAAACGGGTAGCGGTAACGACCACCGGAGACAGTTCATCGGCCGTAGCCAGGGTATCCGCAGCATAAGCAGGGATGGCTGCCGCGGACAGGGCCGCAGCGAGGATGGGAAAACTTTTCATGCAATTTCCTTGTTTGCACGTGCCCGCCGCACGCAGGTTGCAACAAAAAGGAAAAGCCGCGAGTTTGCCCAATGGAATGAAATGCACTTGGCGTGCATGATCCGGTTGGCCGCCCTGCGCGACTGTTCCTGACTGGCGAAGCAGGCCGGTCTCCGGGCTTGCAACCTCGGGCGCGTCGCCTTCCCATCCCCTGAAGGGACAGTGGCTGTTGATGCGCCATGGCGTTCGTTGCTTTGAACGCCGGTTGCTTACCGTTGCGGGGGCAGCACAGGAATTGGTCTTTCGACCGCACCTGTTTCCCGTTTCACTGACGTCCCTTGCGGGGTGCGTCGGCACCTGAAACGCGTCCGGGGCGCACCGCATGCGTTTGCGATTCGTCCTGGACAGCCGGGATTGTAGCCCAGGCCGGAGGCTTTGGCACCTACCGGATCCAAGGCGACACTAATATATTATTAATAATAATCAAATACTTATAGTTTACCGGCGCAAACGCACGAAAAACCCCTCCGGGCCGGCTCAAGCCGTTTGCAGTCTTAGCCTCAAAAGCCGTAGCAAACATGCCAAATTACATTCAGAACGATGCCTTACCGGTTGACCCTGCTGGATTTTCCCCACTATAGTGCGCGCATGGAAGCGGAACTCAAGACTCTGGAAGACAAACTGACGCAGTTTGTCGAGGTGAACCAACGGCTGCGCGACGACACGCAGCGGCTGCGCCAGGAACTGGCCTCAGCCCTGCATCGCAACAAGCAACTCGAGGAAAAAATCCAGACCGCCAGCAACCGACTGGAAGAACTCGTCCAGCAGATTCCCGCCGAGGAAACATGAGCGCCGACGCAAAGGGTTTGCAGATCAACATCATGGGTCGCGAATTTCGCGTCGCCTGTGCGGAAGAAGAGCAAAAGGGTCTGCTCGAAGCCGTGGATTACCTCAACGTCAAAATGCAGGAAATCCGCGACCGCGGCAAAATCATCGGTCTTGAACGCGTTGCCATCATGGCAGCGCTGAACATCGCGCATGAATTTCTCTCGATGAAAGTCGGCGGCAGCTTTGATATCGCCGAGACCAAGCGTAGAATTCATCGCATGGAGACGGCCATCGATCAGGCGATGGCGGAGCAAAGCAAACTGTTCTGAGTTTGCAATCTGCTCCACCGGCAGTCCGCCGATCCTCAAGCCGTCCAGAGTTTCCCCTGCGGTGTTTGTTCAGGCCATATACTCTTTGAGCCAATAGACTCTGCACAGGTCGCCGACCATAGTGGTTTCGGTGTGCGCGTCCCACGCGGATGTGCCTGAAGAAATCCGGAAGGTGGCCGCCTTGAACCCTAGGTTCAGGATGCTGGTCTGCGACGGCACATGCGGGGGACCCACATATAAATGCGGCCGTGCCGCATTTTTTTTGGTCAACATTTACCGATGACCCCGACATGCGCTACTGGCTGATCAAATCCGAACCCGATGTTTACGGCATCGACGCCCTCGCCCGTGACAAAACCACGCCATGGACCGGCGTGCGCAACTATCAGGCGCGCAATTTCATGCGTGACCAGATGAAACCTGGCGACCAGGCTTTCTATTACCACTCCAACTGCGACGAGCCCGGTATCGTCGGCATCGCCGAGGTCAGCAAGGCGGCGTATCCCGATGCCACGCAATTCGACCGCAAGAGCAAGTACTACGACGAGACGGCAACGCCGGACAATCCGCGCTGGCTGCATGTTGATTTCCGTTTCGTCAAAAAAACGCCGCTGATCTCGCTGACGGAGCTGCGCAAGCACAAGCCGCTGGCCAAAATGCGTGTGCTCGCAAAAGGCAACCGCCTGTCGATCACGCCGGTGGACCCCGACGAATGGAAGTTCATTCTCGGTCTGATGAAGTGAACAAGGACTGACGCCGATGTTCGAGTGGTGGTGGGCCTACCTCGCCCTCGGCGCGTTTGTCGGTTTTTTTGCCGGGCTGCTCGGCATCGGCGGCGGCGCCGCGATGGTGCCGGTGCTGGCCTTTGTTTATGCCGCGAAGGGTTTCGATCCGGGCCAAGTGGTACATCTCGCCCTCGGCACTTCCATGGCAACAATCCTCTTTACCTCGGTGTCGAGCGTGCGCGCTCACCACAGTCACGGCGCAGTGGACTGGACCATCGTCAAACGCATGGCGCCGGGCATCATCGTCGGCACCTTCAGCGGTGCCTTGCTGGCCAGCGTGCTCGATGTACGGTTGCTGACCGTGGTATTTACGCTGCTGATTTATTACATCTCGGCGCAGATGTTTCTGGGGAAGAAACCGCAATCCGGCGCAGCACCATTGTCGACAACAGGACTGAATGTGTCGTCAGCCATCATTGGTGTCGTTTCCAGTCTGACCGCCACCGGCGGTGCGGCACTGGTTGTCGCCTATCTGGTCAAACGCGGCATTGTAATCCACCGGGCGATCGGCAGCGCGGCAGCCATCGGTTGGCCGCTCGCGGCCGCCGGCACAGCCGGATTTCTGGTAACCGGGTTCGGACAGGCCGGATTGCCGCAGTACAGCCTCGGATTCATCTACCTGCCGGCGCTGGCCGGCATTGTTGTCGCCAGCATGTCGCTGGCGCCGCTGGG
>CANHZX010000201.1 GCA_947465215.1 Betaproteobacteria bacterium | reverse complement strand
AAGGCGGCGAGGTCCGCAGCGGATGTGGTTTTCCTTGATCTGGAGGATGCCGTGGCGCCCGACGACAAACCGCAGGCGCGAAAGAACGTTGTCGCCGCGCTCAATGACGTGGACTGGGGCAGGAAGATCATGGCGGTGCGCATCAACGGCCTCGATACCCATTACATGTATCGCGATGTGGTGGATCTGGTCGAACACTGTCCGCGGCTCGACATGCTGGTTGTTCCTAAAGTCGGGGTGCCTGCCGACCTCTATGCACTCGACATGCTGGTGACGCAGATCGAGACAGCACAGGGACGGACCAAGCGTATCGGTTTTGAGGCATTGATCGAGACGGCGCTGGGACTGGCCAACGTCGAAGCGATTGCGCAATCGAGCCGCCGACTGGAAGCGCTGGCCTTCGGTTCCGGTGATTTCGCGGCCTCGACTCGGGCCCGCACGACTATCATCGGCGGGCTGCATCCGGAGTACGGCGTGCTGTCGGACCGCGATAGCGAAGGCAATCGGGAATACCATCAGACCGATCCCTGGCATGCGGCACAGGTGCGCATTCTGGTCGCGTGCCGAGCCTACGGTTTGCGACCCATCGACGGCCCTTATGGCGATTTCAAGGACCCTGAGGGTTATCTTTCTGCGGCGCGCCGGGTGGCGGCGTTGGGTTACGAGGGCAAGTGGGCCATTCACCCGACGCAGATTGAAGCGGCGAATGCGGTATTCAGCCCGTCAGCCGATGAAGTCGCCAAAGCCCGACGCATTGTGGATGCGATGGCGCAGGCCGCCCGCGAGGGCAAGGGCGCGGTGCAGGTCGACGGTCGCCTCGTGGATCTCGCCAATATCCGCATGGCCCAGAACCTGTTGCAGAAAGCGGACGCTATTGGCGGGAAGTGACCGACATGTGGTCGCTTCGCGCCGGCCGGAAAATTCGCTAGACTGATTTCCTGCCGGTTCCATCCGGCGTCTCCCGGAGGAGGGGGTCATGAAAACGGTCAGTCAGTTGTTGCAGGGCAAGGGCAGCAGCGTTTGGTCAGTGACTCCGGACAGCAGCGTGTATGACGCGCTGAAGTTAATGGCCGAAAAGAATGTCGGAGCTCTGGCGGTGATGAGCGACGGCAAGCTGCGCGGCATCCTCTCGGAGCGTGACTATGCCCGCAAGGTCATCCTGTTCGGCAAGTCGTCCCATGACATGGCCGTGCGGGAGATCATGTCCGACAAGGTGGTGTGCGTCGGACCGACACAGAAAGTGGATGAATGCATGGCGGTGATGTCGAACAAGCGCATCCGCCATCTGCCGGTGCTCGACGCCGGCAAGGTCATCGGCATGTTGTCGATCGGCGATCTGGTGAAGGAAGTGATCGCTGATCAGCAGATGACCATCCAGCAGCTCGAGAGTTATATCCACAGCTGACCCGGTTGTTTATTCGAAATGCCGGCGCTGCTTCGTGCGGCACGGTGTTTCTGCGTTTAACGAATTGGAGCAAGACGGAACATGAAATTCGGTGTAATCATCATCGGGGATGAAATCCTCTCCGGCAAACGCCAGGACAAACACATGGCCAAGGCCATTGCGCTGCTCGCGGCACGGGGGTTCGACCTGTCATGGGCGCAGTATCTGGGCGATGAGCCTGATCTGATTGTGTCGACACTGCGCCGCACATTGGCGGGTGATGATGTGGTGTTCAGTTTCGGCGGCATCGGTGCGACACCTGATGATCACACCCGACAGTGCGCGGCCGCAGCGGCCGGCGTCGCGCTGAAGCTGCATCCCGAGGCTGAAACCGAAATCCGTGCACGCTTTGCCGATGATCCCAAGGGTGTCACGCCGCAGCGACTGATGATGGGCGAGTTTCCCGAGGGCGCGACGATCATTCCGAATCCGTACAACCGCATCCCCGGCTTCACTTTTCGCAATCACCATTTTCTGCCGGGTTTTCCGGAGATGGCCTGGCCGATGATGGAGTGGGTGATTGATCAGCGTTACGCATCGCTCGGCGCCGTCCGCGCGGTGGAGGCAGCGATCATTGTTCGCGAAGCGGGCGAGAGCCAGCTGATCGATCTGATGAACGAATGTCTGCGCGCCTATCCGGACCTCAAGGTGTTCAGCCTGCCGCGGGTGACGCCTGAGCGGTATATTGAGCTCGGCGTGCGCGGTGATGCGGAGCAGGTGGCGCCGGCGATTGCAATGCTCAAGGCCGGGGTCAGCGCACTGGGTTTTCCGTGGACGCCGTTCCAGGCCTGAAGCGCGATTGCGGTTCAATGAAAAAAGCCCCCGGATTTCCCCGGGGGCTTTTTGTTGCTGCGTTTGTTACTAAGGCTCAGGCAGCTTTCTTGCTGGCCTTTTTCACCGCGGTGGTCGCCTGGGAAGCAGCTGATTCCATGTTCGACTGCGTGGCTTGCGCGAACTGCTTAGCAACTTTCGACAGGTTGTCGTAAGCCGAGTTGACGGCGGCAATCGCCGACTTCACCGCTGCTACGCCGACTTCCGAACCCGCCGGGGCGGTTTTCACCAGCTTGTCGAGGCCAGTCACCAGTTCTTTGTTGAACACGGAGACCTGCGCTTCAACCAGCTTGCCGAATTCAGCCTGGGTGCCCGACGCAACGTCGTAGAGGCTTTTCGCGTAGGCGGTGGCTTTTTCCAGCGACGGCTGGGCCAGGTTGTCTTTCAGCGCGGCGAATTGCTGGAAATCCTTGACTGCGGCCAGTGCTTTAGCGCCTTCGAAGCTGTCAGAGAACGCGGTTTTCGCGGCTTTCAGCTGCAGTTCGATCACTTTTTCGGCGCCCTCGATGGCAACACCGGCGAATTTCATCGCGGCTTCGAGGTTGGCTTTGTTCATTGCAATAAGTTGTTCTGGAGTCTGATACATGATTAATCTCCTTTAAAAACAGTTGGATACTGGTTAAAACGAATTTCGTAGCGCTGGGGTGCTTCATTAATATTGCGCTGCACAATTAAAATTATAATGGCTTAAAAAAGCAAGTCAAGGCTTTGGCGTAAATATTTATTGCACCGCACCATAATTGGTTTGCGATCACTAACTTTGACGGCGAAGACTCCCGTCGATAGCATCAAAAAACGCTGGCGAATCAAACCCTTGCCAGTCCCCCGCCGCGCTGCGGCTTTTCCTAGTAACTGTCTGTTTATAAGTGACTATTTTTAAAATCTTATGACCACCCTGTTCAGCAAGATCATCGCCCGTGAGATTCCTGCAGATATCGTCTATGAAGACGAGCGCTGCCTAGCCTTCCGGGACATCAATCCCCAGGCACCCACCCATGTGCTGTTGATTCCGAAGCAGGAGATTGCGAGGCTGGCTGATGCCAGTACGGCCGATCAGGACTTGCTGGGCCACTTGCTGCTGGCAGCCGGCAGAGTGGCGCGCCAACTTGGTGTTGGCGATGCCTTCCGTCTGGTGGTGAATAACGGGGCGGATGCCGGGCAGACGGTGTTCCATCTGCACCTGCACATACTTGCGGGGCGGCCGCTGCACTGGCCGCCGGGTTGATCACGCAGAAAGCGTGATCGGCAAACGCGATCAGTCGGCCTGGATGCCGAGTTCCTTGACGGCCGACTTGTAGCGCACCAGTTGGTCGGCGACGAACTTACCGAATTCTTCCGGTGAATTGGTCACGGGGTCTACGCCGAGTTGCATGAACTTCTGTGCGATCTCTGCCGAGCCGACAGCAGTGACCGTGGCCTGATGCAGTTTCTGCAAAATGGCCTTGGGTGTTTTCGCCGGCGCCATCAATCCGAACCAACCGAATGACTGATAGGTCGGTACGCCGGATTCGGCGACTGTCGGAATATCCGGCATGGTCGGTGAGCGTTTCATGCCGCCGACTGCGATTGCCTTCAGTTTCCCCGATTGCACCTGTGACGTCATGCTCACCATCGGACCGAAATAGAACTGGGTTTCGCCCGCCATCGTGGCGGCGACAGAGGGCGCACCGCCCTTGTACGGTATATGGATGGTTTCTTTGGCAATACCCGCGCGATGCACGAACAGCGCTATCGCATAGTGACTGGTTGAACCGGTGCCGCCCGACGCGTAGTTCAGCGCGCGCGGTTTGGATTTGGCCAGCGCCACCAGTTCGCCGACGGTGTTCACGCGCAATGACGGGTTTGCGACCAGCAGATTCTGCGAAATGCCGAACAGGGAGATCGGTGCGAAATCTTTTACCGGGTCGTAGTTGAGCTTGTCTTTCAGTGCCGGTGAAAACGAGTGCGTCGATACCGAGGCTGCGAGCAGGGTATAGCCGTCGGGATTGGCTTTCGCCGCGATTTCCGCACCCAAGGTGCCGCCTGCGCCGCCGCGATTGTCGATGACCATGGGCTGACCCAGTGCCTCGCCGATCTTGATCGCAACAATTCGGCCGATGGTGTCGTTGGCGCCGCTGGGCGGGTTGGGTGAAATCATCCGCACTGGACGGTTCGGAAAATCCTGCGCTTGTGCTGCAGACGCCGCGATGGCAATGCCGCAGGCGATGAGTAGTGATTTATTCATGGTTTCTTCCGGGCGATTGCAGTGCTGCAACTGTTTCAGGTTTCGAGCGGCAGCCGGACCGGCTGTCCGGAACGCGCTGAACGTTCAATGGCAATGGTCGTCTGCAGGTTGATCATCGCCTGCTCCGGTGTGGTGTGCACCGTGGCACTGCCGGTGGCCAGATGGTCGAGCCAGGCGCGGGTTTCATTGCCCAGCGGGCCCCAGAAGTCACCGACGGCCCAGTCGCCGGCGGTATTGCTGCCGAGGAAGGCCATGTTCACTGCGTGGTCCGGCACATAGGCGTGCGGGATGCCGCGGTCTGAATACAGCACATGGTCCATGTGGTCGTCGTCGATCAGCATGGTGCCTTCGGTGCCCAGCAGTTCAACGCGGTCGGATTGGCCCAGCGTCGGATATTTCGCGGGCAGGGCGTAGCTCACGCCGAAGTTGACTACCGCACCGTCGGCAAAGGTCACGATGGCCCAGGTCACGTCGTGCGCGCCGTAACCGGCTTCCTTGAAAATGCCGTGCTGGCCGCGGGCGACCACTTCCACCGGCGGATTGCCTTCAAGGAACCAGCACATCAGGTCGACGTAATACGTCAGCACATCCAGCACCGGGGTCGCATGCGGATCGCGCTTGAGAATGGAGAACGCCTGTGCGCGCGAGTTGTAGACCCGTGCCAGGCCGCCGGTCACGCGGCCGAGCCTGCCCTGGATCATCTGTTCCTTGGCGCGCAGGTAGCACTCCTTGTAGCGACGGCTGTAGCCGATGCGCAATTCGCCCTTGGTGGCTTTCAGCGTGGCGAGGATGTCCTCGGCATCGTTCAGTGACAGCGCGATCGGTTT
>CANHZX010000200.1 GCA_947465215.1 Betaproteobacteria bacterium | reverse complement strand
TCCCAGGCCGCGTTACTTGTTAATTATCACTAATTTATGCGATTCATTTTGCCGTAATTCCGTGCTGTAGTGTTTGCTTTTTTGTGAATGCTGCCTTCCCTGAATTAATGCTGGCGGCTTGGTTTTTCATTGCGAGCTTTGCCGTTTATTGAAATCAGAACGCATGATAAAAGCAATAGTGAGTATTACGCCGTTACGTTAATGTCTATTCAATCGCGCATGCAACTGCTAGCGATAACCACGACGGAGGCGGGGGGCGTTTCATTAATATGGATGAGTCACAGTCACTAGGGTCTCTCATTGATTCTCCCCGTGCTGAATACCCGGCCACATCACAGTGGATCTATCTGGATTCAGTGACCCATGGGCTGCTGCCATTGTCAGCCCGAAATCACGCCCTTGATTACTTGGACGCGCTTTTTTTGTCTAAGACGGTGGCGTTTGAGGCCCCTTGGGAGAATGTTGTTCGGGATTGTGTTCAAAATTTTGCGCAAATGATCGGTGCTCAAACCCGGGAGGTCGGTCTTTCCCCCTCGTTTTCTGGCCCATCAGAAGTGCTTTCGAAGATCGTCAAGAAGTTGCGCGGCGGAAACATCATCATTTGCTCCGAACTCACCCGTCCGGACATCGTTGCCTTTGTGCGATATTTTGCGTTCCGTTACGAGTTCAACCTGATCGAGCTGCATCTCGAAGGGGAGCTTTCATTCCCCTTGCATCGCCTGAGCCGGATGGTCAATGACCAAACGTCGATGGTTTTGCTTCCAGCGGTTTCGTATTGGAGGGGGTGGCGGCTTCCGCTTGCTAAAATTGCGGCCATTTGCAGAAAGCATGATGCATTTTTTTTGGCGGATGGCAGTTCCAGTGCCGGCATCATTGAATTGGGCGGCGCCGGTAATGCTTTCGACGGTCTTCTGGTTTCGCCTAAAGGTAATGCGCTTGGTCTGGAAGGCATCTGTTTCTTTTTTGTTGATGAATCTAAGTTGTCACCGGAGTCAGGGTTTGCGGATGGGTTTAACAATGCAGTGCGCCCTAACCCGTTTTTAGCACAGTCGTACATTCATTTTATTGACTTGTTAATTGCCCGGACCGCATTGAAGTCGCTGAATGAATTCCAGGTCTCCCGTATCGAGAAGCATGCCTGCGGTCTGGCAGCACAGCTGCGACTGGTATTTAATGAATTTGAGATTTCGATCGACGCCCCTATGGAGGCGTCGCATCAAAGCCATGTGGTCGCGGTTGGCCTCCCTCCGCCCTATATTAATCGTTCGCTTGATCCGCCGGTATTAAAGGGACTGGCAGAAAAACTGACGTCAGGCCGGGTGCGTTTTGCCAATTGCCGCGGGCAGTTGCAATTCGGATTCCATCTCTATAACCGACTCCAGGATGTCGAAGACATTCGCAGGATCTTGACCCATTAGGCATTTGCCCGGGATGGACGGGTTTTACTTAATGCGCAGGGAGCGTGTTCTGGGGGAGGCAAAGATCGTGCCGTGTTTGATGTGCGCTTCGTGGTTGGCCTCGATGTTGTCGAGGTCGTAGAGGTAATTCACCATGAAGCCGGCAGCGTTTTGCTGACCCTTTGGCGAGGGATCGCCCAGCCAGCGGATGTTTTCGATACTGGCACCATTCCCCAGATGAAAGCGCGCAACCGGATCGACCGGCCGGCCTGCGCCGTTCTTCGCTTCGAGCAGATACTCCGCAGCCTTGTCTTGTAACGCAGGGCGCAACTGCTCTGCAAGTATCGGATCGGTGTGCCAGTCGGGGCGGGACAGTTCCTGCAGCAGTGGTGAGTCCGGATGGCTGCGTTTCAACCATCCCATGAAGCCGGGCACCGGCGATAGCGTGACGAAGGTGCGCAGCTGCGGGAAGTCGCGCTTGAGTTCCGCCGCTACCTGCTTGATCAGGAAGTTGCCGAAAGACACGCCACGCAGTCCGCGTTGGCAGTTGGAAATCGAATAAAACACCGCCGTCCGTGCCGTGCGCGGATTGATCGGCAGGCGGCCATCGGCAAGCAGCGGGGCGATGGCATCCGGAATGTCATGCGTCAGCGCGACTTCAACGAAAATCAGCGGGTCATCGGCCAGTGTCGGATGGAAAAAGGCGAAACATTTGCGGTCCGGCGGATCCAGCCGGCGGCGCAAATCTCCCCAGCCGGAAATTTCATGTACGGCTTCGTAGCGGATGATTTTTTCGAGGACGACGGCAGGCGTGTGCCAGTCGATCGGGCGCAGTTGCAGGAAACCGCGGTTGAACCACGAATAAAACAGGTGTTCGAAATCAGCATCGACTTCGCCGAGCTCCGGGTGTTCGCGCAACTGGTCAATCACGTCCTCACGCATGCGCAGCAGGCTGTCGGTGCCGCTGGGCGCGAAGTTCAGACGGCGCAGCAGTTCGGGACGGCGGGAGTCGGAGGCTTCGTGGACCTGGCGGATCATCGCCGGATGCGGATCCACGAAGTAGGCGCGGATGGCGGCATCAAGGCGCTGCGGGTTAGCGGCAAATCGAGTGGCGAGGACCTGCAGGAATTCGAGTTTGCCCTGCGGCGGCAAGGCGGCATAACGGTCGAGGATGCGCCGGGCGAGTGCGACTCCCGAAGCCTCACCCAGTTCGGAGTAAAGCGTTTCTGCCGCTTCGGCGAGCCAGTTCTGGCGACGACGGTCGCGCAGCGTGCGGCTGCGTGCCGTGACGCCGTTCCAGAGCCGGGCCAGCAGG
This sequence comes from Betaproteobacteria bacterium, assembly GCA_947465215.1. Taxonomy (GTDB): domain Bacteria; phylum Pseudomonadota; class Gammaproteobacteria; order Burkholderiales; family SG8-41. The sequence continues at coordinate 2,615 of CANHZX010000200.1, read as the reverse complement.
CCCGACTCGGGAGCAGCAGCGGGATCAGTTGTCGACTTTGGCACCGGACGCTTTCACGACCTTGCCCCAGGTTGCGATTTCCTGTTTCACGAATTTTTCGAATTCAGCAGGGCTCTGGCCACCCTGGGTCGCGCCCAGGGAATCCCAGACTTTTTTCACTTCGGGCAGCGCCATGACTTTGACCGTAGCGGCATACATCCGGTCTACCACCGGTTTTGATGTGCCCTTGACTGCCCACAGTGCATACCAGGTGGTGACGTCCATGTTGACGCCGGATTCCTGCAGCGTCGGGATTTCAGGCAGCAGTGCCGAACGTTTGGCCGTGGTGACCGCCAGCGCACGCAGGCGGCCGGCCTTGATGTTCGGTGCTGCGGTGCCCATGCCGTCGAAGGCCATATCGACTTCGCCGGACATCAGCGCCGGGGTCAGCGGACCTGCGCCCTTGAACGGCACGTGGATCAGTTTGGTACCGGTAATCAGGTTGAACAGTTCACCGTTCATGTGGTGGGTCGTGCCGTAACCGGCCGAGCCGAAATTGATCTTGCCCGGATTCTTTTTTTCCAGGGCGATCAGTTCCTTGACGGTTTTTGCCGGGATCGAGGGGTGAATGACCACTGCGCTCGGCACAAAAGCCGCAACTGTGACCGGAATAAAATCGCGTTCGAGGCTGTACTGGAGTTTGGTATACAGCGTTTCGGCAATCGTGTGATGCACCGCGCCCATCATCCAGTTATAGCCGTTTCCAGGAGCCTTTGCTGCGACCGATGCACCCAGCGTGCCGCCGGCACCGCCGATGTTTTCGATCAGCACCTGCTGGCCGAGTTCGGTATTGAGTCGCGCCGCGAGAGGGCGTGCAAACGCATCGGTGCCGCCACCTGCGGGAAAAGGATTGATGATCCGTATCGCGCGGCTGGGCCAGACTTCCTGCGCGGCAGCGATGCCCGAAAGAGACGCCGCAGAAATGGCTGTCATGCCGCATGCCAAGAGTTTTCCGAATTTTTTCATGATGATCTCCTCCATCCTATTTTGGATTGTGTTGGGCCATTTTATGGAACTTGCAAGCGCTTGTATATCGGACTGTTTTCGCTCAGTCGAAGCGCAAGGTGAAAAGGATATCGCCGGCGTTTTCCGCACCCGCCGTGCCGCGCAAACGCCAGCTTTCCGTGAGCATGAAATCCATCCGCAGCAGGCTGCCGGCGGTGCCGCCCAGCGTCTGCTCCAGACGGATGCTCAGCTGGTCCGTGAGTTTTTTGCCCAAGGCAACCACGCCGAGGGTGCCGTTTTCTCCGGTGGCAAAGCCGAGTTCATCCAAACCGACGCCTTCGGCAATCTGCTGCTGCATGGGTTTGCCGCCGCTGCTGTTCAGGCTCAACACAGCGGCCTGCAGGACGGCCATTTGCGCGCGATCGTTCCCGGCAGGGTCACGACCCAACGCCAGCCAAGTCAGGCGGTCGGTGTCTGACATGTCCGGCACCGAGAACAGCTTGACGCTGGGGCGCTGCAATGAGCCGGTGACTTCAACGCCGACCTCGACGGTCTGGATCTTGCGACTGGCCCGCAGGTCCAGTCCGGGGTCTGTCAGCGGTCCGGCGAAGGCGACGGTGCCGCGCTCGATTTCCAGTCGCTGGCCAAAGACCGAGTAATTGCCACGCACCGTTCGCACATCACCGATGGCTGATAGTCCGGCGCCTTTGGATGTAACGCGCAATGAACCGCCGAGCAAGGCGTCGAGTCCGTTGCCCCGCACCGTGAGCTTGTCATTGAGTTCGATGCCGATGTCGAGTTGGACGGGCAGGGGTGCCGTTTTTGCGGCCGGTTCGGTTTTTGCCGAACGCACAACAACATCGCTGCCAAGTTCGGGTTTGCGTTTGGTTCCGAGGTCATAACGGCCTTCATCGAGGCTGAACTTGCCATCCAGAGTGACGCGCCGGTCACGGAAACCCAGGCGCCCGTTGCCGTCGATGATGGCTGACCATTGCGGCGCCAGCAGGATCTGCGCATGTTCTGCACGCGCCTGCAGGTCTACGCTGCGCAGCCCGCCGGCAAGTTCGGCTGCTCCTGTGGCGGTAATGCGTCCTTTGCCCGCCTTCAGTTCGAATTCGTCGAGACGGAAGCTGGTGCCGTCGAGAACGGCACGCAGCCGGCCGTCGCGCAGATCGAGGCCGGGTCCGAAGGCACGTAGCCGGATCTGGTCGCCAGTGATCGTTCCTGAAAGACGGGGGTTGGCAACGGTGCCGCCGGCCTGCATCCGTACCGCCAGTTGTCCGTCAATGCGATCAAGGGCCGGCAGCAGGCCGCGCAGCCAGGCAAGGGATTTGAAATCGACACTGACGTTGCCGGTGAACGGTGCTTCACCGGGCAGCAGCCAGCCGTTATCCCGACGCACAATACGGGTCTGCAAACGTGCAGTGGAAGTGCCCATGGCGCCACTGTCGATGTCGAGCGCAAGATCGACCAGACTGTCGGCCGCAGTCATATTGATCATGGTTTTGCGCAGATCCAGAGGCAGGCGCGGTTCAACAGCCAGCGAGAGGTCGCCGCTTTCGCGGTAAATGTTCGCTTTACCACGCAATACATCATCCAGTGTCAGTGCCCATTGTCCGCTGACCCGGAGC
>CANHZX010000199.1 GCA_947465215.1 Betaproteobacteria bacterium | reverse complement strand
GCGGCGAGCAGCTGATTGAGCTGATCCTTGATTCGCATCTGGTCCGCCACCGGCTTTTTCGAAAACTCGACGATGTCGATGAAGACGACGGTGCAGATGAAGTTGCGGTTGCCGCTCATTGTGTGTTGCTGTCTTTGGTCCGGGTTACTTGACCCGCATGCCCGGTTGCGCGCCGGAATCCGGGGACAGGATGAACAGGCCGGGAGCTTCGCCGCTGGCGGCGAGCACCATGCCTTCGGACATGCCGAATTTCATCTTGCGCGGCGCGAGGTTGGCGACCATCACCGTCAGGCGACCGACCAGCGTCGCCGGGTCATAGGCCGACTTGATGCCGGCGAAGACCTGTTTGGTGCCGAGTTCGCCGACGTCCAGCGTCAGTTTCAGCAGCTTGTCGGCGCCTTCGACATGTTCGGCGTTGGCGATGCGTGCGATACGCAGGTCGATTTTCGAGAAGTCGTCGATCGAGATGTGGGTCGGTTGGGCGGTTGCGGCTTCCACGTCTTTCTCCGTTGTTTTTGCGGCTGCCGGCTTGGCGGCGGGTGCTGAGGGTTTCAGGTTGTCGGTATTGGCGGCAACCAGAGCTTCGATCTGCTTGGGGTCAATGCGTCCCATCAGGTGTTCGTAAGGTTTGACGCTGGCGGCGCATTGGTGGATGTCGGTCCAGCGCGGCTCGCCGGTAACGCCGAAAAAATCCCGTGCCTTTGCGGCCCGATCCGGCATTACCGGGGTGATGTAGTAACTGAGGATTCTGAATGCATTCAGGCAGTCCGAGCAGATGGTATGCAACGCCTTGTGCTGATCGGGATTGCGGGCAAGTTCCCAGGGTTTGGCCTTGTCCCAGTGTTGATTGACGATATCCGCGATGCGCATGACTTCTCGCACCGCTTTGCCGTATTCACGGTTTTCAAAATCGGCGGCGATGTTATCCGCTGATGCGATCGCCACGGCGCTTGCCGGCCAGTTGACGGAGTCATCAGCCTGCACCGGCAGCAGCCGGCCCTCGAAGTGTTTGGCAACGAATCCGGCTGCACGGCTGGCAATATTGAAATATTTGCCGACCAGATCGCTGTTCACGCGTGCCACAAAATCATCGAGGTTGAGGTCGATGTCTTCCATCGTCGGTCCCAGCTTGGCTGCGTAGTAATACCGGAGCCATTCCGGATTGAGTCCCTGTTCGATGTAACTGTTGGCCGTAATGAAGGTGCCGCGCGACTTCGACATCTTTTCGCCGTTGACGGTGAGGAAGCCGTGGGCATAGACGCGGGTCGGCGTTCGGAAACCGGCGTGTTCGAGCATTGCTGGCCAGAACAGTGCGTGGAAGTAGAGGATGTCCTTGCCGATGAAATGCACCATCTCGGTATTGCCGCCGGGGCGCAGGAAATCCTGCAACAGGCCGTCACCGAGTTTTTTGCCGCGCACATGATTGGTAAAGCTGGCGAAGTAACCGACTGGTGCATCCAGCCAGACATAAAAGAATTTTTTCTCGTCTGTGCCGGGAATCGGGAAACCGAAGTAGGGTGCGTCGCGCGAAATGTCCCAGTCTGACAGCTTGCCTTCGCCGGCTTCACCGAGCCATTCCTTCATCTTGTTCGCTGCTTCGGACTGCAGGTGGTTATCGCCCTGGGTGTAGCGGCGCAGGAAACCCTCGCAGCGCGGGTCGGACAGCTTGAAGAAATGGTGCTCGGAAGACTTGCGCACCGGCTCCGCGCCGGACACCGTTGAATAGGGATTTTTCAGTTCTGTCGGGCTGTAGGTGGCGCCGCAGACTTCGCAGGAATCGCCGTACTGGTCCTTGGCACCGCATTTCGGGCATTCGCCCTTGATGAAACGGTCGGGCAGGAACATTGCTTTTACCGGGTCGTAGAACTGTTCGACCGGGCGTTTGGTGATCAGGCCGCCCTGTTCGAGCTTGCCGTAGATCTCTTCACACAGCGCGCGGTTTTCCGGGGAGTGTGTCGAGTAGTAGTTGTCGAAACCGACGGAGAAATTGTCGAAGTCGCGCTTGTGTTCCTTCCACACGCGTTCGATCAGTTGTTCTGGCGTCAGGCCTTCGGATTCGGCGCGTAGCATCACCGGCGTGCCGTGGGTGTCGTCGGCGCCGACGTAGTGCACTTCGTGGCCCTGCATGCGCTGAAAGCGCACCCAGATATCGGTCTGGATGTACTCGACCAGATGGCCCAGATGAATGGCGCCATTGGCATAAGGCAGTGCTGAGGTGACGAGGATGCGGCGTTGAGGCATGGATGCAGTCGGATGAAAGTCGGTGAAAGAACAGCTGAATGAGGCTAAAGGATTGAATTATAACAACAAACTATCGGCGCTTAGCCGTGGCTTCAGTCACGGTTCCTTCTAAACAGCTGTCGTGGACGAAAAAACCTTTTCCGACATGGGGTTGTGGTTGGTCGGGCAGGGGTATGCCGATACAATCGCGCCTCACCAAAGCAATCTGAATGGAACCCGAATCATGGCAATCACCGAACAGGACGTACAGAGCGCGCTGAAGCAGCTCGTCGATCCGAACACCAAAACCGACTACATCACCGGCAAATCGGCGAAGAACATCAAGGTCGACGGCAACAATGTGTCCGTCGATGTCCTGCTGGGTTATCCCGCGAAAAGCCAGGTCGAGCCGATCCGCAAGGAAATCACCGCCAAGCTGAAGTCGCTGCCCGGCGTCGGCACTGTGACCGTCAACGTGACGATCAAGATTGTTTCTCATGCCGTGCAGCGCGGCGTGAAACTGATTCCCGGCATCAAGAACATCATCGCGGTGGCTTCCGGCAAGGGCGGCGTCGGCAAGAGTACGACTGCGGTGAATCTGGCGCTGGCGCTGGCTGCCGAAGGCGCGACCGTCGGTGTGCTGGATGCGGACATTTACGGGCCTTCGCAGCCGATGATGCTGGGCATTTCAGGCCGGCCGGAATCCAAGGACGGCAAGTCGCTGGAGCCCATGGAAGGCCACGGCCTGCAGGCGATGTCGATCGGTTTCCTGATCGATACCGAAACACCAATGGTCTGGCGCGGTCCGATGGTGACCCAGGCACTGGAACAGCTTCTCAATGAAACCAAATGGCATGACGTCGATTACCTTGTCGTCGACCTGCCGCCGGGCACTGGCGACATCCAGTTGACTCTGGCGCAGCGCGTACCGGTGACTGGTGCGGTGATTGTCACCACGCCGCAGGACATCGCGCTGATTGACGCCCGCAAGGGTCTGAAGATGTTCGAGAAGGTGGGTATTCCCATTCTCGGCATCGTCGAGAACATGTCGCTGCACATCTGCTCGAAGTGCGGCCATGAGGAGCATATTTTCGGCGAGGGCGGTGGTAACCGCATGGGTACTGACTACAACGTCGAGATGCTCGGTTCCCTGCCGCTGGACATCAATATCCGCCAGCATGCCGACTCGGGTAAGCCGACCCTGGTGAGCGACCCCGATGGCCGTATTTCCGAGATCTACCGCCAGATCGCCCGTCGCGTGGCGGTAAAGATTGCCGATAAGCAGCAGGATCACTCGGCGGCCTTCCCGAAGATCGTTGTAAAAAACACATAGTCCGGGCGGGGAAACCCTTTCGAAGTCGCGGGATTCGGCGCTAAGATAGCGGCGTGCTGAATTCCGCGATCACCGCCCCATGCGCCGTTTCGGCGCGCAGCCGCCAGTGACGGCGCGGCTCCGTATCGCGTGTGCGCTTCCCGCGCGCCGCAGCCGGCTCATCCTTCAGTAGTTTTTTTACACCCACCTACTTCAGCAGAGGCATCATGCGCTTCCGTTTTCCGGTCATTATCATCGACGAAGACTTCCGTTCGGAGAATACGAGCGGCCTCGGCATCCGCGCGCTGGCCAAGGCGCTGGAGGAAGAGGGCACCGAAGTGCTGGGCGTTACCAGCTATGGCGATCTGTCATCGTTTGCGCAGCAGCAGTCGCGCGCTTCGGGGTTCATCCTCTCGGTGGACGACGACGATTTTTCGGCGCAGGAGCTGGAGTCGACCATCGGTGAGCTGCGCACCTTCGTCAAGGCGATCCGTTTCCGCAATGCCGATATTCCGATCTTTCTGTATGGCGAGACCCAGACTTCCCGCCACATCCCCAACGACGTGCTGCGCGAGTTGCACGGTTTCATTCACATGTTCGAGGACACGCCGGAATTTGTCGCGCGTTACATCGTTCGTGAATCGAAGTCCTATCTCGACAGCCTCGCGCCGCCGTTTTTCAGGGCGCTGACGCATTACGCACAGGACGGCTCCTATTCCTGGCACTGCCCCGGGCATTCCGGCGGCGTTGCTTTCCTGAAAAGTCCGGTGGGGCAGATGTTCCACCAGTTTTTTGGCGAGAACCTGCTGCGCGCTGACGTCTGCAACGCGGTGGATGAACTCGGCCAGCTGCTCGACCACTCGGGTCCGGTGGCGGCTTCGGAGCGCAATGCGGCGCGCATTTTCAACTGTGACCATCTGTTTTTCGTCACCAACGGCACCTCGACCTCGAACAAGATGGTCTGGCATTCGACCGTGGCGCCGGGCGACGTGGTGATCGTCGACCGTAACTGCCATGTCTCCATCCTGCACGCGATCACCATGACCGGCGCGGTGCCGGTGTTCCTGATGCCGACGCGCAACCATTTTGGCATCATCGGACCGATCCCGCTGGAAGAATTCAGCTGGGAGAACATCGAGAAAAAGATCAAGGCCAATCCCTTCGCCGCGAAATCGCTGTCGAAGGCCAAGCCGCGCATCCTGACCATCACCCAGAGCACCTACGACGGCATTCTCTACAACGTCGACATCATCAAGGAGATGCTTGACGGCAAGATCGATACGCTGCATTTCGACGAAGCCTGGCTGCCGCACGCGACCTTCCACAAGTTCTACCACGGCATGCACGCAATCGGTCAGGGCCGGCCGCGGACCAAGGAGTCGGTGGTGTTTTCAACGCAGTCGACGCACAAGCTGCTCGCCGGGCTGTCGCAGGCGTCGCAGATCCTGGTGCAGGACAGCGAGACGCGCAAACTCGACTACGACACCTTCAATGAAGCCTATCTGATGCACACGTCGACCTCGCCGCAATACGCGATCATTGCGTCCTGCGATGTCGCGGCGGCGATGATGGAGGCGCCGGGCGGCACCGCGCTGGTCGAGGAGTCGATCATGGAGGCGCTGGATTTCCGCCGCGCGATGCGCAAGGTCGATGCCGAATTCGGCAAGGACTGGTGGTTCAAGGTCTGGGGGCCGGAACGGCTGTCGGACGAGGGGGTCGGCAACCGCGATGACTGGATGCTGCGGCCTTCCGAGCGCTGGCATGGCTTCGGCAATCTTGCGCCGGGCTTCAATATG
>CANHZX010000198.1 GCA_947465215.1 Betaproteobacteria bacterium | reverse complement strand
CCTAAATATATGTTTTTATTAAATAATATTTATAGGTTTTGGGGGATAATGCAGTCGGTTCGGACACTATTTTACCGGGCCGTATCCGCCGCCGCCCGGGGTTTCGATGATGAAAATGTCATCCGGCTGCATTTCCACGCTGGTGCAGGCGTCGAGTTCGGTCACGCGGCCGTCGGCGCGTTCGACGGCATTGCGCCCGGTGAGTCCGGGGCTGCCGCCGTTCATGCCGTAGGGCGGTACTCGACGGTGGCCTGAGAGAATGGCGGCAGTCATGGGTTCAAGGAAGCGCATGCGGCGGATCCCGCCGTCACCACCACACCAGCGACCGGCACCGCCACTGCCGTGACGGATCGCAAAACTGTCGAGCCGCACCGGGTAACGCCATTCAAGAACTTCAGGATCGGTGAGACGCGAATTGGTCATATGGGTTTGCACGCAGGACGTGCCGTCAAAACCATCGCCTGCGCCGGAACCGCCGGCAATGGTTTCGTAATACTGGTGCCGGGCATTGCCGAAGGTGAAATTATTCATCGTGCCCTGCGAGGCGCCCATCACCCCGAGGGCGCCATACAGCGCGTCGGTGACGCACTGCGAAGTTTCGACATTGCCGGCTACGACTGCGGCGGGATGACGGGGATTGAGCAGCGTGCCCGGCGGCACGATGACTTCCAGCGGGCGCAGGCAGCCGGCATTGAGCGGGATGTCGTCATCAACCAGGGAGCGGAAGACATACAGCACGGCGGCCATCGTCACCGCCAAGGGCGCGTTGAAGTTGTCATTGCCCTGCGGTGAGGTGCCGGTAAAGTCGATCACGGCGCTGCGCCTGGCAGTGTCTAAGCGGATGGCGACACGGATCACCGCGCCGTGATCCATCTCGTAACTGAAGCGGCTGTCATGCAGATGGTCGATGACGCGGCGCACAGCAGCTTCGGCATTGTCCTGCACGTGGCGCATATAAGCCTGGACGACATTCAGTCCGAACTGTCCGATCATGCGTTCAAGTTCCATCGCGCCCTTGCGGTTGGCCGCAATCATCGCTCGCAGGTCCGCTATGTTCTGATCGATATTGCGCGCGGGGTGCTGAGTTGACGAGAACAGTTCCCGGGTTTCTGTTTCGCGGAATTTTCCGTCCTGCACCAGCAGAAAATTCGAGATCAGCACGCCTTCTTCTTCGATGTGACGGCTGTCCGGCGGCATCGAGCCGGGGGTGATGCCGCCGACGTCGGCGTGGTGGCCGCGTGATCCGGTATAGAACAGCACTTTGCGACCTTCGGTATCGAAGACCGGGGTAATCACCGTGATGTCCGGAAGGTGGGTGCCGCCGGCATAGGGGTCATTCAGCATCCAGGCATCGCCCGGCGACATGCGGCCGTGGTTGGCGTCGATGACGGCTCGGACGCTTGCCCCCATCGAGCCCAGGTGCACAGGCATGTGCGGCGCATTGGCGATCAGATTGCCGTCGCCGTCAAACAGTGCGCATGAGAAATCCAGCCGCTCCTTGATGTTGACCGAATGCGCGGTGTTGGCCAGTGTTGCGCCCATCTGTTCCGCGATCGACATATAGAGATTATTGAAGACCTCGAGCAGCACGGGGTCGGCCTGCGAGCCGGTCTGTTCCTGCGCTCTCGGGCTGCTCCGCGTCAGTAACAGATGGCCTTCGGGTGCAACCTCCGCCTGCCAGCTCGGTTCGATGACCGTTGTAGCATGGGCATCCGTGATGATGGCAGGGCCTTGTATCCGTGTTCCTGATGGCAATGCATTACGGTGGTGTGCGCCAATTTCTTGCCAGTCGCCTTCGCAAAACATTGGCACGCGTAATGGCGCAGTTTGTCTTTCGGGTGTGGTTGTCGCAGCCAGCGCGGATTCGTGATGACCCTGACCGATCGCTTCGACGGTCACGGTGTCGATGATCAGCGGGCGATCCTGCATCAGAAAGCTGTAGCGCTGCAGATAGGTCTGTTCGAATTCGTGCTGCATGGCGTCGCGAGTACCGTGAGCGACGCCGATGACGCTGTCAGTGCCGGCGTATTTGATCAGCAGGCGGATCTGCAGACGGATGGCGGAGGAGGGAACGCCTTGGGACAACACCTGATCGCCCGCGGTCTCGCCCAGTCTTGTAATGACAGGTTGTAGTGCACGCAGTGTGGTGTCAGACAGCGGCGACTCGACAGCCTGCTCGCGCATGGCAGTGATGTCAGCTAATCCCATGCCGAGTGCCGACAACACGCCTGCGAGCGGGTGAATGAAGACCCGCGGCATACCCAGTGCATCAGCGACCCGACAGGCGTGCTGACCGCCGGCGCCGCCAAAGCAGGCCAGCGTGTAGGTGGTGACGTCGTGGCCGCGCTGCACGGAGATTTTTTTGATGGCATTGGCCATGTTCTCGACGGCGATGCGCAGGCCGCCCTCGGCCAACGCTTCGATGCTTTTCAAATTATTGTTTTTATTGTTTATTTTTTGATGAAGCTGCACGAATTTCGATCGCGTTACCGCAACATCCAGCGGCTGTCTGCCATTGGCGCCGAACACGCTGGGGAACAAGGAGGGCTGGATGCGCCCGAGCAGCACATTGCAGTCGGTGATGGTGAGTGGCCCGTCCTTGCCGTAACAGGCAGGTCCCGGATTGGCGCCGGCGGAGTCCGGACCCGCACGCAGTCGCGAGCCGTCAAACTGCAGGATGGATCCGCCGCCTGCTGCGACAGTGTGAATGGCGAGCATCGGCGCGCGCACGCGCACGCCGGCGACCATGGCATCAAAAGTACGTTCGAGTGCGCCAGGGTCTGTCCCGGAAAAATGCGCGACATCGGTCGAGGTGCCGCCCATGTCAAAGCCGATGATGCGGTCGAAACCGGCGGCCGCCGCCGTGCGTACGGCGCCGACGATACCGCCGGCCGGGCCGGACAGGATGCTGTCCTTGCCCTGGAAGCGGCAGGCGTCGGTCAGTCCGCCGCTGGATTGCATAAACAGCAGACGCGTATCGGGTAATTCGCTGCGGACCTGATCGACATAACGGCGCAGTACCGGTGTGAGGTAGGCATCAACGACTGTGGTATCGCCGCGAGCGACCAGTTTCATCAGCGGGCTGACTTCGTGCGATACCGAAACCTGGCTGAAACCGCACTCGCGGGCCAGTCGCGCCGCCAGTTGTTCGTGCGCCGGGTAACGATAGCCATGCATGAAGACGATGGCGATGGCGTTATAACCCGCAGCTTTCGCATTGGCAAAATCACGCTTCAAGGCTTCTTCATCCGGTTCACGGATGACTTCTCCATGCGCACCCATACGCTCATCGACTTCGTGAACGCTGCCGTATAGCAGCTCCGGCAAAACAATGTGTCGGTCGAAAATGCGCGGGCGATTCTGCCAGGCAATGCGCAGGGCATCACCGAAGCCACGGGTAATGAATAGCGCGACCGGTTCGCCCTTGCGTTCCAGCAGCGCATTGGTGGCGACGGTCGTGCCCATACGGACTTCGGCAATGCGTTCCGCTGGGATGGCGGTTTCGCGGGTGATACCCAGTAAATCGCGGATGCCGGCCAGTGCGGCGTCGCGATAGTGCAGCGGATCTTCGGACAGCAGCTTGAGTGTGACCGTGACGCCGTCAGGCGTGCGCGCGACGATGTCGGTGAAGGTGCCGCCGCGGTCGATCCAGAAATGCCAGCGGGGTAGATTGTTTACAGCGTCAGTCATGCCGTTGCGGGTTGTCGTGAAATGGCGACGCCATGGTAGCGCATTGTCCGGTTGACGCTCGACAAGGTGCAAGGTCTAATCGAGGCTTACCCCTTATTGTTCAGTCATTTACATGATTAAACCGTAATTGACGGACATTTGCGGGGTTAGAGTTTCATTAAAAGGCGTGGCCTCATGGCTGAATCGGTCGTCAACAAGATCGGCAAGTATGAAATCCTCGGCAAGCTCGGGGATGGTGCGACCAGCGCCGTATATCTCGCCAAAGATGAGTTTAATGACCGGCAGGTGGCCATCAAGCTGGTGTCTCAGACGGCGCTTAAAGACCAGAATCGCGGCCAGTTGATGCATCGTCTGTTTCTGACCGAGGCTTCCCTGGCGGGCAAGCTCAATCATCCGCATATCGTTGAAATCTACGACGCCGTCGCCGATGAGGATAATGCCTATATCGTCATGGAGTATGTATCGGGCGGTACGCTGCAACGGTTCACGCGCCCTGATAACCTTTTGGCGATCGGTGATGTCATCGAGGTAATCTACAAGTGTGCCCGGGCACTGGATTTCGCCACCCAGATTGGCGTGATCCATCGCGACATCAAGCCTGCCAATATCCTGGTCAAGGACAATACCGACATCAAGGTCACCGACTTCGGTTCGGCAGCGATCACCATGACCGAACGCACGATGGTCGACGGCATCGGCACGCCGGCGTATATGTCCCCCGAGCAGCATCTGAATCTGCCGCTGAACCTGCAGACCGACATTTATGCGCTGGGTGTGGTGATGTTCCAGTTGCTGACGGGCCGTTTACCGTTCACGGCCGACAACATTGCCGGACTGGCCCACCAGATCCTCAACGCCGATCCGCCGCTGCCTTCGGAAATCCGCCAGGATGTTCCTTCTGAAATTGATGTCGTGGTTCGCCGCGCGATGGCGCGGGACCAGTCAGTGCGTTACATGACCTGGGAGCAGTTTGCCGGCGATCTGGCGGCCATTGCCGCCGGAGTGCCGCTGCCCAAACACGGTGTGCTCGACACTGAAAAATTCAACACGTTGCGAACCTTGTCGTTTTTCAAATCGTTCGGCGACGTCGAGCTTTGGGAGGTTTTGCGGTTTTCAGAGTGGGTGGATGTTGCCAAGGATGAAGTCATCATCAAGGAAGGTGACCCCGGCGATTTTTTCGGCATTATCGTCAGCGGCGAGGCGCGCGTGCTGCGCAAGCGACGCTTGCTGAGTCTGCTGAAATCCGGTGAGTGTGTGGGGGAGATGGCTTATCTCAGCGGTGCCGATATGCCGCGCTCCGCCGACGTCGTGGCCGCCACAGACCTGCGCATGATCAAGATCGGCGTCAAGAAACTCGAGCATGCTTCTGAAATCTGCCGGCTGAATTTCGACCGCACCTATCTGCGCATTCTGGTGGAGCGATTGGCCGCGGCTAATTCCAAACTGGCGGGGATTTAATCCGGGCTGCGGCCTGTGTGTGGTGTGGCGCCCCGGAGACGAATCGAACGTCCGACCTGCCCCTTAGGAGGGGGCTGCTCTATCCACTGAGCTACCGGGGCCGTCGCGCATTTTACCAAAGCAGTGGGGCAAGCCGGACTTTCGATTTGTCCGCGGGAAACCTGATGCATTGATCCGATGCGTTGTGCGCT
>CANHZX010000197.1 GCA_947465215.1 Betaproteobacteria bacterium | reverse complement strand
TCACTTCCTGCAGATTGGACGGATCAATGTCTTCATCCACCACCACACTGTAACGCGACATATAGGCGCCGACACCGCACTGATTGAGGATAAGTCCCGCCTGGCGGGCATGTCCGGCGTAACGCTGGCGGATCGCCACCACATTGAACATGCGCGCGCCGCCGATTTCATGGGCCCAAACGCTGTGCACATCGGGCACGCCGGCAGCCAACAACGCATCAAACAGAAGCGATGAGCGCATCACCGCCTTGGAATAGGAATAATCATTCGGAGGCTTTGCCGGCGGACTGCCGACGATGATCGGATCGTTGCGGTAATACACCCGCTCGATGGTCACCACCGGCGCCTTGCCCTCCTTGCCGGGGTAGTAGCCGTGGAATTCACCGAACGGCCCCTCGGTTCTAACATCACCCGGGTGGCAATAACCTTCAAGCACAATTTCCGCGCCGGCCGGGATCGGCAATCCGGTCAGTTCACCCCGAACCACCTGCACCGGCTCACCGAGAATGGCGCCAATGTAATTGTATTCACACATGCCGAAGGGCACTTCGATGCCGGAAATCAGATAACCCAGCGGATCGCAGCCGATGACTATGGCCACCGGAAACGGTTTTTCCGCCTTCATATGCTTCTCGTACTGGATGGCACCGTGTTTGCCGGGGATCATGTCGAGACCGACATGATTCTTGTCAAAAGCCTGCACGCGGTAGGTGCCGACATTGACCCAGTCGGAATCAAAATCTTTGGTCACCACACAGCAACCGGTGCCGATATACGGCCCGCCATCCTTCTCGTGCCACAGCGGCGACGGGAAGATGTTGATGTCGACATCCTTGCCGGACTGGACATTCTCAAACACCGGACCGGTCTCCACCGGCACCGGATCGTATTTCGGCGCTTCTGCCTGCCAGCCCTTGGGCCGGCCGCGCAGCTTCTGCACCAACTCATGATGCTGGCGTTCCACCGGCAAGCGCAGGATCGATGACAGCCGCGACGGGCTGGCCGTGCTGCAAGTCAGTATACGAAAGCCCTTGGGATACCCCTTGATCTCGTCGAACAGCAAAGCCGGCGCGCCATCAATCTTGACGTTGAGCTCGCTGATCGCACCGAGCTCCAGCTTCGCGTCAGCGCCCTTGACGTCTTTCAGTTCGCCCAATGACCGCGCCGTCTCCAGCCAAGCGCGCAGATCCAGCGAGTTACCGGCAGGGCGCGTCATGTTCAGCCTTTGCATTTGGCCGCGGCGAGCTGCACGGCCTTGATGATTTCGGGATAAGCCGCACAGCGGCACAGATTGCCTGCCAGATAATGACGGATTTCGTCATCGGTCGGTTGCGGATGCGCATCGAGCAATTGCCGCGTCATCAATACAAACCCCGGCGTGCAGAATCCGCACTGGAAGGCACCGGTTTCCACAAAAGCCTGTTGCACCGGATCCAGTTTCCCGTCCGGTTGTGATTCTTCGATGGTGCGCACGTCAGCACCATCGATCAGCGGCGCCAGCGTCAGGCAGCCTGATACGGCCGCGCCATTGATGATCACCGTGCAGCAGCCGCAAAGGCCCTGGGAGCAGCTTTCGCGCGCACCGAACAGGCCCTGGCCCTGCAGCACTTCAACAAGGTTCTGGTGATTGCCGACCTGTGTCTCGACCGGACGGCCGTTCAGCGTGAACCGGATGTTTCTTTGCATGGCACTCATTCTCTTTATTCGTCCAGCGGCTTGCCCGCTTGCGCGCGCAGTCCGCGATAAACCGCTTCCGCCGTCAGCGGCAGGCTGGTAAGCCGCACGCCGACCGCATCATCAATGGCGCTGGCAATGGCCGGAGAAACGCCAAAGGTACCGCTCTCGCCGACGCCCTTGGCGCCGAAGGGGCCTGACTGCTGCACCATGTCCACCGCTTCATTTTCCATGACCAGCGGCACATCGCGTATACCCGGAATCTTGTAATCGGCCAGCGACGCATTGGTGCACTGCCCGGCATCAAAGTCCATGCGCTCGAACAGCGTGAAACCCAGCTGCATCATCGTCGCACCGGAGATCTGCGTTTCAACAATCGCCGGATTCACCGGACGGCCGACATCCACCAGATTAACCAGTCGCGTGATCTTGAACTCACCGGTCTCCGTATCGACTTCGACTTCGGCACCAGTGGCACCAATCATCCAGAACGGCGTTGCATTGTCAGTCTGACCCTGCGCGTCCGGCGAGGTATAGCTGGGGATGTAACTGCCAACACCGACGACATTACCGGCCTGCATGCCGTATTTCTTGCGGAAGATGTCAGGAATCGGCGTAGTTTCCGCTGACAGGCCGACATCCTTCGCCAGTTGCATCAACTTGTCACGCGCGTCTTCTGCCGCCAGCTTCACGGCATGACCCATGTGATAGGTCGAACGTGAACCCAGCGTCGCCATGTCGTACGGCGTGACATCGGTATCCGGATGAACCACAGTGACGGATTCGACCGGGATACCCAACGCTTCTGCAGCAAACTGCGCCATCGCGGTGTCGGAGCCCTGCCCCATGTCGACGGTGCTGCAATAGACCATGCAACTGCCGTCCGCGCTGACATTGACAATGGCCACCGAAGTCGTCGGCGAAATGCTTGCCTTGAAACCGATGGCGATGCCGCGGCCGCGACGGATCGCACCGCCACCCTTGTCGAAAGCCTTTTCCCAATCCATGCGCTGCGCCAGCCGCTCCAGCACTTTTTCGATACCGGCATCGCGCATCAGCGTGCCGGTCGCCTGCGGCCGGCCTTCACGCAGGATGTTCTTGCGGCGGATCGCCAGCGGATCCATCTTCAACGCCTTGGCGATCATGTCGGTGTGGCTTTCGTAAGCCCACACCAGTTGCGGAATACCGAAGCCGCGCAAAGCCCCGGCGGCCGGCAGATTGGTATACAGCGCGTAGGAATCGATGCTGACGTGATCGATATCGTATGGTCCCGGCGCGGTAAAGCCGGACTTCTGTGTCACCCGCGGGCCGATGTCGGCATAAGCGCCGCCGTTCCACCACACCTCGCATTCGCGTGCAGTAACCTTGCCTTCATTGGTGACACCGCTCTTGATGCGCAGCGTCGCTGCATGTTTAGTGATCTGGTAGAACTGCTCTTCCATCGTCAGAGAGATCTTCACCGGTCGTCCGGCCAGCAATGCCGCAGCCGCCGTCAGTGCTTCTGTCTTGATATACAGCTTGGCGCCGAAGCCACCCCCCAGATAAGGCACCTTCACGCGCACCTTGTTTTCTGCCCAGCCGAGCAAGCGTGCAATTTCGATGCGCACGAACGAAGGACTCTGCGACGCAGTGTGAATCACCAGCTGGTTGGGAGTCGGATCAGCCACCGTGACAAACGGCTCCAGCGGAACATGCAACACCTGCTGGGTGCGGAAGGTGTGCTCAAACACGTGATCCGCTTCGGCAAACGCCTTCTGCGCATCGCCACGACGCAGATGGAAATCCAGCGCGATATTGGTGTCACGCTTACCCTTGAGATGTTTCAGGTCGGGAAAAGTGCCGGCCGGCTTGAGCACTTCATGCACGATCGCCTTCGACGTCATCGCCTCGACTTCATCAAAAACGGCAGGCAGCTCCTCGTAATCAACATCAATCAGTTGGGCCGCCGCCTCGGCCACATGCGGGTCAGCCGCCAGCACCAGTGCTACCGGTTCTCCGACGTGATGCACCTTGTCGACTGCGAGGATGGGCTGGTCATGAAAAGCCGGGCCGTAATATGGCTCCGGGATGAGCTTGATGATGTCAGCCGCGGTATAGACCGCATAAACGCCGGGCAATGCCTTTGCCGCTGACACATCAATGCCGCGAATACGTCCATGCGCCACCGTGCTGCGGTGAACCTTGCCATAAAGCATGCCCGGCAGCCGCAGGTTGTGCACATATTCGGCCTTGCCGGTAACCTTGGCCTGCGCCTCAACGCGCGGGATGGATCGACCGAAGGCCGCGCCGGAGTTGGTTTTACCCAGTGTTGTTGCCATGACAGGTTCCTGAATCGGGGTTAGGCGGCCAGCGCCTGTTTCACCGCACGTGCTGCATAGACCCGCAGCATTTCGCGCTTGTAAGCGGCAGAGCCGCGCGCATCGCCAACCACTTCAGCCTCAGCAGCAGCAGCCTCACCGGCACGCGCCAGCACAGCATCGCTGACCGTCGCACCGTTCAGCGCGGCTTCAGCATCGCGCAGCCGTACCGCTTTTTCAGTCGCGGCGCTGACGACTACGCGGGCGTCCTGAATGACTTTGCCGTCGGTCGCAAATGACACCGCAACACCAAGCGCCGGCCAGTCATCCGCAGTACGCGTCGTGCATTTGATATAGGCGGAACGACGACCGGCCTGCGATGGGATCCGCACTTCGCTGATCAACTCGTTTTTAGCCAGTGCGGTTTCGTAATAACCGGTGAACAGATCGGCAACTGCCAGCTTGCGCTCGCCATTCACTGAAACCGCGGTCAACTCCGCATCCAGCGCAATCATCACCGGCGGCAAATCCATATGCGGATCGCCATGGGCCAGATGACCGCCCAGCGTGGCAACATTGCGCACACGGACATTGGACAGCGTCTGCATGGCATTAACAATCACCGGCGCCGCCTTGCGCACCATCGCCGATCCGCCAATCGCCGTCAGCGTCGCCAGCGCACCAATGCGCAAAGCGCCGCCGTCCGGCTGGATTTCGGCGTGCTGCGGCTCGACGCCGCGCAAGCTGACCAGGCAGGTCGGCTGAAACACCCCGGTTTTCATCATCAGCATCAGCGCGGTGCAGCCGCCGAATGCACGCACCGACGGATCCTCGGTATTGAGCAGTGCCAGTGCGTCCTTGAGCGAACGCGGTTCTGCCAATTCAAACGGCGTCATGCAGCCCCCTGCGCGGCGCCGGCAAAAGCTGCGCCCAGATTTCTTCCAAACTGTTTTTCCATTTCCTTGGCTTTGGCTTTCAGAACCGGTTGACCGATGCTGCCGAGCTTTCCGGTCAGTGCGGTATCAATTTCATACTGGATTTTAGTTGTGCCGTCGCCGGCATCAACCAGACGCGTCGACGAATTCGCGGTCAGCCGCCCCACCAGCCCCATCGGCGCACCTTCTATTTTTGCAGCAATGACTTCGGGCGGGGTGACTTCCGTCAGTTCAACAGCAACCTTGAACTTGAAAGTCATGTAAGCGACCTTGGTTTCAAGCACGGCATCAAAGCATTTGTCGTCCCGCGGCGTCAGATCGCGGACACCCTCGATGCATGATGCAAAAAATTGGATGTCCTGCAACTTCGCGAATACCGCATCGCGCGCGGCGCAAACCGCGATCTCCCCGCTGAATTTCATGTGTTTTTACCGCCACGATCAAAGGCGGCTACTGTAATGTCAGCCTCCCCGAAAATCAATGAAT
>CANHZX010000196.1 GCA_947465215.1 Betaproteobacteria bacterium | reverse complement strand
CATCCCGGTCATTGAAGTGCTGGTGAAACCCGGCGATACGGTGAACAAGGAAGACCCGCTGGTCACGCTGGAGTCCGACAAGGCGACGATGGACATCCCCGCGCCGAGCGCCGGCATCGTCAAAACCATCAGCCTCAAACCCGGCGACAAGGTGTCGATGGGTTCGCTGATCCTGACCCTCGAATCTTCCGGCGCTGCCGCGCAAGCGGCGACTCCGGCACCCGCGGTCGCAAAACCGGCAACGCCTGCCGCAACTGCACCGACACCAGCGCCGAAGTCCGATATCAAAGCCGACATTCATGCTGAAGTCGTCGTACTCGGTGCCGGCCCCGGCGGCTACACCGCAGCCTTCCGCGCAGCCGACCTCGGTAAGAAAGTCGTGCTGATCGAACGTTATCCGACCCTCGGCGGCGTCTGCCTCAACGTCGGTTGCATCCCGTCAAAAGCGCTGTTGCACATGGCCAAGGTCATCACCGAAGCCGACGAAGCGGCTCACGCCGGCATCACTTTCGGCAAACCGAAAATCGAAATCGACAAGCTGCGTGCTTGGAAAGACGGCGTGCTGGGTAAGCTGACCAAAGGCCTGTCGGGTCTTGCCAAGCAGCGCAAGGTGCAAGTCATCACCGGACGCGGCGAATTCGCCTCATCCAACACGATCCGCGTGGAAACTGCTGAAGGCGCAAAAACCGTCGCCTTCGACAGCTGCATCATCGCCGCCGGCTCCTCGGTCGCAAAAATTCCGGGATTCCCCTACGATGATCCACGCATCATCGATTCCACCGGCGCACTGAAACTGGCAACGGTGCCGAAACGCATGCTGATCATCGGCGGCGGCATCATTGGCCTGGAAATGGCCACGGTGTATGACGCACTGGGTTCGAAAATCACCGTGGTCGAACTGATGGATGGTCTGATCCCTGGCGCCGACAGGGATGTGGTGCGCCCGCTGGCGAAACGCATCGAGAAACGTTACGAAAAAATCCTGCTGAAAACCAAGGTAGCAAAAATCGAGACGCAGAAGGATGGCCTCAAGGTCACCTTCGAAGGCACCGACGGAAAAACCAGTACGGATATCTTTGACGCCGCACTGATGGCAGTGGGTCGCCGGCCCAATGGCCGCGACATCAAGGCGGATGCTGCAGGCGTGACCATTAATGAGCGCGGCTACATCCCTGTCGATAAACAGCAGCGCACCAACGTGCCGCATATCTACGCCATCGGCGACGTCTGCGGCGAACCGATGCTCGCGCATAAAGCCACTTACGAAGCCAAGATCGCCGCCGAAGTCATCGCCGGTCACAAGGCCTTCTTCGACGCACGCACGATCCCTTCCGTCGCCTATACCGATCCGGAAATCGCCTGGATGGGTCTTACCGAAACCCAGGCACAAGCCCAGGGCATCGAATACGACAAGGCAGTGTTCCCCTGGGCCGCGAGCGGCCGCGCACTGGCTACCGGCCGCGACGAGGGTATGACCAAGGCGCTGTTCGACAAAAAAACGCGACGTCTGCTCGGTGCGGCGATGACCGGCGTCAATGCCGGCGAACTGATCGCCGAGGCGGTTCTGGCGCTGGAAATGGGCGCCGACTCGCACGACATCGGCCTGACCATTCACCCGCATCCGACGCTTTCAGAAACCCTGTTTTTTGCGGCGGAAATGGCCGAAGGCTCAATCACCGATCTCTACGTACCGAAGAAATAAACAACTGGCTTACGCTTGGACATGGCCGTCAATCCCGACGACATCGTCACCTTCATCATTCAGCACAAGGTGCGCGCCACGCACCGGCAACAGTACGAGCAGTGGCTGCGCGATATCGGCCGCGAAGCCGAGCGTTATCCCGGTCATCTCGGCACCAACGTCATCCGCCCGCTGGATGCCGCCGGCCAGTACACCATCATCATCCGCTTCGACCGCTACGAGCACCTGAAAGCCTGGGTGGAATCCGATGTCCGCCGTAACTATGTGCGCAAGGTCGAACCCATCCTTGAAGGCGGCGACCGCATCGAGATCAAATCCGGTCTGGATTTCTGGTTCACGCCGCCGGGCGTGCGCGCACCCAACCGTTTCAAGCAGTTCCTGATCACGTTTTCGGCGATTTATCCGCTGGCCCTGGTGATTCCGGCGGGACTGTCGCCGGCGATTGAGGTGATGCCGCTGCTGGGCAATCTGTTCATCAGCCGCTTTCTGGTCGCCGGCATCATCGTCTGGCTGATGGTTTACGTAATCATGCCGCGTTACACGCGGGCGGTTGCCGACTGGCTGTATCGCTGAACCGGCTGCTGTAACGCATTGTGGACACACTCCCCTTACAGCAACTTTACCGCTTCTTCGCAGTTGCCGCATATTGCCGCTGGCGTTAGCATCGCGTATTGCACTGCACTGCACGTCCACATTAAGGAACACCCCCCTTGAAGTTCGTCCTGACCATCGCCACGGCGCTGGCTTTTGCCGCTTCCGCGTCGCTGGCGCAAACCTTTCCATCAAAACCGATCCGCTGGGTAGTGCCTTCTTCGGCCGGCGGCGGCAATGATCAGCTGGCGCGTTTGTTCGGCGCCAAGATGACGCAGAACTGGGGACAACAGGTCATCGTCGATCTGCGCCCGGGCGCAGCAGGCATCGTCGGCTCGGAAATCGTCGCCAAGGCGCCGCCAGACGGCTATACGATTCTCATCGTCGCCACCGGTTACTCGCTCAATCCCAGCCTGTACGCGACACTACCCTACGACACGCTCAACGATTTAGCGCGGGTGACCCTTCTGGCCTACTCACCGAACGTGCTGGTGGTACATCCCTCGCTGCCCGTCAAAACCGTGAAACAACTGATCGCGCTGGCCAAATCGCGGCCCGGTGATCTGAACTACGCCTCATCGGGCGCCGGCACCGGCGGCCATTTGTCGATTGAACTGCTTAAACATATGGCCGGCATCCAGATGGTGCATGTGCCGTACAAGGGCGCGGGTGATTCGACTGCTGCCGTGGTCAGTGGCCAGGTGCATATGCTGATGACCGCGCCGGGCGCCGCGATTCCTTTCCTGAAATCCGGACGACTGCGCGCCATCGCCGTCGGCTCAGGTGCTCGCGTGAAGGCCCTGCCCGACGTGCCGACCGTTGCTGAAGCCGGATTACCCGGCTATGCCGTAGAGGGTTATTACGGCGTGCTCGCGCCGGGCAAGACCCCGCGCCCAATCATCGACCGGTTGCATGGCGAAATGGCCCGTATCAGCAAACTGCCGGACGTCAATGCACAGATGGAAGCCAGCGGCTTTGATCCGGTCGCGCTCGGACCCGATCAGTTCACGGATTTCGTCAAAAAAGAACTGCAGAAATGGCCGCCGGTGTTCAAGGCGGCCGGCATCAAAGTCAATTAACCGGAAAACGCAACGCTTCGTTTTCCCGCAACACCGCTGATTCACTGGAGACCGCAATGGGACAGGTTTTTCTCGTAGTACCGGATGCACCGATCGAACAGGCCGTGCAGCTGAATGCCAACCGGACAATCGGCGAATCCGGCATCCGCCTCGGCATTCTCGATAACACCAAGGGCAACGCCGATCATCTGCTAAACATGATCATCGAAGGCGTGAAAAAGGAATTCAAGGTGGATTCGGTGGTGATGACGCGCAAAGCCGCTTCCAGCCGCCCCGCCGCCGAAGACATTCTCGACAAACTCGCGAAGGAGGCCGACCTCGTTGTCAGTGCCATGGCCGATTGAGGGTCGTGCACGTCGTGGAGTGTCCACGACATGGCGCAACTGAGAAAACGTGGTCTGATCGCCGCCGTGATCTGTTCCGATACGTTCATGAAACTGGGCAGCGCGCAGGCCAAGGTGTTTGGCGTGCCCGATCTGCCGCTGCTGGAAATCAAACACCCGCTGGGCGGACTGAGCATGGAGAAAGTACGTGAACGCGCCGACGTGGCGCTGCCGCAGCTGATCCGCGCGATCAAGGCGATCAAGGAAAAGCAGGCATGAGCCTACTCGAAACACTGAAACAGAAACCCGGCGCGCTGGTCGCCTGCGATGATGACCCCGAGGCCGTCTTTGAACTGATGTGCAGCAAGGGCTGGAGCGACGGACTGCCGGTCATTCCGCCCACTGCCGAGCGTGTCGAACGCATGCTCGCTTACTGCGACCGCGACCTCGACAAGCCGGTGCTCAACATTCCGCCGCGTTTCGGTGCGGCGACGCCAGTGCGCATCGCCGCCAACGCGGTAATGGCCGGCTGCAAACCGGAACATTTCCCGCTGGTGCTGCTGGCACTGGAAGCGCTGGCCGACGAGCAGTACAACCTCTACGGCACCCAGGCCACGACGCATCCCTGCACGCCGATGCTGGTTTTCAACGGACCTGCCGCCAGAGAAGCCGGACTCAATGCGGGTCAGAACGTGATGGGCAACTACTTCCGCGCCAATGCCGTGATCGGCCGCGCAGTGCGGCTGGCGCTGGTCAATATCGGCGCCGCGATTCCCGGCACCGGCGACATGGCGACGACCGGCACGCCGGCCAAATTCACCTTTTGCGTCGCTGAAAACGAAGAGCAGAGCCCCTGGGACCCGCTGCACGTCGAACTGGGTTTTCCGCTTGAATCCAGCGCAGTCACGGTCATCGCAGCTGAAGGCCCGCACAACGTCAACGACCATGAAAGCCTCAACGCCGAAGGCATTCTGACCATGGTCGCCGGCACGATGACCATCACCGGATCGAATAATCCGTACTATCCCGGCCAGCCCCTGCTCGCCTTCGGTCCGGAACATGCCGCCACCGTGGCCAACGACGGCATGAGCAAGGCCGATGTCCGCCAATGGCTGTTCGAGCACGCCACGATGCCGCTGTCGCGGTTCTCCAAGGACACCATTGAACGGCGTTTCCGCCGCAAGCTGGCTGCCCAGTACGCCGACGCACCGCTGGACGCACCGGTGCGCATGTTCGCCAAACCGGAAGACCTGGTGATCATCGTCACCGGCGGCGCCGGCAAACACTCGCAATACGTGCCGACCTTCGGCAATACCCGGGCAGCGACGCGCGTGCTGAAACGGGCGGACGGTACTCTGGCAAAATCCCTAAACGACTTCAAACGCAGCTGATCATCCAGGAGCAAATCCATGAGCGACAACCTGAAGGCCTACAACATATTCGACCTGCGCAAAATCGCGATCAAGCGCGTGCCCAAAGGCTTTTTCGAGTTCGTCGACCGCGGCACTGAAGACGAAGTGGCGCTGCGCAACAACCGCGCCGTATTCGACCGCATCCGCTTCCGCACACGCACTTTCGTTGATGTATCCAAGCGCACGCAGGAAACCACCATTTTCGGCACCAAATACAAGATGCCGCTGGTGATCGCACCGACCGGCGTCGCCGGCCTGCTGTGGCACGAAGGCGAGATCAAGCTGGCCAAGGCT
>CANHZX010000195.1 GCA_947465215.1 Betaproteobacteria bacterium | reverse complement strand
CACGGCGTCACGCTGGGCGGCACGACCTGGAACAAGGGCAAACGCCACCCGACCCTGAAAACCGGCGTGGTCATCGGCGCGGGCGCAAAAGTGCTGGGGCCGATCATCATCGGCGAGCATGCCAAGATCGGCTCCAATGCCGTGGTGGTCAAGGATGTGCCGGACAATGCAACGGCGATCGGCATCCCGGCGCGGCTGGTGGAGAGTCACGAAGCCACCGGCCGTTTCGCCGCCTACGGCATCGCAAGGGATGCCAACGATCCGGTAACCAAGGCCATGCATGCGCTGATTGACCACAGCGCCGAGACTGATCAGCGCATCGACCAGATCCTTGCCGAGCTGAAGCGGCTCGGTCTGCAAATCGAGGGTGCGGAGCAGTCCAAGCTCGATGCCGGCAGCCTTAATCGCATAGTTGACTAAAACGCAGGGGCTCTCTATACTTGAGTGTGTTGGTAGGACTTTGTCTTGGGCAATTCAGGGTTATTCATAAGTAATTGTTTTTAAATGATTATTTGAGGTGTTACATGAGACTGACAACTAAAGGGCGATTTGCAGTCACTGCGATGGTGGACCTAGGCATGCGTCATGGCACGGGCCCGGTGACGCTTGCCGAGATCAGCGGACGGCAACGCATTTCGCTGTCGTATCTGGAACAGCTGTTCGGCAAGCTGCGGCGGCGGCAGATTGTGGATTCGGTGCGAGGCCCCGGCGGCGGTTATTGCCTGGCCCGTGACATGGCGCAACTGACCGTGGCGGAAATCATTCTTGCGGTGGACGAGCCCATCGACGCGACGCAATGCGCCGGCAAGGAAAACTGCAAGGACGACGAAAAATGCCTGACCCATGACCTGTGGGCCAATCTGAACGAGCGAATTTTTGATTACCTCGGTTCGGTGACCCTGCGTCAGCTGGTGGAAAACCAGCGCGCCAAGGATGCCGGCATCGCCCCGGTGCACGACATGCGCAAGGTGGCGCGCAAGCCGGACGCAGTAACCGCCTGATCGGATTTCAACCGCTTCTTTGCCAATGATGCACGTCTACTTCGACCACAACGCTTCAACGCCGCTGGACCCGCGCGTGCTGGAAGTGATGCTGCCCTTCCTGCATGAGCAGTGCGGCAATGCGTCCAGCCGCCACGAATTCGGCACGGTGGCGCGCAAGGCGGTCGATCGGGCGCGCGAACAGGTGGCGGCCATTGTCGGCGCGCAGCCGGCGCAGGTGGTTTTTACCAGCGGCGGCACCGAAGCCAACAACCTGTTCATTCGCGGTATGGCTGCAGGCATGAAACCGGGGCAGGTGGCGGTCAGCGGCATCGAACATCCCTGCGTGACGGCCCCGGCACAGGATCTCCAGCGTCAGGGTTGGAAGCTGCGCAAGCTGAAGGTGAATTGTGACGGACAGATTGATCTGGCCGATGTCGATGCGGCGCTGGCTGAAAAAACGGCGCTGATGTCGGTAATGCTGGCGAACAACGAAACCGGCGTGATCCAGGATGTCGCGGCGGTGGGTGAACGTGCAAAACGCGCCGGTGCGCTGATGCATACCGACGCCGTGCAGGCGCTGGGCAAGATTGCGGTGGAGTTCGCCGCGCTGAATGTGCAAGCGCTAACGTTGTCGGCGCACAAGATTTACGGCCCCAAGGGCGCGGGTGCGCTGGTGGTCGACAAGCGGCTCGATCTGCGCGCGGTGCTTGCCGGCGGCGGTCAGGAGCGCGGACTGCGCGGTGGTACCGAGAACGTGCCGGCGATTGCCGGTTTCGGCGCAGCCTGTGAAATCGCCGCCGCTCGACTGGCGGAACTGTCACCGCGATTGGCGGCGCTGCGGGAACGGCTGGAGCGTGGCTTGGCGACTATGGGTGCAGTGATTTTTGGTGCACATGTGCCGCGGCTGCCCAATACGTCTTATTTCGCATTTCGCGGCATTCATGGCGAGACGCTGGTGATTGAACTCGACAAGGCGGGTTATGCAGTGGGTTCGGGTGCGGCCTGCTCCAGTACTGACAACGCACCGTCCGGCACGCTGCTGGCGATGGGCGTCGAGCCGGAACTGGCGCGCGGCGCCGTTCGGTTTTCACTGGGCGCGGACAACAGCGCCGAACAGGTCGATGGATTCTTGCAGGCGCTGTCGGGTGTTTTGCAGCGTCTGCGCACGATGCAGGCCGTTGCGGTCTGAGTGAAATTCAGGAGTCTGAAATGACGATACAACTGACGGAAAGTGCGGCAAAACAGATCAAGGCGCAGCTCGCCAAGCGCGGCAAAGGCCTCGGCTTGCGCGTCGGCGTCAAAAAAACCGGCTGCTCGGGCTGGGCCTACACCTATGACTATGCCGATGATGTGAAGGGCAGCGATCAGGTGTTCGAGTCGCACGACGCCAAACTGGTTGTTGATGGTGAAAGCCTGGAGTTTCTGAGCGGTTCCACCGTGGATTACGTTCGTGAAGGCCTGAAACAGGCCTTCAAGGTGGACAACCCCAACGTCGATGCCACCTGCGGCTGCGGCGAAAGTTTTACGGTCAAGGCGGGCAGTTAGCGCCTCCCCCGATTTTCAGGATGCATTTATGAGCAGCGTTTTAGACACCCTCGTCAGCCAGCCTTACAAGCACGGCTTTGTCACGGACATCGAGTCAGAGACCGCGCCCAAAGGGCTGAACGAAGACATCATTCGCATGATTTCGGCGAAAAAGAACGAGCCGGACTGGCTGCTGGAATTCCGTCTGCAGGCCTATCGTCACTGGCTGACGATGACCGAGCCGCAGTGGCCGAACGTGCATTATCCGAAGATCGATTTCCAGGCGATCAGCTATTACGCCGCGCCCAAGCCGAAGAAAAAGCTGAGCATGGACGAGGTTGATCCGGAGCTGCTGAAGACGTTCGAAAAACTCGGGGTGCCGATGCACGAACGCGCGGCACTCGCCGGTGTCGCGGTCGACGTCATTTTCGATTCGGTGTCGGTAACGACGACCTACAAGGAAAAGCTTGCCGAAGTCGGCATCATTTTCTGCTCGATCTCCGAGGCCGTGCACAACCATCCGGAGCTGGTAAAAAAATACATGGGCTCCGTGGTGCCTGCGGGTGACAACTATTACGCCGCGCTGAATTCGGCGGTGTTCACGGACGGTTCTTTCTGCTTCATCCCCAAGGGTGTGAAATGCCCGATGGAGCTGTCGACCTATTTCCGCATCAACACCCAGGACTCGGGGCAGTTCGAGCGCACGCTGATCATTGCCGAAGAGGGCGCCAAGGTTTCGTACCTGGAAGGCTGCACCGCGCCGAAGTTTGATACCAACCAGTTGCACGCGGCGGTGGTTGAACTGGTCGCGCTGGATGATGCCGACATCAAGTACTCGACGGTGCAGAACTGGTATGCCGGTGACGAGAACGGCATCGGCGGTATTTACAACTTCGTCACCAAGCGCGGGCTGTGCAAGGGCCGCAACTCGAAGATTTCCTGGACTCAGGTCGAAACCGGTTCGGCGATCACATGGAAATATCCGTCCTGCGTGCTGCTCGGTGACAATTCGATCGGTGAGTTCTACTCGGTGGCGCTGACCAATCACAAGCAGCAGGCCGATACCGGCACCAAGATGATCCACATCGGCAAAAACACCAAAAGCACGATCATCAGCAAGGGCATTTCCGCCGGTTACTCCAACAACAGCTACCGCGGACTGGTGAAAATCGGTGCCAAGGCGGAAGGCGCACGCAATTTTTCACAGTGCGATTCGATGCTGATCGGGGCGAAATGCGGCGCCAATACCTTCCCCTATATTGATGTGCAGAACCCGACGGCGAAAGTGGAGCACGAGGCCACGACGTCGAAAATCGGTGAAGACCAGTTGTTCTATTTCCAGAGCCGCGGCATCGGCACCGAAGAAGCGGTGTCGATGATCATCAACGGCTTCTGCAAGGACGTTTTCCAGCAACTGCCGATGGAGTTCGCCGTTGAGGCGACCAAACTCCTCGGCCTGAAACTTGAAGGCAGTGTCGGATGATCAACAGCAACGCAAAAACAATCCTCGAAGTCCGCGACCTGACGGCGACTGTCGCCGGTGTGGATATTCTCAAGGGCATTAACCTGACGGTGCGTGCCGGTGAAGTGCACGCGATCATGGGCCCCAACGGTTCGGGCAAAAGCACCTTCTCGAAAGTGCTCGCCGGTCACCCGGCCTACGAGGTCAAGGGCGGCGAAGTGCTGTTCGAAGGCAAGGACCTGTTCACGCTGGCCGCGGATGAGCGTGCCCGTGCCGGTGTGTTCCTCGGCTTCCAGTATCCCGTTGAAATTCCCGGCGTTACAAACAGCGCCTTCCTGCGCCTTGCCTACAACACGGTGCAGGGCGACCGCGGCAAGGACGAGCTCGATCCGCTCGAGTTCGATGATCTGGTGCGCGAAAAAATGAAGCTGCTGGAAATGAACCCGGAGTTCCTCAGTCGCAGTGTCAATCACGGTTTTTCCGGCGGTGAAAAGAAACGCAATGAAATCCTGCAGATGGCGCTGCTCGAGCCTAGGCTGTCGCTGCTCGATGAAACCGACTCGGGTCTCGATATCGACGCGCTGCGCGTGGTTGCCGGTGGCGTTAACAAGCTGCTGAACGCAGACAATGCTTGCGTGCTGGTCACGCACTATCAGCGCCTGCTCAACTACATCACGCCGGATTATGTGCATGTGATGTCGGCCGGCCGCATCATCAAGTCCGGCGACAAGTCACTCGCATTGGAGCTGGAGTCGCGCGGTTACGACTGGCTGCTGGATGACAAAAAAGCGGCCAAAAAGGCTGCAGCGTGAACGTGACAGCCGCATCTCATTCCGGGTCTCATCCTTACGTGGCGGCGCTGCTCGCCGGCAGCGCTGCGCTGCCGAAAAGCCCCGCGGCCTGGCTCGATGCACGCCGTGCAGCGGCGCTGGAGCGCGCCAATGCGCTGTCGGTGCCGACCACGCGCGACGAAGAATGGCGCTTCACCGATCTGACGCCGCTGACCAAATTGCAGGTGCAGCCCGCAGCGGCCGCGGTCAAAGTCTCTGCGAATGACATTGCGGCGCATGCCGTGCCGGAAGCGGCGATGCGTCTGGTGTTTGTGGATGGTGTGCCGGCGCCGGAGCTGGCGCAGCAGGGCGCATTGCCTGCCGGTGTGACGGTGATCGCCTTGAGCGATGCAATCAAATCCCATGCCGCACTGATCGAACCTCACCTGGCAAAGCTGGCCGGTGCCGAGCAGGAACTGTTTACCGCACTCAATACCGCATTTCTGCAGCACGGCGTGTTCATTCATCTGGCGAAGGAGGCGCAGTTGAAGGCGCCGATCCATCTGCTGTTCGTCGCAGCAGGCAACGGTGTTGCCGCCTATCCGCGCTGCCTGATCGTTGCCGAGAGCGGTGCCGAAGCCTGCGTGATCGAGGATTACGTCGCTTTGGGGGGTGAGGCTT
>CANHZX010000194.1 GCA_947465215.1 Betaproteobacteria bacterium | reverse complement strand
GTGCCGGGACCACCATCGCTGCCGACCTGATTGCCAAAGCACCGCCGGATGGCCACACCATTTATTTCACCGATGTGACGACCCACGCCATTAATGCTTCGCTCTACACCAAGCTACCGTTTGATTCCGTCAAAGATTTTTCGGCGATTTCGTTGGTTGCGCAAACACCCCTGGTTTTGGTGGTGCACCCGTCAATGCCGGTCAGGACCGTGGGTGACCTGATTACCCTCGCAAAATCCAAACCAGATGCCATCGTTTACGCCTCTTCCGGTAACGGCACCATTATTCATCTGGCAATGGAAGCCATCCGGGCCCAGGCTGGCATCAAAATGGTGCACGTGCCCTACAAGGGCAGTGCACCAGCGGCGTCCGCAGTACTCGGTGGGGAGGTTGCTGCATCCTTTACCACCACACCGGCGGCCCTGCCCTATACCAAATCGGGTCGTCTGCGCGCCATCGGCGTCAGCGGCGCCAAACGCTCGCCGATCCTGCCCGAGGTTCAGGCAATCGGGGAAACGCTGAAGGGTTACGACATCATTCTCTACAGTGGCGTGCTGGGCCCGGCAGGCATACCGGCGGACATCGTGAACAGACTCCACGGCGATCTGACCACCATGCTTAAGCAGCCCAAGGTACAGGAACAATGGACACGTTACGGGGCTACGCCGGTATTCATGCCGTCGGCGCAGGTCTCCGAGCACATCAAATCGGAAATCACCAAGCTGGGTGTGATCGTCAAAGCTTCAGGCGCCAGAATTGATTAACACCTTTCACGATTGAAGTGAAAACTCCCGGGAACCGTCAAACGGTTTCCGGGACCATCTCAATCGCGCCACAGGGACATTCGGCCGCACACACGCCGCAGCCTTTGCAGTAATCGTAGTTGAACTGGAACCGTTTACCGGCACCCAGCTTGATCACCGCGTTATCCGGGCAAACACCATAACAGTTGTCGCATTCGAAGCAGTTGCCACAACTGAGGCAGCGGCGGGCTTCGAACAGGGCGTTGTCTTCGGTCAGTCCGCCCTGCACCTCATCGAAACTGCTGGTGCGACGGGCCATCTCCAGTTGGGGACGTAGGGTTTTCGGCGCGTCGCTGTAATACCAGGGATTCATCCGTTCAAACGATGCCGACGCGTGTTTGGCCGTTTGCTGCAAACGGGTTCCGCGCAGCCAGGCATCAATATGTAGCGCCGCTTTTTTGCCATGCCCCACCGCCACCGTTACGTTGCGTTCCGCAGGCACCATGTCGCCGCCGGCAAATAGTCCTTCATGACCGGTCATCATTGTTGCCGGATCGACCTTCACGACGCCATCCTTGATCTCGAGCCCGGGAACACATTCCAGCAACGACAGATCAACATCCTGTCCCAGTGCCAGAATCAGTGAGTCGGCTTCAAGGGTTTCCAGTTCTCCGGTGGGCTGCGGGTTTCCTTTCTCGTCGAGCGTCATTTTTTCAATGGTCAGAGCGCCCTCACCGGCTTGACGAATGGTCGATAGCCATTTGACCATGACGCCTTCCTCCAGCGCTTCTTCAACCTCGAAATCATGCGCCGGCATGCGTTCGCGCGTACGCCGATAAACGATGATCGCTTCGGTGGCACCGAGACGTTTGGCAGTCCGGGCCACGTCAATGGCCGTATTGCCGCCGCCGTACACCACCACCCGCCTACCAAGCATCGGCTGACCCTCGCCCTCCATCGAACGCAATACCGACACCGCATCAAGGATGTGTGAAGAATCCTTGGCGGGAATAAACGCCCGTTTGGCAATATGCGCACCGACAGCAAGAAATGCCGCTTGGAAATCGCCTGACTGCATGGATTGTGCGATATCAGTGACGCGGGTGCTCAACTCGACATTCACCCCCATGCCCACCACACGCTGCATTTCGGCCTCGAGCACCTCACGGGGCAAGCGATATTTGGGGATGCCGAAACGCATCATGCCTCCCAGCAGTGGCCCTGCTTCCTTGACGGTAACCTGATGCCCCAGCCGGCGCAGGTGATAAGCCGCTGACATGCCCGAAGGACCGGCGCCAACCACGAGAACATGCTTGCCGGACTCCGTCGCCGGCGCATTGAACTGCCAGCCCCGTTTCAGCGCCTCATCACCGAGAAAACGCTCAACTGAATTAATTCCAACCGCAGAATCGATCTTGCCGCGGTTACAAACCCCCTCGCAGCTGTGATAACAGACCCGCCCCATGATCGCCGGGAAGGGATTATCCCGTGTCAGATGACGCCACGCCGATTCGTAGTCCCCGCTTTCGGCATGAAACAACCAGCCTTGGATGTCCTCACCGGCAGGACACTGGGCATTACAAGGTGGCAAACGGTCGACATAAACGGGACGCTCGGTGCGCCAGGTACCGGTCTTGTTCGCCAGCGAAGATCCCGGATCAAGAGTGATCGCAAACGGCTTTTGCATGGTCATGACGACATCTCCAAATCCAGCAGACCGAAGCGCTTGATATTGCGATCAGCCTGCGCCTGTATGCGCTGCAGGACCTGAGGTTGCGCCTTGGCACCGAACAGGTGGGCGAAGCGCTTTTGCGGCCGCAGATATTCCTCCACCGGAACCCGGTGACGGATTTTGGTGACAGCAGTGACTTCCCCGTGCACTGCCTCAAACACCGGAAACAGCCCGGTCTCGCGCGCCAGCCGCGCCAGTTTGATGGTGTCCTGACTCGCAGCACCCCAACCCAGCGGACAGGGCACCAGAATATGCAGGTAACGTGCGCCATGAATGCTCATTGCACGCTCGACCTTGGCCTCCAAATCACGCAGGTCGGCGACAGTAGCCGTCGCGACGTAAGGAATCTCGTGGGCCATGGCGATCAACGGCACATTTTTTCCCTGTCCGAACAAGGCCCCAGGTTCCGCACCGACCGCCATGGTCGTTGCGGTACGCGCGGCCGGCGGTGTCGCCGAACTGCGCTGCACCCCCGTGTTCATGTAAGCCTCGTTGTCGTAGCAGATATAAAGCACATCATCATTGCGCTCGAACATCCCGGACAGGCAGCCAAAACCGATATCGGTGGTGCCGCCATCGCCGCCCTGCGCAATCACCCGCACCTTGCTGCGGCCTTTGACTTTCATCGCTGCGGCGATACCGGTGCCGACCGCAGCCGCATTGCCGAAAAGGGAGTGAATCCAAGGCAGTTGCCAGGAAGTCTCCGGATACGGTGTCGAGAAGACCTCCAGACATCCCGTCGCATTGGCGGCAATCAGCTGGCCGTCAGTGGCCCGCATCGCCGCGTCAACGGCATAACGAGCGCCAAGGGCTTCGCCGCAGCCCTGGCAGGCCCGGTGACCGGAATTCAGAGAATTGCTGCGCTCGAGTGAAGACTGCACGCTGCGCTGCTCAGGAGACAACAGTCGATTGCCAACCGTAAAAGTGCCGGTCTGATAGAACTTGATCGGAGCAGTCATCTCAATTCACCTTGGATGCAACGGTGCCGACGTCGCGCAGCAGATTCTCGGCGATGGGTCCACTGCGCCGGGTCGCCGCTTCCCGTTCCAGTTGGCGGTTGACGATGCGCCAGTCGAGATCCATGAAAGTCAGCGACTGCAGCTTGTCGGCAACGGCCTCTTTCAAAGTTCTTGCCAGCGACGCCTTGGTAATGGCGCGACCACCAAGTCCGGCAACAACGGTATAGCCGTGCAGATGCAATCCGGAGAGTGCCAGCCGTACATCGGTGGACACCACGCCCCCCAGCCCCACCGAGAAACTTTTCTCCAGCACCACCACCCGTTTTGCACCCTGCAGCGCGGCGCGAACAGCGGCCAGCGGAAACGGCCGGAAGGAATGGATTCCAAGAACCCCGATCTTCAGTCCGTCATTGCGCAATTCATCAATGGTTTCCTTCAGCGTGCCCAGCACCGAACCCAGTGCCACAACGATGGTTTCGGCATCGTCACAACGGTAGCTGCGTACCAGCCCGCCCGAGTTACGGCCGAAACGTTGCGCGAATTCGGCAGCGATCTCAGGGATGCGCTCCAGCGCCATAGTCTGTTTGGCGTGAGCGAGATAACGCACTTCCATAAAAGCTTCAGGGCCGACCATCGCTCCGATGGAAACCGGATCAGCCGGATCCAGCACCTGACGGGGTTCGTAAACCGGCAAAAAAGCATCGACCTCGGACTGCGCAGGCATATCCACACGCTCATAGGCATGGGTCAGGATGAATCCGTCCATGCACACCATCACCGGCATCGACAGCTCCTCCCCCAGCTTGAATGCCTGTATGTGCAGATCGAGCGCCTCCTGATTGCTCTCGGCAAACAGCTGGATCCAGCCGCAGTCGCGCTGGCTCATCGAATCGCTGTGGTCGTTCCAGATATTGATGGGGGCGCCGATAGCCCGATTGGCCACCGTCATCACGATGGGCAGACCAAGGCCTGAAGCGTTGTAAATTGCCTCCGCCATGAACAGCAGCCCTTGGCTGGCCGTCGCGGTATAACTGCGCGCCCCCGCCGCCGAAGCGCCAATGGCCACGCTCATCGCGGCAAACTCGCTCTCAACATTAATGAACTCGCAGGGATTGAGTTCACCGCTTTTGACCAGTTCGCCGAGACCCTCAACGATATGCGTCTGCGGCGAGATCGGGTAAGCACAGATCACCTCCGGCCGGCACAACGCCACCGCCTCCGCCACTGCACGCGAGCCTTCAATCTGCTTTTGCATGCGCCAGCTCCAGCAATTCTTTTTGGATGTAGTCGTAGGCTTCCGCAGCCGCCGCCACATTGCCTTCAGCCACCTTGCCGCTGAATTTGTCGCGGATGGCGTGCGCCACTGCGTCCAGCGTGATCAGCCCCGAAAGTGCCGCGAATCCGCCAAGTAGAACAGCGTTAGCGACCGGACGCCCCAGATGTTTCATCGCGATTTCGGTGGCCGGAACGTGGGTCAGACGCTCATGACGGAAACGCTGCGTAATATCTCCGACGCCCAACTCGTCAAAGCTGCGCGTGCTGTTGATCAGCACATAGCCGTCGGGCTTCAGCCCCTGAAAGACATCCACCTGATGCAGCAGCGTGGGATCCTGGATGATCAGGGCATCCGGCTCGAGTATGGGCTCGCGCAGGCGGATTTCCTGATCATCGATACGGCAAAACGCCACCACTGGAGCGCCGGTGCGTTCCGATCCGAAACTGGGAAAGGCCAGCGCATAGCGCCCTTGCTCGAATGCGGCGATCGACAGCATCTCGGCTGCCGTCACAACCCCCTGTCCGCCTCGCCCGTGAAACCGCACCTGAAGCATGGACCCATTCCTCCTCTTGGATTGGGCCTATTCTTTTCGCTATGCGGCACACCCGCTTTGATCTGAGTCAAGGCGAAGACTCATCCTGAAAAATGCTGCAGTGCTCCGGATCAAGGGGCACCCTATCAGGCCGATGGAAACTGACTTTTCAGTCGGACATCGTCTCCAGAATAAATGCAGGGATGGCGCCGAGGCGCTGGTAGCGCCTCAAGACTGCTG
>CANHZX010000193.1 GCA_947465215.1 Betaproteobacteria bacterium | reverse complement strand
GGCGGCGAGATCGACATGTCGTTGTCGTTGAGGATCACCAGCAGGTCGACATCCATGTCGCCGGCATTATTCATCGCTTCGAAGGCCATGCCCGCCGTCATCGCGCCGTCGCCGATGATGGCAACTGCACGGCGCGGCTCGCCCTTCAGCTTGGCGGCGACTGCCATGCCCAGCGCGGCGCTGATCGAGGTGCTCGAATGCGCGGTGCCGAAGCTGTCGTATTCGGATTCTTCGCGCTGCGGGAAACCGGAAAGGCCTTTCCACATGCGCAGGTTTTTCATGCCTTCGCGGCGCCCGGTGAGGATCTTGTGGCCGTAGGTCTGGTGGCCGACGTCCCACACCAGCCGGTCATGCGGCGTGTCGAACACGTAATGCAGCGCAATCGTCAATTCGACGGTGCCGAGATTGGAAGAAAGGTGACCGCCGGTCTGGCTGACCGATTCAACGAGGTAGGTGCGGAGCTCTTCGGCAAGACGCGGCAGCTGGCTGCGTTCGAGCAGGCGCATATCGGCCGGCGATGCGATCGATTTCAGCAACTCGTACTTCGGACGGTCGCGATCCCCTGCCCCGTCCATGGTCATTGTTCCGCTCATCCCGCCATTGTCTCAGAACTTGCGCAGCACGATGAAATCGGCGAGTTGCGCCAGTCGGGCACTGCGGGCGCCGAAAGGGGTGATAGCGGCCAGGGCTTCTTCGCGCAACTGCCCGGCCAATGACTTGGCCTGGGCAATACCCATGGCGCTGACATAGGTGGGCTTGCCCTGTTCGGCGTCCTTGCCGGCGGTTTTGCCCAGGGTCGCAGTCGGCGCCTCGGCATCAAGCACGTCATCAACGACCTGGAATGCGAGGCCGACGGCTTTGGCATAGGCATCCACGCTGGCGAACTCCGCTTCGCTGAGCCCGGCGCCGCAACGCGCGCCAAGCACCGCCGCTGCGCGAATCAGCGCACCGGTCTTGTGGATGTGCATGAATTCGAGTTCAGGAACGTTCAGCGTCTTGCCGACCGCAGCGAGATCAATCGCCTGTCCGCCGGCCATGCCACGCGAACCGGAGGCGAGGCCGAGCAACTTGACCATCTCCAATTGTCCTTTGGCGTCAGGCGCAAGTGTGTATTCGCCGAGCAGCTGAAAGGAAAGACTTTGCAGCGCATCGCCAACCAGCAGCGCGGTCGCTTCGTCGAACTCGACGTGGCAGGTCGGCTTGCCGCGGCGCAGGACATCGTCGTCCATACACGGCAGATCGTCGTGCACCAGCGAGTAGGCATGAATGATTTCAACGGCGGCGCCGGCGACAGTCACGCGTTCCGGATCAGCCTGCGACAGTTCACCGGCGGCGTAGGCCAGCAGCGGCCGCACGCGTTT
This sequence comes from Betaproteobacteria bacterium, assembly GCA_947465215.1. Taxonomy (GTDB): domain Bacteria; phylum Pseudomonadota; class Gammaproteobacteria; order Burkholderiales; family SG8-41. Next base: position 4,165 of record CANHZX010000193.1, on the reverse strand, counting down.
GCCGGCGCCGAGCACGGCGTAGCGCATCGCGGCATGCAGGCGCTGCGGCGCAATGTCCGGCGAGGGCAGCACTTTCTGTAGAAAGGCTTCAATACGGGACTGCCCGGCGGCGGTCCAGGCCTGAAAGTCGGTGGAAGTCACAATGGTCGGAAGGAGACTACTGCTCGGCAGCGCCGAAATTCTTCAGCACGCCATTTTCCAAAATCTTCACTTGCTGTTGGGCATCATGAAGCTGCGCCTGACAGAACTTGAGCAGTTCGGCGCCGCGCTTGTAGGCGGCAAGCGACTGCTCCAGCGGCATCTGGCCCTCTTCCATCGCTTCAACGATCTTTTCGAGCTCGGCAAGAGCCGTCTCGAAAGTGGGTGTGGCGGATGCGGTTTTTGTGGTTTTGGTCATGAAGGTGCTGGACCCGCGGCAGGGTCAGGAAATGTAGCGCAATCAGAGGCTTGCGGTCAACGCGCAGGGCTTAAAAAACCCCGTCGGGACGCATCATTGATTGCGTACAATGAACCGCGTAAGGAATCGCCCGCCAAAACGACTGATGGGCACGGAATAACCCGCATCACACGGAGCAGTCACCGATGCATGCAACCCTGCCGTTGCTGGAAAACGGCGATTTCCCGGCGATCCGCCGCAAGGCGGTCGAGACCCTGCAGGTCAACCTCGGTTACAAGTGCAATCAGAGCTGCCTGCACTGCCACGTCAATGCCGGACCGACGCGCACCGAGCTGATGTCGCGGGAAACCATTTTTGAAGTCATCGCCTGCATCAAGGCAATGAATATCCGCATGCTGGACGTCACCGGCGGCGCACCCGAACTCAATCCGCATTTCCGTCTGCTCGTCGAATCGGCGCGCGGTCTGGGCGTGCGCGTCATCGACCGCTGCAACCTGACCATCCTATTCGAACCGGGTCATGAAGACCTCGCACAATTTCTGGCTGACCAGCAAGTCGAAATCACCGCATCACTGCCCTGCTATCTCGAAGACAACGTTGACCGGCAGCGCGGCAAGGGTGTTTTTGAAACCAGCATCCGCGCGCTGCAAAAACTCAACAGCCTCGGTTATGCACAGCCGGGATCACCGCTGAAACTGAATCTGGTCTACAACCCGCAGGGGCCCGTGTTACCGCCCGGACAGGAAGGCCTGCAGCGCGATTACCAGCAGCGCCTGCTTGATGGCTATGGCGTGGTGTTCAATGAACTGTATGCACTGGCCAATATGCCGATCCAGCGTTTCGGCAGCACACTGGTGTCGAAGGGCCAGTTTGATCCGTACATGAAACTGCTCAAAGACGCCTACCGTCCGGAAAACCTCGACACCGTGATGTGCCGGACGCTGATGTCGGTGGACTGGCAGGGCTATGTCTACGACTGCGATTTCAACCAGATGCTGGAGCTGCCGCTGGCCTGGAAAGGCCGCGCGCGCAGCCATCTGCGTGAACTGCTCGGCTCCGACCTCGAACGCAATCCCATCGTGGTGAAAGACCACTGCTACGGCTGCACCGCGGGTCAGGGATCGAGCTGCGGCGGCGCGCTGGGCAACAATTGAGATGATCGAACCGGCATTCGCCATTTATTTCTGGGGTTTCCTGCTGCTCTACGGCGGCGCGATGTACGCCGTCACGCCGCGCTCGCGCACCGCCGCCAGCTTTTTCACCGGCAGCGACGACAACGGCCGCCCGGCGACCGAGTGGGCACTGATGTGCAGCATTTTCATCAGCTGGATATTCGCCAAATCGGTGACCAACGCCGCCAATCTCGGTGCGTCATGGGGTGTCGTCGGCGGGCTCGCTTACGCCACTTACTGGCTGTCGATCCCGGTGGCCGGCATGGTCATTTACTGGCTACGCACCCGCCACGGAGCAACGGGAATGGTGTCTTTCCTGATTGCGCGTTACGGCCGGCTGGCTGCACTTGCATTCACGCTGGCCATCCTGATCCGGCTTTACAACGAAGTGTGGAGCAATACCGCTGTCGTCGGCGCGTATTACGGACAGGCCGGCAGCTGGACATTTATTACCGCAGCGCTGCTGTTCACCGGAGCGACCCTGATCTATGCGCTGAAAGGGGGCCTGCGCAGTTCCATCGTCACCGATGTCATCCAGACCGTTCTGTTCATCGTTGCACTCGGCGCGGTGTTGTTTCTGGTATTGCCGCACCACGGCCTCGGCACGCTGCTCGCTGTCGGCGAGTTCCGCATGAACGCCGGGGTTGATCTGATTCTTGTTGCGCTGCTGCAGGTGCTGTCTTACCCCTTCCACGATCCCGTGCTGACCGATCGCGGCTTCATCACCCGCGAAAAAACCATGCTGCGCGCGATGATCGTCGCCGGCGTGCTGGGCTTCATCTGCATTTTTGCATTCAGTCTGGTTGGCGTGCATGCAAAACTTGAAGGACTGCCCTCGGGTGACAACATGCCCGGCGCCGTCGCGCAGGCCTTTGGCGTCTTTCCCTATCTGGTGATGACGGTGGTGATGATCATGGCCGCGGGGTCGACGCTGGACTCGACCTTTGCCTCGGTCGCCAAGTCGATCGGACAGGAAATGCCGATGCTCGCCGGCCGCAAGCCGGGGCCACGTGCGATGGTCGTGGGCATGTGGACCATGATCGTGTTCGCACTGCTCGGCAATATTCCGATGATCGCCGGCACCGACATTCTCAAGGCCACCACTATCAGCGGCACGATGGTGATGGGACTCGCGCCGATATTCCTTCTGGCGCCGCTGGTTCGCCATTCGCCCTGGAGTTTTCACCTGGCATTCTGGCCGGGCATTCTGCTTGGCGTCCTGCTCGCCACCGGCATGATCCCGCCTTCCTGGGCCATCGGCGACGGCAAATACGCGCTGCTGCTCGGCGTCAATTTCTACGGACTCGGACTGTGCATTGCCGGCTTCCTGCTGCCGGTTGGGTGGCAGGCCATGAACGGCAAACGATGAAGCCCGGCCGCAGCTGCCCGCTGGAATACCGCTACGCCCCGGCATCGCTGAAACGCGCCGCGGATTTCAGCGCCGACACGCTGTATGTCATCGGCGGTCTCTACGGCAATATTCCGGCACTGCAGGCCATAGAGGCAATCGCAACAGCAGAATCCGGACCGGTGACACTGGTCTTCAATGGCGACTTCAACTGGTTCAACTGCGATGTGCCGGGATTTACTGCCATCAACGAAGCCGTCCTCGTTCACCACGCGCTACGCGGCAATGTCGAAACCGAACTGGCCAATGAAAACGGCACGGCAGGCTGTGGTTGCGGTTATCCGGACAGCGTCAGCGACGAAGACGTCGAGCGTTCGAACGCCATTGAGGCGCGGCTGCGTGAAACCGCAAAAGCATTACCCGTACTGCGCGCGCAGCTGGCCGCGCTGCCGATGACATTGATCGCCGAGGTCGGCGGATTGCGTATCGCCATCGTGCATGGTGATTGCGAGTCGCTTGCCGGCTGGTCTTATGACGAATCCGCACTGCGTGGCGGCGAAGGCCTTGCGCGCGTCACCGCGCATCTGGAAGCTACCGGCGCGCGCATGATCGCCAGCAGCCACACCTGCCTGCCGATCGCGCTGATGCTGGAAACCGCAAACGGCAGCTCGGCGCTGTTCAACAACGGCGCCGCCGGCATGCCCAACTTCGCCGGCACCGCTTTCGGCGTCATCACGCGGGTTTCAATCCGCCCTGTGACCACGCCGTCCGCGCTGTACGGCACTGTCATCGACAATATCCATATTGACGCGCTGGCGGTGCACTATGATCAGGCGGCGTGGCAAAACGATTTTGCCGCGAACTGGCCCGAGGGCAGCCCGGCGGAAATCTCTTACGCCCGGCGCATCAGCAACGGTCCGCGTTACGGGCTCAATCGCGCAATGGGCCCAGGCATCCGCATCAGCCAGTCACTGCTGCAACAGGTCAGCGCAGCCGGGAGAACCGTTTGAGCAAAAGTAAACTGCTGGTCTTTACCATCATCGCGGCCGCCATCACCGCATTTTTTGTTTTTGACCTGAAGCAGTACATCTCCCTGGATTATTTCCAGGCGCAGCGCGAGGCCATCAATGCCACCGTCGCTACTGACCCCTTGCGTGCGGGCCTGCTGTTTTTTGCAATTTATACCGTCGCCACCGGGCTGTCGCTGCCGGGCGCCGCGGTGCTGACGCTGATCGCCGGCGCGGTCTT
>CANHZX010000192.1 GCA_947465215.1 Betaproteobacteria bacterium | reverse complement strand
CTCGTAAGCGCGTTCGCTGAGCAGGGGTATTGTTTTAACAGTGGCTGCCATTTTGTGAAATCTTAGAAGCTCATCTCTGACATGTCAACGAGGAATTTTGCGATATCGGCAGCTGTCCATTACATGGGTATCCGCTACTTGAAATCCGGGCGGTGACGGCGACAAGACCGCATCGTGAAAACCCGCCTTGCGCCATGCTGCCGCACTCACCACAATGCCGGTATTCCTCCGAATCCAAGTTTTCTCTCAAAAGACCGGTCGTGATGAAAGCCTTAGCCATGCCCGGCCCCTGGATGGTCGTTGCCGTTGCGACCCTCGCCCAGATGATCGTGGCGATGTCGAATATCCTGCTGCCCACGATCGCGCCGAAACTGGCCGAGGCGCTGGGCGTCAGCCCCATTCTGATCGGTTATCAGGTCAGCCTGACCTTCGGCGTGGCTACGCTGGCGACAATGATCGGCGGCAATGTTGTGTTGCGTTATGGCGCGGCTCGCGCTACCCAGTTGTCGATCCTTTGCTGCGGTGTTGGCATGCTGCTGTTTGCGGTACCGGACGTCGCTGCGATTGCGCTGGGCTCGGCAGCGATCGGCATGGGTATGGGCATGATTAATCCCGCTGCAGCCCACATGCTGGTCACCTATACGCCGCCCGCGAGGCGCAACATCATGTTTTCGATCAAGCAGACCGGTGTTCCGGTTGGCGGTGTCATCACGGCGCTGACGGCTCCGGGCATCGCAGTGCATTTCGGTTATCGTTGGTCGCTGCTGGTAGTGGGTGTGCTCATCGCCGGTTTGCTGGTTTTCATGCAGCGTTATCGTGCGCAATGGGATAGTGATCAGCGCGGCAACGGCGGCGGAGAAAAATCCGCCTTTGGCGGTGTCCCGCTGGTCTGGCAGCGGCGCAGTCTGCGCTGGGTCTCTCTCGTGGCAATGATTTTTTCCGGCATTCAGCGCATTGTGCTCAGTTTCACGGTGATTTATCTGGTGGCCGAGGGCGGTCTGGGGTTGGTCGAAGCGGGCGTCATGCTCTCGGTGGTGCAGGTGGGCGGTTCGGCATCACGGATCTGCTGGGGCTGGATGGCCGACCGTCTGGGCAGCAGCCTGACCGTGCTGATGATCATCTGCATTGTGTCGCTGACCTCCACGCTGATTCTGGTGTACTTCGATCCCGGCTGGAACCGCGCATTGATCTACCTGCTGTTTTTTGTCATCGGTGCTACGGCCGTGGGCTGGAACGGCGTGTTTCACGCGGAGGCTGCGCGGCTCAGTCCGCAGGGCATGGCCAGCGTGGTCGCGGCGGGGACCACGTTTTTCGTGTTTGCCGGCGTGCTGATCGGACCGGCGGCCTTTGCGGCGGCTTATGGCGGCATCGGCAGTTACAGCCAGACTTTCCTGCTGGTTCCGGCGATCTCTCTGGTGGCGCTGGGACTGCTGGCGCTGGCGCAGCGCGCAGCGATTCGCGACAAGGGCGCTGCATGAGCGTGCCGGCAGCAGGGGATGCCGCTGTTGTGCAGCCACCCGTTCCGGTGGTGGTGCTGGCCACTACGGCTGCGCAAATTGCTTCGGCCATGGGCATTGCCATTTTTCCGGTGATGGCACCGCATCTGGCACGCATGCTGGATGTTGATGCTTCCTACGTTGGTTACCAGATCAGTCTGCTGTTCGGTGCGGCGATGCTGGCTTCCGGTTATGTCGGCACCGTGGTGCTGCGTTGGGGCGCCTGCAGGACCATGCAGGTTGCACTGTGGCTTTCCGCAGCGGGAATGGTTGCCGCACTGGCGGGGCAGTTGTGGGTGATGCCAATCGCGGCGCTTTGCATCGGCGCCAGCAACGCACTCGCGGCTGCAGGCGCCGCCCATCTGCTGTTCCGTTTCAGTCCGCCGCAGCATCGCAACCTGATTTTTTCGATCAAGCAGACCGGGGTGCCGCTGGGCTGGGCAACCATTGCGCTGGTGGCGCCGACATTGACACTGTCTTTCGGCTGGCGGATGCCGCTACTGGCAATACTGGCCTATGCCGTGGCCACGGCGCTGCTGCTCGGGCGCTGGCGCCGTTTCTGGGATGATGACCGCGATCCACATGCAGCGGGACAGACACATCTGTTGACCGGCGTGTTTGTCTTGTGGCGATACAAGACGCTGCGGTACCTCGGATTCGCCGCCTTCTTTTTTTCGCTCGTGCAGCTTTGTGTCGGCACCTTTACGGTCAATCTGCTGGTGCATGACGTGGGCTACAGTCTGGTTGCCGCCGGCGTGATGCTGTCGCTGGTGCAGGCCGCCGGCATGGCCGGCCGTCTGTCATTTGGCTGGCTGGCCGATCGCAGCGGCCACGCGATTGCGGTGCTGATCCTCACCAGCGTTGCTGCCGCGGCAGGATGCATCGTCAGCGTATTCATTTCGACATCGTGGCCGACAGCCGTTCTGGGACTGTTCTACGCATTGTTCGGCGTCGTGGCCTATGGCTGGAACGGCGTGATGCATGCACAGATTGCACGGTTAAGTCCCCCGGGCATGGTCAGCGTGGCAACGGGGGGCGTGATGGTATGGATTTTTGCCGGCATTCTGGTCGGCCCCGCGTTGTTTGCGGCAGCCTATCGAGGCGTCGGCAGCTACACCCAGATGTTCGGCTATCTGGCGGCGGGTGCATTGATCAGTGCGGCGCTGGCGGCGTTTGCCGTGCGCGCGGATCGCGCGTCATGAGCGCAAGGGGAGAGGCCTATCCGCCACGCACGGTCGCTGCTGTAGTGGGGGCGACGACTGCGGCGCAGGTTGCCGGAGCCATGGGTGCGGCGGTGTTTCCGGTGATCGCGCCGGAACTGGCGAGAAATCTTGGCGTCGAGTCTTCGCTGATTGGCTATCAGATGAGTGTGATTTACGGCGCTGCGATGCTCGGATCGATGCTGTTTACCTGGATGGTTGCGCGGTACGGCGGTTGCCGAACAACACAGGTTGGCATGGCCTGTTGTGTCATCGGCATGGCGGTGGCGCTGCACGGCAGCGTGTGGTCGCTGGTGATTGCCTCGGTATTTATCGGGGCGGCGATGAGCATCAATCTGCCGGCGGCGGCGCATCTGCTGTTCCGCTTCAGCCCGCCACAGCACCGCAATTTCATTTTTTCACTGAAGCAGACCGGTGTGCCGCTGGCCTGGGCGCTGATGGCGGTGATTGCCCCAGCTGTCACGCTGGCCTGGGGCTGGCGCTGGGCTCTGGTATCGGTGCTGCTGTCTGCGCTGATCACAATGCTGGCGATGCAACTGCCACGTCGTGGCTGGGATGATGATCGCCGCCCCGATTTGCCGGTACAGGCGCGCGTTTTCGATGGGGTGCTTCTGGTGTGGCGTATGCCAGCCTTGCGCTGGCTGGGTGTCGCCTCGTTCTGCCTCGCTTTCATCCAGTTGTGCGTCAGCACCTTTACCGTGGTCATGCTGGTCGGCGAGGGCGGTTACACGCTGGTCGAGGCGGGATTGATGCTGTCGGTGGCGCAGATATTCGGCGTGCTGGGCCGTATCGCCTGGGGCTGGTTCGCCGATCGCAGCGGCGACTGCATGGCGGCCCTGCAGTACCTGACTCTGGGGTCGATCGCCTGCTGCGCCGCGGTGTTTTTTTTCACGCCGGGCTGGCCGGTTTGGCTGACCGCCTTGCTCTACGCGGTGTTTGGTGCGACGGCGATCGGCTGGAACGGGCTCTACACCGCGGAGGTGGCGCGACGCAGTCCGCCTGGGCAGGTGAGTCTGGTGACGGGCGGCGCGATGGTATGGAATTTCGCCGGCATCCTGACCGGGCCGACGGCCTTTACGCTGGCCTACAAAGGCATCGGCAGTTACACAACCACATTCGGTACGGTGATCGTCATCGCTGTGCTGACTTTATTTGCATTGCATGCAGGCAAGCGTGCGATGCGGGACGGACACTGAATCGATGGAATCGCTTTCCGACTGGCAACTGCTGTTCTGTAGCCTCGTGGTGACGCTGGCATTTGCCGTTCGCGGCGGTACCGGATTCGGCGGCGGTGCCATTGCAGTGCCCATGCTCGCACTGGTGTTTCCGCTGCAGGTGACGGTGCCGGTGGTGACCGTGCTCAACATGTTGTCGTCGATCGGACACGGCATCGCCGATTGGAGGCACATCGTCTGGCGTGCCATCTGGCACATCATGCCGGGCAGCCTGGTCGGGGTGTTGATCGGGCTTTATTTTCTCGGGTCATTTGATCCCAGGCCGCTGGGGCGTGCGCTTGGCGTTTTTGTCATGCTGTACGCGCTGTACATGATGTTGCTGGCCGGGCGCGAGGTGCCTGTGCCGAAACGGTGGCTGCCGGCGGTGACCGTGCTGACCAGTACTTCCGCCGGTTTTATCGGCGCATTGTTCGGCGGGGCAGCAGGGCCCTTGTACGTGATTTACCTTAATGCACTGCGTCTCGGGCGTGATGCATTCCGTGTGACGATCACTTCGATCATGCTGTTTCAGGGCGTCACGCGCATGGCGGGTTATGCCTTGATGGGGCTGTATGACCGGCATGTCCTGATGCTTCTTGCGGCGGCATTACCGACCATGTTGTTCGGCTCATGGCTGGGGGCTAAGCTGATCCGGCGCGTCAATGCCGAGAGGTTCAATCTCGTGATTGGCGTGGTCCTGCTGGCGAGCGGCGGCGCGCTGCTGATCAAGTAAAAATGAGCGAACTAGGCTACGCGCAGTTTGCTTGGCTGGCGGCGGTGATCTTCGGCGCTTTTGTCGTGCGCGGCATGTCGGGATTCGGCGCGGGCATGATCGCAGTACCCTTGCTGGCCTTTGTGATTCCGCTGCAATTGGCTGTGCCCCTGTGCAGCCTGTTGGTGTTCGTGCTGTTCGTTATCCTGCTGATCCGTGATCATCGGCAAGTCGTCTGGCCGGAACTGTGGCTGTTGGTGCCGCCGACCATCATCGGCGCGGTGCTCGGGCTGTGGCTATTTGCCGTGCTCGACAACCGGGTTCTAGTGACGATGCTGGGTGGTTTTCTGGTGCTGTATTCGCTGTACATGCTGACGGTCAGCTTTCTTGGATTACCCCAGTTGCGCTGCTCGACGCGATGGTCATGGCCAGCGGGATTCTTCGGCAGTTTTTTCGATACGCTCTTCGGCGGGGGCGGCGGCACTCTGGTGGTGATTTATGTCAACGCCCGTGGCGTGACCCGCGCCGGATTCAAGGCGACGGTGGCCGCGTTGTGGTTTTTCGAGATGATTGCGCGGATCGGCGGTTATGCCTGGTCCGGCTTTTATGACCGCACGGTAATGTTGCTATTTGCGGCGCTGTTGCCGCTGATGTGGGCCGGCACGGTGGCTGGCGAACGCCTCGGCAACAAGGTCAACAGCGAGACATTTGCGAGAGTGCTGGCGGTGATGCTGCTGGCCAGCGGGCTGAGCCTACTGGCGAAATAACGCAGGAGAGGATCAGCGCAGGAAAATGACGACGGGGAAGACTGAAACCGCGAGCGCCAGCACCAGCCACTCCAGATTGTTGCGTTTCAGCCAGCCGGTGAAGTGGAGAATCAACACCACAATCGCGATTGCATAAAAAGCGTAAAACGCCATTTGCAGTACCCCCTTG
>CANHZX010000191.1 GCA_947465215.1 Betaproteobacteria bacterium | reverse complement strand
TGCGTTGGGCGAAATCCGTGGAGATGCGCCAGCATCAATTTTCTCAAGGCCCACACCGGGACTAGACTCTCCTTGCGTTTTAGCCGTTGGCTGACGTATTGGCTGAGATGATGGCCGACGCCGGCCGGGTAACGCACCGTGCGAGGTATTTGTTCAGCGATGCGGAGAGCTGCTCCACCATGATCGGCTTGGCGATGAAATCATCCATCCCCGCATCCAGGCAGGCCTGGCGGTCTTCGCTGTAGGCGTTGGCGGTGATGGCGATGATCGGGCAGCGCCGCTGCTCGTTTTTCCGCTCCCATTCCCGGATCAGCCGGGTCGACTCCAGCCCGTTCATTCGCGGCATCGAAACATCCATCAGGATGCCGTCGAATTCCTCGCTGGAGGAATAGACGTCATAAGCGACCTGCCCGTCTTCCGCCAGGCGGGTGGTCAGGCCCATGCGGTTGAGCATGCTCTTCAGGATCACGCGGTTGGTGGGATTGTCCTCGACCACCAGAATGTGCCCGGAAAGACTGTTTTTTAGGGCCCCTGCGCTGGGTCGCACCTCTTTGCGGGAAACCAGATCTTCGACGGTCACTTCGTTGGCCAGAATCCTGAACCAGAAGCGGGAACCCTCGCCAAAGGTCGATTCAAAGCCGACCGTGCCTCCCATCATCTGCGCGAACTGACGGACGATAAACAACCCCAGGCCGCTGCCGTCGTAGCGCCGCGTATTGGAGTCATCGAGCTGGGAAAACCGCTTGAACAGGGAATCCTGGTTTTCAGCGGGAATACCCACGCCGGTGTCTTCCACAGAAAACTCGAGCATATCCGGCGCGCCGGGCTTGGTAACCAGCGAAACATGCACGCGCACCTCACCCGATTCGGTGAACTTGATGGCATTGTTGACGAGATTACCGATCATCTGCCTGACACGGTCACCATCGAGGTTGTAGCGGAAAAGTGATGCCACCCCTGAGCTTGCGCTGATATCCACTCCCTTGGCATGGGCCATATCCACAAACAAAGCGACCGTGTCAGAGACCAGCTGCGAGGGGGATGTGGGCACAACGCGCAACCGCATTTTGCCGGCCTCGACCTTGGCCAGATCGAGAATGTCGTTCAGTAACTGCATCAGCGTGTTGCCGGAGTTGCGGATCACGCGCAGGTTGTCGCGGCGTTGCGTCAGCGTCAGTTCCTCGTCTTCGAGAATCTGCACCATGCCGAGAATCCCGTTCATCGGCGTGCGGATTTCGTGACTCATCGTGGCCAGGAACCGGGTCTTGGCAAGACTCGCCTCCTCCGCCTTGTCGCGGGCGATTTCCGCTTGCATCTGGGAGGCGTTGATGCGCCGCAGGAAAAATGCGCTCAAGCCCGTACCAAAAATGATCACCAACAGGATCGCGATGATATGGAGGGTTTGGAGCTGACTCTCTTTGTCCTGGAGCTCCTTCTGCAGTTCCTCCAGTCGCATCAATCCTTCCATGTGCTGACGGTTGGCATTTTCGGTCAACCGGTAGAAGAACGGCGGCAACTCCTTGTAAAAGTTTCTGACGGCAGCCATCGACTCCTCAACACAGGGGCTGCGCGTCTCCACGCATTGATCGCGGCGCTCCAGCAAGGACACCAGGGTTTGCGCTTTGGTTTTGATCCGCTCGACAAACGGTAACAGTTCAACCACTTCAAGCGCGGGACTATCAATAGGCCGTGTGGGCTGGTAGCTGGCGGTACTTTCGTAGCGCTCAATACCAAAGACATTGACGTTGAACACGCGCTTGACCAGACCACCCTTTTGCAGAACATTAATATGGTGATCGAGGAGGCTGACGTCCTCCATGATATGCGACAGATTGCGCCGGTAACTGGCTGAATTTCCGGCGGGCGCCATCTGGAACAGAAGGCTCTCGATCTTGAGGATATTCGAGACGATTTGCTCACTGACACTGAGCCTGACCCGCTGGTTATTCAGTTGCTTCGCCAGATCCTCACTGATCTCCTCAAAAATCAGGCCGATGGCGGCAATCGACAGAAAGCAGACCAGAAATAAACCCAGCAGGAACGCTGAGAGTCGTCTGTTCTTTGCAATCAGCGGGGAGATCGGCATAAACGGTTAGCGCTTGCCCTCGGCGTCGACAAAACCGTAATTCCGGAACACCAGTTGGCCTTCAGGAGAGGCGACGTAATCGATGAATTTGCGCGCCAGCTCGGGTTGCTTGGAGAAAGTCAGCTGGATCAGCAGCAGCGCCTGGGGTTCCGCAATGGATGGATCCAGATCAACGATATCGACAAACGGTTTGTTGTCGGGAAAAAAGGCTGTTGCCCGCCAGTTGAGCGCCAGATCAGCCTCCCCTTTCTTCAGGCTCGCATTGATGGCGCGCGAATCCGGCATCATGAACGCAGCGTTCGTCACCACCTTGTCGTAGAGCTTGAACCGTTCCAGCGTCTGCTTGGTCTCGAGTCCGATGCTGCCGCTGTCGGTGTTTCCGATGAGCACAGCAATATCCTTGCGCAGCAACTCGGTCAATTTGGGCTGCACCTTCTTCGGATTGCCCTTTTGTACGAACAAAGCAATCTGATTGAAGCCCACCAGCCGGTGATAGCCGAGTAGTCCCTCGCTCAGGTATTTCTCCCGGTACGACGGCTCGCCGGGAAAATAGATGTCTCCGAGCCGCGATTTGCGGGCACTTTGATAAATATCTTCCGACCCGCCCTGAATGATTTGGATCTTGATCTTTTCCTTGGTTTCGAAACGGGCCGCCAGTTCGGCAATCGGCCGCACCATGGTGATCCCGCTATAAATCAGCAGTTCATGGTTGGCCTCAACCCTGCCGATCGACAAAACCAGAAGCAGCAAAAATGAGAAGAATTTGAATCGGGTCGCGGATTTCATTGATTAATGACTTTTTGGAATCCGGAAGCTTCCGGAGGGTGGCAAATGGACGGTGAACACAGGAGCCGCCAATTGAAGACTGCGCGTAAACCAATAAAAATAAAAGGAAATTCTTATTTTTTACGCGTCTATGAATAACCCTAAATTTTCACACAAGCTGCCGCTCTTAATATTAAGAAAAATTAAGGTCCGCCTCGGTTAGCCCTGTGCGACGGCTATTTATAGATCACACAAAACGCCGACCCGCACTGAGCCCCAGCCCCCGCCCCACACTGCCCAGCATGTCTCCGGAACGCAGGGGGACCGTCGCATCAATTAAACCGGAAACAGCCTCTTTGATCAGAGGGGATTGCGCCATGCCGCCTGTCAGAAAAACGACATCCGGCCGGGTTTGCGAGGCCTGGATGGCCTCGCCGGCCAGACTGCGTACCTTGGACACCAAACGCTCGGTGGCCTCCGCCAAGCCTTCCCGCTCGACAGTGGCAGACAAATCGCTCTCAACGTATCCCAAATCGACGGGGCTTTGCGGTGCCAAGCTCAAATCCATCTTGGCGCGCTCAACACTATGAACCACCCGATACTGCAGATGCTGCTGGTTGAGCTTCAACAGTCGCGCCCATTTTTCCGGCGTGGCAGACTGCTGCATGCACTCTTCGATCGCTTCGGCCGAACGCGCAAAGCGGGTCTGCGCAGGCAGGTTGCGGATCGACATGGCGTCATGAACCAGGGAGTGCGGCTGCGGCCGCCCGTCTTTGGTCACGGTGTTTTTGCCGAAAAGCGGCATCACCGAAGCCCAGGCCAGCGCTTCGTCAAAATCATTGCCGCCGATGCGGTCACCCGACACACCGAGAATGTCTGAAAGCCGGTCCGCTTTGCCGGCAAGCGCGGGGTTGACCCGCATGACCACACAGTCCGTGGTACCACCTCCCACGTCCACAACAAGTAACTTTTGTTCGCTGGTGATGGCGGTCTCGTATTCGTAGGCCGCGGCAACCGGCTCCAGCTCGAAGCAGAAATCGTCAAAACCCGCCCGCGCAGCCGCTCGCGCCATGACTTCCATTGCCTGGTTATTACCTTCCTCCCCCCGGGTGCCGTGGTAACGCACGGGGCGGCCGATCACCGCCCGGGTGACTGCGCCGCCATGAATGCGCTCCGCCATGGCTTTGATGTGCTGAAGCATGCCGGAGACGATCTCCTCGAAGCGGGCGAGATGGTCGGCATGAATATCACTGCCCAGGAAGGACTTGGGAGATCGCACGAGTACACCACCGAGGGGGTCTTCAAAATACGTGCGCAGTGCCGGATTGCCGAAAATGATGGCATTGCCATCGGTCATCATCGAGAAGAACGAGAAATCCCGGTCGCTCTGTGTTGATGCCCCTTGCGGTGCATTCCCCCGCAACTGCTCCACCTGCCGCAAGGCCACTTCACGCCTTGCCGTGAAGACCACCGAGGGCATGGCCAGCCGCCCCTCATCGAGGGGGATGGGGGTTACTTGTCCTGCGTGTGACAGAAAAGCCGTGCAATTGGAGGTGCCGAAATCAATACCGATTGATGCCACAGCGAAACCATTCCCTCGATTGATGATTAAAAACGGGGCTACTCTGACCGATCAGGCTGCCGAACCGGTCATGTGCCAGTCGCTGGCTGGAACCGATCCAATCAGTCGAAAGCCGCCGCAAAAGGCAAAACAAACATCACAAAAAATAAAGGCCACCCGAAGGTGGCCTTTATTTTTCAAGCTGGCGCGGCCGGAGGGATTCGAACCCCCTACCCCTTGGTTCGTAGCCAAGTACTCTATCCAGATGAGCTACGGCCGCGTTGAAAGGCGCGAATTATAGCAAAAACATCCGCCCCGTCCTATAGCTTGAAACCAGCGCCTGAACGGCTGGCCGGGGGGCCGCGCTTTGGTTAGCATGCACGCCTCGCATACCACCGGAGCAAGGGCATGAAAGTCGGCGTAGCAGGTATCGGCAGAATGGGCGCGGCCATCGCGGAACGGCTGCTCAAACACGGCCACGAGGTCACGGTCTGGAACCGCACCCCTGCCAAGGCCGAAGCCCTGGCCGTTCATGGCGCCAAAGTCGTCGATACCCCCGCCCAACTGGCATCGGCTGCTGACGTCATTCTGACGATCCTGACCGACGCCCAGGCCATTGCCGCCACGTTTGACGGTGCCGACGGCCTGCTCGCGGGGCGGATCGAGGGCAAGCTGTTTGTCGAAATGAGCACCGTTCGCCCGGAAACCGAGCGCGCCCTTGCTGAACGTGTACGTGCCAAAGGGGCAGCGCTGATCGACTGTCCCGTCGGCGGCACCACCGGCCCGGCGCGGGACGGTAAGCTGCTGGCCTTTGTCGGTGGCGATGCTGCCGATCTGGCCCGGGTGCAGCCGGTGCTGGAACAGCTCTGCCGGCGTATTGAACATGTCGGGCCGGTCGGTTCCGGCGCTAGCCTGAAACTCGCGATCAACCTGCCGCTGCTGGTCTATTGGCAAGCCGTGGGCGAGGCACTGGCGCTGTGCCAGCCGCTGGGTCTGGAACCGGCACGTCTGGTCAGCATTTTTTCCGATACCTCCGGCGGCCCCAATGTCCTCAAAACCCGCGGCGGCATGCTTGCCGACGCCATGCACGGCAAGCCGCCGGCCAGCACCACCTTCAATATCGACTCCATCCGCAAAGACATGGCGACCATGATCGAGGAAGCCCGTTCGCTGGGTTATGACGAGCTACCGGTCACCGCCCGTGCGCTGGAGTGTTTTGATGAGGTCGCCCGGATCG
>CANHZX010000190.1 GCA_947465215.1 Betaproteobacteria bacterium | reverse complement strand
GCGCCATCCTGCCAAAAATAAACGTTGCGACGTACACCACGGAACAGTTCCCCGCCGACAATCATTTCGGCGCTGAAGTCAAAGTCACGCTGACCGACGGTCGCGTGGTCAGCACCAAGACCGACCAGGCGCTGGGCCGCAGCGTCGACAAGCCGCTGCCGGCGGACATGCTCAAGGCCAAGTTCGACAACTGCGCCGCACGCGCACTGTCCACCGACAATGTCGCGCGGCTGTATGCGGCCATCCAGGATTTCGAGAATGCGAAGGACGTCCGCGAGATTGCCGCCCTGGCTGCCGGCAAAGGCGGACCGCAACGCGTTGCGGCTTAAACCAGCTCAACAAACAACACAGCAACACTCAGGGGAACATTTTGGATCTGGAACTTCGCGGCAAAAAAGTCTTGATTACCGGCGCCTCCAAGGGCCTCGGCCTGGCCTGTGCGCAGGGTTTCGCGTCGGAAGGCGCGATTGTCCACCTCGCGGCGCGCAACGAATCCGCGCTGAAATCAGCCGCTGAATCCATCCGCAAGCAATACAAGACAGAAGTCTTCATCCATGCGATCGACCTGAGCAAAACCGAAAACGTCATCGCTCTCGGCAAATCCTGCGCCGACGTCGACATCCTGGTGAACAATGCCGGCGCAATTCCCGGTGGCGACCTGCTGGATATCACCGATGATCGCTGGCGCCAGGCCTGGGACCTGAAGGTCTTCGGCTTCATCAACCTGACGCGCGAACTCTACAAGGCCATGCGCGAACGCAAATCCGGCGTCATCGTCAACATCATCGGCGTCGCCGGCGAACGCCATCGCGCCAACTACATCACCGGCACCACCGGCAATGCCGGACTGATGGCATTCACCCGTGCCCTCGGATCCGAAAGCGTCGATCACGGCATTCGAGTCGTCGGCATCAATCCTGGGCGCATCGAAACCGAACGTCAGGTCGGGCATTTCAAGGAACAGGCACTGAAGGAATTCGGCGATGAGTCACGCTGGCCCGAACTGCAGGCCAAGGTGGTCGTCTCGCTGCCTTTCGGCCGTGCGGGACGCCCTTCGGAAGTCTCGGATCTGGCGACTTTCCTGGCGTCAAACCGCGCCTCTTATATCAGCGGCACCGTAGTCACCATCGACGCCGGCAGTTCACTCCGTCCGCGGGTATAACCGACAGCGGACGCAGAGCCTCAGGCCGGCCAGTCGAGCCACTCGCACAGCGCACGGCCCATGATCAGTTCCAGATCATCGGCCGTGAGCCAGGACATTTCTTCGGTAAACACCGTCACGCACTGGCGGTAGCTGCATTTGAGCCTGGTCAGATCGCTGCCCCAGAACAGGCGCGCGGGGCCGAAGGCATCATAGACGCGCTTCACATAGCCATGCAGGTTGCGGTAGGGATAGTGCTCGGTTGAATAGCCGGGCAACGCGCTGACCTTCACACCCACATTGGGCCGCTTCGCAATGGCGAGCAGCATTTCAATATCACGAAAGGCTTCATCATCCTTGGAGCCGCTGGCCAGCGCCATGTGGTCGAGGATGATGCGCAGTTGTGGGTGCCGTTCGGCCACCGCATCCACCAAGCTGACAGCCAGCTGATCCACGCCGATGTAAACCGGCACCCTTGCCGCTTCGGCCTCTGCCCACAACCAGCCCATGTAATCCGGGTTGGCCAGCCGCTCCATATTCTTCTTGAAATTGAAACGCAGCCCGAGCATGCCTGGCTGGCGGCGCCAGTCCGCCATCTGCCCCCGCGAGGCTGGCAAGGCCGGATTGATCTTGCCCATCACGGCGAAGCAATCGGGATGCGATTGCGCGGCATCCAGCGCGAGATCATTGCGCGTGCGGTCCAGGCTCGGCGGAACGATGACCACGCGGTCAACGCCCGCGGCCTTCATCTCCTGCAGCAGTTCGTTTTTGCCGAAAGGTTGCGGCCGGTGCGGCTTGGCATTGGGCGCCCAGGGACGCTCCGGCGTATTCGCAGCCCAGATATGCACTTGTGAATCAACGATCAACATGACTGAAACCCGATCAATTTGCGGTGATGCCCTGCTCGCGGATCACGCGACCCCATTTGTCATGCTCGACCTTGATGAAGGCAGCAAACGCCTCTGGGCTACTGGTCCAGACTTCACCCTGAGTCAGCATCGACTCCACCACCTCAGGACGGCTAAGCACCTGAACGATTTCCTTGTTCAGCCGCGTGATGATTGCAGGCGGTGTTTTCGCCGCAACGACAAAACCGTACCAGCTTTTCGATTCATAGCCCGGCACGCCCGCTTCGGCAATCGTCGGTATCTGCGGAAACTGCTTGGAGCGGGTGCCGGTTCCCACGGCCAGCGCGCGCAATCGTCCTGCCTGGATATTGGCTGCAACGCTGGCCGGAGATGCAAAAGCCATCTGCACCTCGCCGGACATCAGATTGACGATTGCCGGACCGTTGCCTTTGTACGGCACATGCAGCAGCTTGATCTTGGCCATCGACTGCAGCAGGCCCGTGGCCAGATGCCCAGAGCCGCCGACGCCGGAGGAACCATATGCCAGCTCGCCAGGCCGGGCCCGCGCCAGCGCCAGCAATTCCTTCAGCGATTTCGCCGGCACAGACGGATGTACCACCAGAATGTTGCCGCTGGTCACCGCCGGCGTCACTGGCGCCAGATCCTTCAGCGGATCATAGGTCATGTTTTTGGTGAAAAAGCCGTTGACCGCGAGATTACCCACGGCACCGAGCATCATCGTGTAACCGTCTGGTGGCGATTTGGCGGTGAGTTCACCGGCGAGTGAACCGTTGGCGCCGGCACGGTTGTCGACCATCACGTTCTGACCAATGGCCTCACCCAGCTTGGTCGCAACAATGCGCGCAACGGTATCAATACCGCCTCCGGGGGACTGCGAGGCGATGAGGCGGATGGGTCTCGAGGGATAGGCCGCCTGCTGCGCAAGGGCAACATGCGACAGCGCGATGAACATTCCCGCCCCCAGAACAAAGCTCATCATTTTTTTGCTGGTTCTTGATGCCGTCATTTCACTCCTCCGATACTAACCGTCTGATATTTTTATTTATGATGATTATGTGGCGTTTTATTCTTGCATTTGAGACTAACAGCGGCCTTCTTCAGCGGCAAGCTGAACCTCGCAACAGAGGCTGCTGCCGCAGCTAAGCGCGCAGACGCGCATCCCTCTTCGACGTTTGTCCCCACCGTTTTTTCAGCATTGCCAGAAACTCCTGAGTCGCCGGGGATAAAGTGACGCCACGGCGCCGGATTACCGCCACCGTGCGCGTCAGCCGCGGCTCCAGCAGTGGCCGGCAGACCAGCTGCGGATTTCGCCTCCCGGACAGCGCCAGCGCCGGTACCGCAATCACGCCGATGCCGGCCTCGACCATGCCGAGTCCCGTCCAGAACGAGTGCTGCACCTCATAGGTCCAGCGCTGCTGCGGCAGATTACCGGGCAAACCGAAGTCGAGCAGCGCGCGGTTGCCGCTCATGCGGCCAACGGTGATCACTCGGTGCTGCTCCAGATCGGACCACTTCACGGTTTTCTTTTTCGCCAGCACATGGTCACGGTGACAGGCCAGCACGAACGGGTCCTCGAACAGCGCTTCGACCTCCAGCTCCGGCACATCGACGCCGGACAGCGTCAGACCAAACTCCGCCTCGCCGCCGAGTACGGCCTGCAGCACCTCGTTGGCATGCACATCCAGGATGCGGATGCGGTTGTCGGGATGTTTCTCGCTGTAATCGCGGATCACCGGCGGCAGCATGTGCATCGCTGCTGTCGGCACGCAGGCCACGGTGACCTGTCCCGCGCCACGTTTGGCCATGTCGCGCAGCCCGGCCAGCGAATTTTCCAGCTCCTCGATCAGCCGCCGCGCCTGCGGCAGGAAGTCGCGGCCGACGGCGGTCAGGCGCACCTTGCGCGTAGTGCGGTCGAGCAGGCGTACACCGAGTTCCTCCTCCAGCCGGCTGATACGCCGTGACAGCGCCGACTGCGACAGATGCAGCGCCGTCGCCGCTTGGTGGAAGCTGCCGAGTTCCGCAATGCGGGCAAACGCCTGCAAACCGTGGGTATCAATATTCATAAAGGTTGCTCACCGGCTTGTGACCGCCTGATTAATGTAAAAACGCGAACAATTGTTGCAATAATCTCATTTTACTCAAGAGTGTGAGGGAAGGATAATTGCGCACTGTTCCAAACCTGCACACCGAAAGGCCTCAAAAATGTCCGAATTTGATGTGATCGTCGTCGGCAAGGGCAACGCCGCCATGTGCGCCGCCCTGTCGGCCCATGACCAGGGCGCCAAAGTCGCCATTCTCGAAGCCGCATCCGAAGACGAAGGTGGCGGCAACAGCCGTTTCGCCGGCGGCGTGATGCGCTTCGCCTTTGAAACCGTGGAAGACCTGCTGAAAATCACGGAAATCACCGAACAGGAAATCGCAGAGACCGATTTCGGCACCAACACGCGCGAGGAATTCCTCGACAAGATCCACCAGCTCACCGCCTACCGCACCGATCCCGATCTGTCGGAGTATCTGGTCAACGAGAGCCTGCCGACGATGATCTGGCTGCGCGAAAAGGGCGTGAAATTCGTGCCAAACTGGGGCCGTCAGTCGGCAGTGGTCGACGGCAAGCGCAAATTCTTTGGCAACATGCCGATCGAAGCCCACGGCGGCGGCGCAGGACTCGTCGAATATCTGAACAAGGCCGTCAAAAAAGCCGGCATCCCGGTGCATTTCGAAACCCGCGCAATCAAGCTTCTGTATGACGGCGCCACGGTCAGCGGTGTGCAGGTGCGGCAGAAGGGCAAATCCTTTGAGATGAAAGCCAAGGCGGTTGTTCTGGCCTGCGGCGGCTTCGAAGCCAACCCTGAAATGCGCGCACGTTACCTCGGCCCGGGTTGGGAACTGGCAAAGGTGCGCGGCACGCGCTTCAACGTCGGCGACGGCCTGAAAATGGCGCTCGACATCGGCGCCGCGCCCTACGGTAACTGGTCGGGCTGCCATGCCACCGGCTGGGACCGTTACGCGCCGGAATTCGGCGACGTCAGCGTCGGCGACCAGTTCCAGAAACACAGCTACATCTTCGGCCTGCTGATCAACTCGGAAGGCAAACGTTTCGTCGATGAAGGTTATGACTTCCACTCGTTCACCTACGCCAAGTACGGCGGCGAAGTACTGAAGCAGCCGGGCCAGTTTGCGTGGCAGGTGTTCGACTCCAAAGTCACCAAGCTGCTGCGTTCGGAATACCGCATCAAGTACATGACCAAGGTCAGCGCCAATACGCTGGAAGAACTCGCGACCAAGCTGGAAGGCGTCAATCCCGAACAGTTCCTGAAGACTGTGAACGAGTACAACGCCGCAGTGCAAAAAGATGTGCCGTTCAATCACGTAATCAAGGACGGCAAGGGCACGGTCGGCATCGAGCCGCCGAAATCGAACTGGGCACAGGCGCTCGACGCCCCGCCCTACGACGCCTACGCCACCACCTGCGGCGTCACCTGCGCCTTCGGCGGCCTGCGCGTCGACGAGGAATCCGGTCAGGTCGTGGATTCGAACCAGCTGCCGATTCCGGGCCTGTATTGCGCCGGCGAAATGGTCGGCGGTCTGTTCTACTTCAACTACCCGAGCGGCACCGGCCTGGTCTCCGGTGCAGTATTCGGCAAACTCGCAGG
>CANHZX010000189.1 GCA_947465215.1 Betaproteobacteria bacterium | reverse complement strand
TGTCGCTCCAGTCCAGCGCATCGCGGCGCGCGCGGAATGCCGACAGATCCTTGGCTACGATACGCCCGCCCTCCTCGCTGTCGACATTGCGGAAGCGGGGGATGCCGTCGCTCAACAATGTCTTCAGGAACACCTGGGTCAACCAGCGCGGATGCATCACTCCATCCACAACATTGCGGGCATTGATACGGAAGGGAATGGCAAATCCGTTACGCAGGTTGTATTCACGATTCGCCCCGACCGGCACATCGGTGGTTACCACCAGCGCTTCGAATCCGGCCGCGAGTGCGCGCTTGACCAGTCGTTCGGCAGCCGCCCGGTCTTTGGACATGTACAGCTGAAACCATTTATGACCGGCCGCCTCCCGTGCCACACGTTCCATCGCCACAAACGATGCCGTCGACAGCACAAACGGAACACCGGCCGATGCAGCGGCACGTGCCAGAGCAACATCGGCATCATGACAATACAGTCCGGCCGCTCCCGTGGGAGCAATGCCGAAGGGTGCCGTATAGGTATTGCCGAAAAGGCTGTGCTGCAGCGAGCGGCTTGAAACATCGACCAGCGTGCGCGGGCGAAATGCAATGCGCTCCAGCGACTTACGATTCGCCTTCATCGTGAGGTCATCCTCGGCGCCGCGCTCCAGATAATCCCAAGCCACCTTAGGCAGGCGGTGCTGCGCCAACCGGCGAAGATCATCAATATTGTAGGCGTCGCTCAGATTCATACGAAGTTCACGATACGGATTAATCGACTGAAGCTGTCGAATCAAGGACAGTCGCCGATGAAATTATTATCACGGACTGGAGTATTCTACTGTCATTCACAAAATGCAGTCTGCCGGCACGGTCCGGAAGGGACTGTTTAATGCCACCGGCACAGGAATCCACGATATGACACGACGAGCCGCATCGAACCCCGCCAAACATCGCAACGCCGGCTCCCGCACGGCGGCGCGCGCAGCACGCGGCATCGGCCCTGAAGAATGGCGTGCACGCGTTGAACTGGCAGCCGCCTACCGTCTGACCGCACTGATGGGCTGGACCGACATGCTGGGCACCCATATCTCCTGTCGCGTTCCGGGCACGCACGACCAGTTCCTGATTAACCCTTATGGTCTGCTGTTTGAGGAAATGACCGCCTCGGATCTGATCAAGTGTGATATCGAGGGCGCCAAACTGTCGGAATCCCCCTATGAAGTGAACTCGGCGGGCTTCACCATCCACAGCGCAATCCACATGAACTGCCCCGGCGCCGACGCCGTCATGCATTGCCATACGCAATATGGTGTTGCGGTAGCCTCACAGAAAGACGGCCTGCTGCCGTTGACGCAAATGGCGCTGACGGCACTCTCCCAGGTCCGCTACCACGATTTCGAGGGGGTCGCCGAAGACCACAATGAACGCGAACGTCTGGTCAAGGATCTCGGTGACGGCGGCATGCTGATCCTGCGCAATCACGGCACACTCAGTGTAGGCACCAGCATCGGCGAAATGTTCGCGCGTATGTACCGGCTTGAGCGGGCCTGCAAAATGCAGATCACCGCAATGACCGGTGGCGCCGCATTGAATCTGCTGCCGGACGAAGTGGTGAAACATACGGTGGATCAGGGACAGTTCATCTACGGTCCCGGCGGACGCGGCGCCGGCGGCAAACTGATGTGGGCGGCCCTGATGCGCAAGCTGGATCGGGAATCGCCGGGTTACGCCAGCTGATACCGCTTCATCACCACGGGGTGCGGTTGCCGCAACCAACCGCCGTGCCCCTGTCTTTTTGGCGAACACCGCTTTGAAACCGATCACCTTAATCACCCTGCTCACGCTGGCCATGCAAGGCGGCCACATGGGCAGCCGGGTGGTCGCTTCCCTGCTCGCGCTGAACCTCGGCGCCGGTCCGATGCTGATCGGTGTGCTGATCGCCGCGTATTCGATATTCCAGTTGGCCTTCGCGCTGGTGGTCGGACGCATCTCCGACCGCCACGGCTCACGCCGGCCCATGCTCGGCGGCGCCATCGCTTTCGGCTGCGGCCTGATTATTCCGGCGGTCTCGCCCACGCTGCCGGCGCTGTTCATTTCAGCACCGCTGATCGGCATCGGTTTCGTCTTTTTTAATGTCGCCGCACAGAATCTGGCTGGCACGCTGGGCAGCGCCGACGAACGTACAAAAAACTTCTCGACAATGAGCCTGGGCTATTCCAGCGGCCACATGATCGGACCGGTACTCGCCGGCATCATGATCGACCGCCATGGTTTCGGCGCCGCCTACATTGCCTTTGCGGTAATGACTCTGGCGCCGATACTGGCGCTCGCTGTGTCCCGCCAGCTGGGTGCCCATGGCGCACGCAGCGAACCCACGTCGAGCAGTGCTTTTGACCTGATGCGGCTGCCGTCGCTGCGCCGGATGATCATCGTCAGCGGCCTGGTCACCACCGGCTGGGATCTGTATACCTTCTACGTCCCGATATACGGCCATTCAATCGGCCTCTCCGCTTCCACCATCGGCACCATCCTTGGTGCTTTTGCGGCCGCCAGTTTCATTGTCCGTGTCGCGCTGCCAGTGCTGACAAAACGTTTCAGTGTCGAAACCGTGCTTGCGGCAGCGATGTGCCTTGCCGCGCTGCTGTTCCTGCCTTTCACCTTCATTACCTTCGTGCCGGCGCTGCTGGCGTTGTCTTTCGGCATCGGCCTGACTCTCGGCGTCAGCCAGCCGCTGACCCTGAATCTGACCTATAACCGCTCCCCGGAAGGCCGCTCCGGAGAAGTTACCGGCCTGCGGTTGACGATCAACAACATCACCCATATCGCCGTCCCGCTCGCTGCTGGCTCAATCGGCGCACTGCTCGGCATTGCCTCGGTATTCTGGGCCAGCGCCGGCATCCTGCTGGTCAGCGGCTACCTATCGCATATCGACAGGCACGACCAATAAAAAACGCCGCGTGCGGTTGCCCGCAAGCGGCGTCGTTCATCGGGCTGAGGGTTTATTTCAACGAGATACCTGCAGCCTTGACCACCTTGCCGTATTTCTCCAGCTCGGTTTTCATCAGCGTATTCATTTCCGCAGGCGTGTTGGTCACCGCACTGGCACCGTTTTTCTCAAACTGCGCCTTCATCTCAGGATTGCTGGCGATGTCGGTCAGTTCCTTCTGAAGACGCGTCAGGATCGGCTTCGGCGTGCCCTTGGGTGCAAAAAAGCCCAGCCACAGCGAAACCTCAAATCCCGGGAAACCGGACTCGGCGACCGTCGGCACATTGGGCATTGCCGGCGAACGCTGCGAGGTTCCGACTGCGATCGCACGCAGGCGACCGGCCTGCGCATGCGGCAGAACCGCCGGCATGCTGCCGAACAAGGCCTGCACCTGACCGCCTAGGGTTGCCGCGCCTGCGGGGCCGTTGCCGTTGTAAGGCACATGCACCACATCAATACCGGCGGCTCGGTTGAGCATTTCCATCGCCAACTGAGTCGTCGAGCCGGTACCGGCTGAAGCATAGTTCAGCTTGCCCGGCTGCGATTTTGCCAGCGCAATGAATTCCTTCAGATTGTTTGCCTTGACGCCCGGGTGCAGCACCAGCAGGTACGGGGTCGAAGCCACCAGAGTGATCGGATCAAAATCCTTGACCGGGTCATAGTTGACCTTGGCATATGCAGCAGGCGCAATGACGTGAGTACTCGTCGTGCCCATGGTCAGGGTATGTCCATCCGGGGCCGCACGCGCAGCGATTTCGGTGCCGATGGTGCCGCCGGCACCGCCACGATTGTCGACGATGACCTGCTGGCCCAGCTTCTCGCCCAACCGCTGCGCAACCAGTCGCGCGATGATGTCCGTCGAACCGCCCGCCGGGAACGCCACAACCAGCCGGATCGGCTTGGTCGGATAACTCTGCGCCACAGAAGTCATCGGCGCGAAAAGAACCGCAGCAGCAACGAGACCAGCAACGATTGCTTTCATTTTATATTTGGTTTGCATTTTTCTTCTCCTCAAAAAAAAGCACGCGGCAAGATGCCGCGTGCTTTAACTATCTCACAACCAATACCTTCTGGAACTGACCGGTTACAGCGCTTCCGAGTCAGCTACAGCTTCCTCACGTTTCTTGCGGAACGAAGGAACGATCATGAACGCCAACAGCAATGCAGTCGCAACCAGGAACGCAGCGCTGATCGGGCGCGTAATGAACACCGTCGGATCACCACGTGAAATCAGCAGTGCGCGACGCAGGTTTTCTTCCATCAGCGGTCCGAGCACGAATGCCAGGATCAGCGGTGCCGGTTCGCACTTCAGCTTGATGAAGATATAACCCAGCACGCCGAACAGGATGGTCATGTAGATATCAAGATCCAGATTGTTCACGCTGTAAACACCGATGGCCATGAACACCATGATCGCCGGGAACAGGAAACGGTAAGGAACCTTGAGCAATTTGATCCACAGACCAACCAGCGGCAGGTTAAGGATCACCAGCATGGCGTTACCGATCCACATACTCGCGATCAGGCCCCAGAACAGGTCGGGACGCTGGGTCATGACCTGCGGGCCGGGAGCAATACCCTGAATCGTCAGCGCACCAAGCAGCAGCGCCATCGTTGCACCGTGGGGAATACCCAGGGTCAGCGTGGTGATGAATGCGCACTGCACCGCGGCATTATTCGCCGATTCCGGAGCAGCAACACCTTCAATAGCACCCTTGCCGAAACGCGACGGATCCTTGGCCAGTTTCTTCTCGACCGCATAAGCCGAGAAGGCACTGATCGTCGGTCCGCCGCCAGGCAGCGTGCCGAAGAACGCGCCGACTGCCGTGCCGCGAACAATCGCTCCGAAAGCAGCTTTCATGTCGGTAGCAGTCGGCATCAGGCCGGTGATCTTCTGGTTCAGAATGTCACGGCTTGCGGTATCAGCCTTGTCCTGCAGATTGCACAGAATCTCGGCAAAACCGAACAGACCCATCGCAACCACCACAAAGCTCAGGCCGTCAGCCAGCCCCGATGCACCGAAGGTAAAGCGCGACATGCCGGAGTTGACGTCCGTGCCGACGATACCGACGAGCAGACCAAGTACGATCATGCAAATCGTTTTCAGCATCGAGCCATGGGCCAGCACTGCAGCAGCAATCAGCGCCATGACCATCAGCGAGAAGTATTCGGGAGCACCGAACTTCAGCGCGATTTCAGCAAGGGGCGGTCCAAGCAGCGCAACCAGGATCGTGCCGACAGTTCCGGCAAAGAACGAACCGATCGCCGCAATGGCCAGGGCGGGGCCTGCACGACCGTTACGCGCCATGGCGTATCCGTCCATACAGGTCACTACCGAGGCCGATTCGCCAGGCAGATTCACCAGAATGGCCGTTGTCGACCCACCATACTGCGTGCCGTA
Source organism: Betaproteobacteria bacterium (assembly GCA_947465215.1). Lineage (GTDB taxonomy): Bacteria > Pseudomonadota > Gammaproteobacteria > Burkholderiales > SG8-41. The sequence goes on along the minus strand of CANHZX010000189.1, from coordinate 313 downwards.
GTAGATACCGGACAGCATGATGATCGCGCCGACCGCATCCAAGTTGAACGTCAGCGGCAACAGCATCGCCACTGCAGCAACCGGACCGATGCCGGGAAGGACGCCGATCAGCGTGCCAACAAGTACGCCGATGAAGCAGTAAAACAGATTGATTGGCGAAACGGCTGTCGAAAAGCCCAGCGCCAAATTCGAGATGATGTCAGCGTCCATGTTATCTCCACCAGAACAGCGGGAACGGCAGGTCGATGCCGTAAATGAAAATGCCGACAGCTCCAGCGATCAGCACCACAGTCATCAGCAACACTTCGACGAC
>CANHZX010000188.1 GCA_947465215.1 Betaproteobacteria bacterium | reverse complement strand
CCGCCTGTACCGCGACCCAGGCGCAGAACTACCCGACCCGCGCAATCCGTTTCATCATCCCGCAGTCAGCCGGCTCCGCCACCGACACCGTCGCGCGCATGATCGGCCAGCGCCTCTCCGAAAAATTCGGCCAGCCCGTCATTCATGAAAACCGCGCCGGCGCCGGCGGCGTGATCGGCGCCGAGCTGATGGTCAAATCGCCGCCCGACGGTTACACCATGCTGATCATCAGCGCGACACACTCGGTAAACCCGAGTCTGCGCAAATCCATGCCCTACGACAGCATTGCCGATTTCGCACCGGTCACGCTCGCCACCGCGCAGCCCTATGTGATGCTCGCGCACCCCTCGCTGCCCGCCAAAAACGTCAAGGAACTCATTGCCCTCGCCCGCGCCCATCCGGGCCAGGTCAATTACGCCTCATCGGGCGCCGGCACGCTGGGCCATCTCGGCTTCGAGCAGTTGAACACCATGGGCAAGGTCAAGATGGTTCACGTCCCGTACAAAGGCATCGTGCCGGCAATGAGCGACATCATCGGCGGCCACGTCACGCTGCTCTATTCCACGGTGGTCTCGGGCATGCCGCAGGTCAACGCCGGCAAGCTGCGTGCGCTGGCGGTGTCATCGGGCAAACGCATCGCGATCGCCCCCGAAATCCCCACCGTCGCTGAATCCGGATTCAGCGGTTACAACGTGCGCGGCTGGTACGGCATCGTCGCCCCCGCCAAAACACCGGCGCCCATCATCAGCCGCCTCAACACCGAAATCGTCGCCATCCTGCGCTCCCCAGCGGCCAGTGAACGCCTCGCCGCCGACGGCTCCGAAGCCGTGGGCAGCACGCCGGAAGAATTCGGCGCGCACCTGAAAACGGAAATGATGAAGTGGGGCCAGGTCGTCAAAGCCGCAGGCATTACCGCAGACTGACGCGAAATACTCACTATCTATTTGTTTTTGTTGTTTTTTTAGGCGAGGCGTCACACGCCTCGCCACCCCGCGCCTGACGCCGGGGATATCTGCGACAAACCCCCACCCAAGCCCCATACTGGACCGGACTGCCTTCCACCGCCGGCGTGCACCTGCACGGGCAAGCCCCCCCCTCCTCCGGCGCGCGTTTCCTACCTGGAGTACGCCATGAACATCATGATCTGGTTGGTCGCCGGCGGCCTTATTGGCTGGGCGGGACTGCACTTCTTATCCATGAACCGTGACCGCGGCCTGATTCCTGCCGTATTGATCTGCGCGGCCGGCGGATTCATGGGCGGCAATTCGGTTGCACCGCTGCTGACATCCAGCGTGACAGAACCCGTCGTCGGCTTCAGCCCGTTTGCGCTGGTCGTGGCCATCGCGGTAGCAACCGCCGCGCTATATGTCAGCAGCGAACTGTCGCGCCGTTACGATATCTGAGCCGCGATGACCAACAGCATGACCATCGATGACAGCGCCGGCAGCTCCGTTGAACGGCTGTCCTTCGCCATGTTCCAGGAACAGCTGCGTTACGTTGCACGTTTTGTGACGGCTGCGACACCCGCCAACCCGCTGGACGCCGTGCTCAAGGCCATCCACAACAATCCCGCGATGTCACAGGCGCGCTTGCTCACCCGCATCCTCGCCGCCTATATCGGACGCCAGGTGTCCTTCCGCAGCGCCGAAGTCTCGGCTTTCGACAAGGAACACCTCGCGCTGCTGGTGGCACTGATGGACAGCCACGACGCCGGCACCCTGCCCGCCACCGAATGGCAGCGCGCCGCTGATGAAGCCGACGCCGCACAACGCGTCATCGACGGTTAAGGTTTTGACTGCACCGCTGATTTCGACAGCGATTGTTACGACAACGCTGATTAAGACAGTGCTGATTACAACAACGCTGACTCCAACACCTTAAGGAATCCCATGAGAAAAGGCGCCATCACCTTCACCGGCAAGTCTGGCTCGCAGTATCCCTTCCACATCTGGTCGCTGGATACGCAGTTCAAACCACTTGGCGGCGTCTATTTCATCACCCAGCGCAAAGCCGACAAGGCCAAGCAGCTGCGACCCAGCCACAACGCGATTTACATCGGCAAGACTGAAGACCTCGCGCAATCCTTCAACGCACAGCCGCTGCCCGAACGCTTCATGAAATTCGGCGCCAACTGCCTGTGTGTGCACCTCGATGAGGACCCCGAGCGCCGCGCCGGCATTGAAAAAGACCTGCTCAGCGTCTACAGCACCGACTGCAACGACTACCGCGGCTGAACACGGCGGCGAGCGCCGGCCTGGCTTCTGGCTTTGAACGGCTTCAAGTCACGATCGGCCCGGTCAACGGGCCGCCAGCGTGACGGCTATTTACCCAGCCCTGCATCACGCGCCGCTTTTGACCAGAGCACCGTTTCCGCCGCCATGCGCTTTGTCATCTCTTCCGGCGTACCGCCCACCGTCTCCAGCGCCGCATCAAACAGGCGCTGCACCGTTTTCGGATCGGCGAGCGCCTTGTTGTAAGCGACGGACAGGCGGGTCACAACCTCCGGCGGCGTGCCCATCGGCGCCATCGCGCCGAACCATTGTGAGATGTCCATGAACTTGAAACCCAGCTCGGCAAGCGTGGGCACGTCGGGAAACGCCTTCGACCGCGTCGCCGAGGTTACCGCGAGCAGTTTCACGCGTCCTGCTTTCACCTGCGGCACCAGCGGCGCCGTGCCCAGCACCGCTACCGGCACATGGCCGCTGACCAGATCCACCACCGCCTGACCGCCGCCCTTGTACGGGATGCCGACCATCTTCACACCCGCGCCCTGAAAAAAGATTCCCGCGGCGACCGCCTGGGTGCCGGTCGCCGAGGACAGCGCATAGGCGATCTGCCCGGGCTGCGCTTTCGCCGCCTTCAACAGATCTGTCACTGATTTCCAGCCCGGCGCCGGATGCACCGCAATGACGATGGGCTGGTTGGTCAGTATGGTGATCGCCTGCAGGTCCTTCTCCGCGCGATAAGCCAGCGATGGCATCAGCAGGGGCTGGTAATACGAGGAATCGGAATTGATGGTGATGGTGTAACCATCCTTCGGCCCGCGGATCATCGCCTCGATGGCCACGCTGCCCGAACCGCCCGGCCGGTTATCGACGATGACCTGCTGACCGAGTTCCTTGCTGACGAGGTCAGCCGTCATGCGTGCCGACACATCCGCCGTGCCGCCCGGCGCAAAACCCACCAGCACGCGAACCGGCCGTGTCGGCCATTGCTGCGCCCACGCCGCCGAACACGCGACCAACACCAGAATCCCGCCAATCCATTTTTGCATCGCCAGCCTCCTCCGGATGAAACCTGCGTTGACGAACTACTGCAGATACCGCTGACGCTATGCCATGCCGATGGGCTCCGCGAGCTCGTCCAGCACCTTGCCGGGACGCGCCCGCATCAGATCCTCCATCTCCTTGCGCACCTTCGCATAACCAGGATCATCGAACAGATTGTTCATTTCCTTCGGATCATTCACCAGGTCATACATCTCGCCGGCACCGGAACCCAGCTCGAAGGTGCACTTGAAATTCTTCGTGCGCACCGTGCGCAGTTGCAGGGCGACGCCGCAGCGCGAGGGGTGCACATGCCACTCCATCCACGCCGCATCGCGCGGCGCATCCTTGCCTTCGAGCAGGGGCTTCAGGCTGCGGCCCTGCAGTTCATGAGGCGCGGAAACACCGGCAGCATCGTAGAAGGTCGCCGCGAGATCCAGCGTCGATACCGGCTCCTTCACTACACGGTCTGCCACAACACCGGGCCCGCGCGCCACCATCGTCACCCGCATCAGGTCTTCATAGGGCGTCGGGCCTTTCAGATAAAGGCCGTGATTGCCAAGCATGTCGCCGTGGTCGGTGGTGTAGATGATCAGCGTGTTGTCGTCCATGCCGAGGTCATGGATCTTGTCGAGGATGCGGCCGACGTTGTGGTCAATCAGCGAAATCATGCCGTAGTAATTCGCCGTCATCTCGGCAAGCTGGGCATCGGTCTGCACCGGCGTGCGCGAACCTTCGGCGCGGAACTTGCGCATTTCCGGGTCAGCCAGTTGCGGCGTGCCCTCAAGCTGCGCCTTGTGCCACCACGGCCGCCGCTCCAGATCCATCGTGCGGTGTGCGGGGAGCTTGACACTCTTCGGGTCATAAAGACGGCTCCACGGCTCCGGACAATCAAAGGGGTGATGCGGATCGGGGAACGACACCCACATCGCCAGCGGCTTGTCCTGATCGTGATGCGACAACAGATCCATCGCGCGGTCGGCCGTCCAGGTGCTGCTGTGCCAGGCCACCGGCAACGCCGAACTCCAGGTCTGCGCCGCACCGGTTTCGGGGCGTGTGGATTGCGCCCACAGCTTGTAGCCTTCCTCATCCCTGCCGCGACCGAGGAACCAGCGCTCATAGTGGCCCATCGGCGGACGGTCCATCGGGCGCGTACGATGCGTGTGGCCGAGCACGGTCAGCTCGGCATACTCAAATCCCATATAAGGGCCATACCAGTCCGGACCGTACTTAGCCTGGCTCTTGTTGCACTCCGGCGTGCCGGTGGCGGCAAACGTCGACTTGGTGGCGAAATGCGCCTTGCCGATGAATGCCGTCTTGTAGCCGTTGCGCGCCAGCGTTCCCGCAAAACCCTCTTCACCGACACGCGGGTCGAGATCGACGCCGTTATCCCACACGCCATGCGTCAGCGGCAGCAGGCCGGTGAGAATCGAAGCCCGCGACGGCTGGCACACCAGATTCGGCGTCATGCAGGCATTGAAGCGCGTACCGTCACGCGCCAGCCGGTCGAGATGCGGCGTCAGCAGATCGGGATTCTCGAAGCCGTTGCAGTCGGCGCGCTGCTGGTCGGACGTGATCAGGATGATGTTCGGTTTACGGGTACTCATGAAAATCCTCGGAAAATGGAAAACTGCTGCTGGAAACCGGTGGTGCGGTGAACGGCGGACTTATTCGACCTTGATGCCCGCCATCTTGATGATCTTGCCGTATTTATCGAGCTCGCTGCGCACCAGATCCGCCAATTGCTGCGGTGTCCCGGACAGCGGATCAGCGCCCTGACTCAGCAGACGGTCTTTCATCTGCGCGCTGGTCATCGCGGCGTTGATCGCGCCGTTCAGGCGCTCCACCACCGCAGAGGGCGTGCCCGCCGGCGCGAAGATGCCGAACCAGTTGCCTGCCGAATACCCCTTGAGCCCCGATTCATCGACGGTCGGCACATCGGGCAGCAGCGCAGAACGTTTGGCCGTCGTCACCGCCAGCACGCGCACGCGGCCGGACTTGGCCAGCGGCAGCGAACTCAGCACCGGATCGAACACCATCGCCACTTCACCGCTCATCAGCGCGGTCATTGCTGGCGTGTTGCCCTTGTACGGCACGTGGGTCATTTTGACGTTGGCGGCGAGCAGGAACTGTTCAATCGCCAGTTGCGTCGATGAGCCCAGCCCCGCAGTGCCGAAATTCATCTGCCCCGGCTTGCTGCGCGCCAGCGCGATCAGCTCCTTGATCGAACGCACCGGCAGCGAGGGATGCACATCCACGGCATAGGACAAGGTCGCAAACATGCCGACCGGCGCAAAACTCTTGATCGGGTCATAGGCGATCTTGCTCATCAGATTGGGATTGATCGCAAACGCCGCGAGGCTGCCGACCAGCAGCGTGTAACCGTCCGGCGTGGCGCGAGCGCCCAGTTCGGCGGCAATCATGCCACCGGCACCGGTGCGGT
>CANHZX010000187.1 GCA_947465215.1 Betaproteobacteria bacterium | reverse complement strand
TACCTTCGGCATCGCCATTCGCATGGCGGTCATGAGCATCCTCGCCGGGAACTGATCGCCATGAAAATCCATATCAAAAACGGCCGCCTGATCGATCCGAAAAACGGGGTTGACGCCAAATGCGACGTGTTCGTCGCTGCGGGCAAGATCGTCGCGATCGGCGACGCCCCGGCAGGATTCACTGCCAATCGCGTCATCGACGCCACCGGCCGCGTGGTCTGCCCCGGCCTTGTTGATCTCGCGGTACGCCTGCGCGAACCGGGCTTCGAATATCTCGCGACGCTCGAAACCGAAATGAAAGCGGCGATTGCCGGCGGTGTGACCAGCCTGGCCTGTCCTCCCGACACCGACCCGCCGCTCGACGAGCCGGGCCTGGTGGAAATGCTCAAGTTCAGCGCCAAGAATCTGAATCAGGCGCATGTCTATCCGATCGGCGCACTGACCACCGCACTCAAGGGCACCAATCTCACCGAGATGGCTGAGTTGCGTGATGCCGGCTGCGTCGCGTTTTCGCAGGCCGAAGCGCCGCTCGCCGACACGCAAGTGCTGATGCATGCGCTGCAGTACGCAGCGACCTTCGACTTCCCGGTGTGGCTGCGCGCGCAGGACCCTGCACTGGCAAAACACGGCGTGGCGCATGAAGGCGAGGTCTCAACCCGCCTCGGCCTGCCGGCGATTCCGGTGACCGCGGAAACCGTCGCGCTGTCGACCATCCTGATCATCGCGCGTGAAACCGGCGCCCGCGTCCATATCGCCCGGCTGTCATCGGCGGAAGGGGTCGCGATGGTGCGCGACGCCCGCGCCCGCGGCCTGCGTGTGACCTGCGACATCGGCATCCATCACGCACACCTGTCGGAAATGGACATCGGCTACTTTGATCCGAACTGCAATCTGACGCCGCCGCTGCGTAGCCAGCGTGACCGCGACGCGCTGCGCGCCGGACTGGCCGACGGTACCATCGATGCGCTGTGTTCCGACCATACCCCGGTGGACGAAGACGCCAAACAACTGCCCTTCTCCGAAGCCGAACCCGGCGCGACCGGTGTTGAACTGCTGCTGCCGCTGGCGCTGAAGTGGGCAACCGAATCGTCGCTCGGACTCTCCGTCGCCATCGACCGCATCACCGCCAAACCTGCTTCCATCCTCGGCATTGATGCAGGGCATCTCGCGACAGGCGCGACTGCGGACGTCTGCGTTTTTGATCCCGAAGCCTACTGGCGCGTCGAGCCTTCGGCGCTGTACAGCCTGGGCAAGAACACGCCATTCTCCGGTTTTGAAATGCGCGGCCGCGTGACCCACACTCTGGTCAGCGGCAATCTGGTTTTCGAAAAGAAATAACTTTAAAAACAATAAGTTATATCTTACGGCGCAGCCTGAAGCCGCGCCCTGCTGTTAAACTAAGCATGTTTCCCGTGGTCGAACCGGCCACCCCCTGTCGATAACAGAAAACCATTCATGAATCCTTTACTCGATTTCTCGGGGCTGCCCCGCTTTTCCGATTTCAAACCCGCCGATGTTGCGCCGGCTGTTGAACAGTTACTCAACGAAAACCGCGAGCTGATTGCCCGCGTTGCCGCCGACCCGGCGGCGCCGGAATGGGACAACTTTGTCGGTCCGCTGGAAGACGCCAACGAACGTCTGCATCGCGCCTGGGGTCAGGTCGGCCATCTCAACGCCGTGGTCAACAGTGCGGAACTGCGTGAAGCCTACAACGCGACGCTACCGAAAATCACCCAGTACTACACCGAGCTCGGACAGCACGAAGGCCTTTACGCCAAATTCAAGGCGCTGCGTGCCAGCCCGGCGTACGTCCGTCTCAGCACCGCACAGAAAAAAATAGTCGACAACGAAGTGCGCGATTTCCGTCTCGGCGGCGCCGAGCTGCGTGCGGACCAGCGCCCGCGTTACACCGAGATCCGCGACCAGCTGTCGATGCTGGGTTCGCGCTTCAGCGACAATCTTCTCGACGCCACCAATGCCTGGTCGCATTTCGTCACCGATGAAGCCGGGCTGGCCGGGCTGCCGGATGACGCCAAGGAAGCTGCACGCGAAGCCGCCGTTGCCGACGGCAAGGAAGGCTGGAAATTCTCGCTGCATGCACCGTCCTATATGCCGGTCATCCAGTATGCCGACGACCGTGCGCTGCGCGAAAGCCTGTACCGTGCTTACGTGACGCGGGCTTCCGAGTTCGGCGACACCAAACTCGACAATACGCCGCTGATCGCCGACATCGTCAGGCTACGCCGTGAAATGGCGCAACTGCTCGGCTTTGCCAATTACGCTGAATATTCGCTGGAAGCGAAAATGGCGGAAACACCGGCGCAGGTGCTGGAGTTCCTGCGTGAACTGGCAGCACGCGCCAAACCCTATGCCGAACGCGATCTGACTGAACTGCAGGAATTCGCGCGCAAGGAACTGGGCATGCAGACACTGGATGCCTGGGACGTGCCGTATGCTGCGGAAAAACTGCGTGCCGCACGTTATGCCTTCTCGGAAAACGAAGTGAAGCAGTATTTCCCGGAAACCACCGTGCTGCCCGGCATGTTCAAGCTGATTGAAACGCTGTACGGGCTGACCATTAAACCGACCGAAGCGCCGCAATGGCATGCCGACGTCAAATTCTTCTCGATCCGTGACCGCAAGGGTGAACTGGTCGGCCAGTTCTATCTGGATCTTTACGCCCGCAATACCAAACGCGGCGGCGCATGGATGGACGACGCCATCACCCGCCGCACCACGCCCAAGGGCACGCAGGCGCCGGTGGCCTACCTCAACTGCAACTTCTCACCCCCCGTCGGCGGCAAACCGGCGCTGTTCACGCATGACGAGGTGATCACGCTGTTCCATGAACTCGGTCACGGCCTGCATCACCTGCTGACCCGTGTCGACTACCTCGGCGTATCCGGCATCAACGGCGTCGAATGGGACGCGGTCGAGCTGCCCAGCCAGTTCATGGAAAATTTCTGCTGGGAATGGGATGTCGTGCAACCGATGACGCGTCATGCCGATACCGGCAAGCCGCTGCCGCGTGCGCTGTTCGACAAGATGATTGCCGCGAAGAATTTCCAGAGCGGCCTGCAAACCGTACGCCAGATTGAGTTCTCGCTGTTCGACCTGCGGCTGCATTACGACTTTGATCCGGCCGGCAACCAGACCGCGCAACAGCTGCTGGATGAAGTGCGCCACAAGGTGGCCGTGCTGTTCCCGCCGGAATACAACCGCTTTCCGAACAACTTCTCACATATCTTCGCCGGCGGCTATGCCGCCGGTTATTACAGCTACAAGTGGGCGGAGGTGCTGTCAGCCGATGCCTACAGCCTGTTCGAGGAAAACGGCGTGCTCGATCCGGCCACCGGCATGCGTTTCTGGAACGAAGTGCTGGCCGTCGGCGGCAGCCGCCCGGCGCTGGAATCGTTTGTGGCGTTTCGCGGACGGGCGCCGAAGATTGATGCGCTGCTCCGTCACAACGGCATGGCGCTGCAGGCCGCATAACCGGGGCAACGCGGTATCATTCAGTCCTGCTGTCGATGCCTTGGGCTGCATGCAAACTTGCGAGGTGTTTTGATGAACAGAATCGTATTTCTGATCGCTGTGCTGCTGGCTGCCGGAACCGTTCAGGCCGCGCAGCTCTACCGCTGGGTCGATGACAAGGGCCGCGTCGAATGGCGAGACACGCCGCCGCCGGCCAATGCCAAAAAAGTGGAACGGCGCACGGTCGGCGGCAGCGTCATTGAAACCAACGAACTGCCTTTCAGCGTGCAGCGCGCGATGCGCGATTTCCCCTTGACCTTTTATGTCACCGATTGCGGTGAAAGCTGCAGCAAGGCACGCGCCCATCTGAACCGCCGCGGATTGCCCTACACCGAAAAAAACCCGCAGGACGATATCGAGGCCTACAAGAAACTCACCAACGGCCGGCTTGAAGTGCCCCTGCTGTTTGTCGGCCGCGAGGCCCTGAGGGGTTACCACGAAGAAACCTGGGAAGCCGCACTTGACGGCGCCGGTTATCCGCGCAGCGTCGCGGGCGCACGGCCGCCGGCCGCAAAACCGGCTGCTGCGCCACCGCAGACCCCGGCGCCCGAAACAAACCCCGCCCCGGCACCGGCTGCACCCGTAGCGCCACCCTCGACGCCATGAAACTCGCCACCTGGAACGTCAATTCACTGAAAGTGCGCCTGCCGCAGGTACTGGACTGGCTGGGCAAACATTCGCCGGATGCGCTGTGCCTGCAGGAAACCAAGACCGAAGACATAAAGTTTCCAGCATCGGAAATCATGGCCGCCGGCTATCAGGTCGCGTTCAGTGGACAGAAAACCTATAACGGCGTGGCGATCCTGACGCGCAAGCCAGTCAGCGCTATCAGCATGGGCATTCCGGGATTTGAGGATCCGCAGAAACGCGTGATCGCGGCAACGCTCGACGGCGTACGGGTGGTATGTGTTTATATACCCAACGGCGAATCCGTTGAATCCGACAAATACCGTTACAAGCTCGACTGGTTGAATGCTCTGACGGCGTGGCTGCGTGCAGAAATGGCGCTGCATCCTTCGCTGGCGCTGCTCGGGGATTACAACATCGCTCCGGCGGATGCCGATGTCCATGACCCGCAAGCCTGGGCCGGCAAGGTGTTATGCAGCGAAGCGGAACGTGCTGCGCTGGTGCGGCTGAATGAACTGGGATTGAAAGACACCTTCCGGTTGTTCACGCAGCCGGAGCGTTCGTATTCGTGGTGGGATTACCGGATGAATGCGTTCCGCCGCAAGATGGGCATGCGCATTGACCACATCCTCGCCTCGCCGGCGCTGACCACGGTCTGCACCTCATCCACCATCGACAGCGAACCGCGCGGCAACGAGCGTCCTTCCGATCACGCGCCGGTGATTGCGGAATTCAATACCGGGAACGCGTAACTGCAGATCAAGCCTCGTCGCTGCGACCCGGCTCGATTTTCAGTTCCTGGATCTTGCGCGTCAGCGTATTACGTCCGAGTCCGAGCAGTTGCGCGGCTTCGATGCGCCGGCCGCCTGTCTGGGCCAGGGCTTTCAGAATCAGCGTTTTCTCGAACTGGCGTGTCAGCTCGTCCATGATCGCGGTTTCACCGCGATGCAGCCGCAGTTCGGCTTCGCGGCCCAGCGCCGAAATCCAGTCTTCAGCACCGGCCACGGTGGATTCAGCACGCATTTCCGGCGGCAAATCCTTGACCTCGATGGTTGCAGCAGGCGCCATCACCGTCAGCCAGTGACATAGATTTTCCAGCTGACGCACATTGCCCGGCAGATCCTGCATGGCAATGTAGTTGAGCGTTGCATCGGAGAGGCGCTTGGATTCGACTCCGAGATCGCGCGCACTTTTCTGCAGAAAGTATTTCGCCAGTAACGGAATATCCTCGCGGCGCTCGCGCAGCGGCGGCAGGCGCAGGCGGATCACGTTGAGGCGGTGAAACAGATCTTCGCGGAACAATCCTTGTTTGACGCGCGACTCCAGGTCCTGGTGTGTCGCCGCGATCACGCGGACGTTGGCCTTGATCGGCTGGTGTCCGCCGACGCGGTAGAAATGACCGTCGGACAGCACGCGCAGGAGACGTGTCTGCAGTTCCTGCGGCATGTCGCCGATTTCATCTAAAAACAGCGTGCCACCGTCGGCTTGCTCGAAGCGGCCGCGGCGCATGGTCTGGGCGCCGGTGAAAGCACCGCGCTCATGGCCGAAGAGCTCGGACTCGAGCAGGT
>CANHZX010000186.1 GCA_947465215.1 Betaproteobacteria bacterium | reverse complement strand
TACGAGGCGCGCGGCGGCTATTCGGCGCTGAAAAAGATCATCGCAGAGAAGATTCCGCCGGAGCAGGTCGTTAATGAACTGAAGAAGTCTTCGCTGCGCGGCCGCGGCGGCGCCGGTTTTCCGACGGGTCTGAAGTGGAGCTTCATGCCGCGGCAGTTCCCCGGACAGAAATACCTGGTGTGCAATTCGGACGAAGGCGAGCCGGGTACATTCAAGGATCGCGACATCCTGCGCTACAACCCGCACATCCTGATCGAAGGCATGATCATCGGCGGTTACGCGATGGGGATTACCGTGGGTTACAACTACATCCACGGCGAAATCTGGGACGTCTACGAGCGTTTTGAAGAGGCGCTGGAAGAGGCGCGCGCAGCGGGTTACCTCGGCGACAAGATCCTCGGCACCGATTTTTCATTTCAGCTGCATGGTCACCATGGCTTCGGCGCCTACATCTGCGGTGAAGAGACTGCATTGCTGGAGTCGCTGGAAGGCAAAAAAGGCCAGCCGCGCTTCAAGCCGCCGTTCCCGGCGAGCTTCGGCCTTTACGGCAAGCCGACAACGATCAACAACACCGAGACCTTTGCCGCGGTGCCATGGATCATCAACAACGGCGGCGATGCTTTCCTCGCGCTCGGCAAGCCGAACAACGGCGGCACCAAGATCTTCTCGATCTCGGGTGATGTCGCGCGTCCCGGCAATTACGAAATCAAGCTCGGCACACCGTTCGCAACGCTGCTGGAAATGGCCGGCGGCATGCGTGACGGCAAGAAACTGAAGGCAGTCATCCCCGGCGGTTCGTCAATGCCGGTGCTGCCGGCCGACATCATGATGGCCACCGACATGGACTATGACTCCATCGCCAAGGCGGGCTCGATGCTCGGCTCGGGCGCGGTGATCGTGATGGACGAGACGCGCTGCATGGTGAAGTCGCTGCTGCGCCTGTCGTATTTCTATTACGAAGAGTCCTGCGGTCAGTGCACGCCGTGCCGTGAAGGCACCGGCTGGCTGTACCGCATGGTCGACCGTATCGAGCACGGCAAGGGCCGGCCCGAGGATCTCGATATGCTCGACAACGTGGCGCAGAACATCCAGGGCCGCACGATCTGCGCGCTGGGTGACGCCGCGGCAATGCCGGTGCGGGCGTTCCTGAAGCACTACCGCGATGAATTCCAATACCACATCGACCACAAGAAGTGCCTGGTCGCACCTTATATCTAGACTGAAGCCATGCTCGAAATCGAACTCGACGGCAAGCTGATGGAAGTGCCCGAAGGCAGCACGATCATGGATGCTGCCAACAAGGCAGGCACCTTCGTGCCGCACTTCTGTTATCACAAGAAGCTGTCGATCGCCGCGAACTGCCGCATGTGTCTGGTGCAGGTCGAGAAGGCGCCGAAGCCGCTGCCTGCCTGCGCGACGCCGGTGACCAACGGCATGAAGGTGTGGACGCATTCGGATGCCGCAGTGACCGCCCAAAAGGGCGTCATGGAATTCCTGCTGATCAACCATCCGCTCGACTGCCCGATCTGTGATCAGGGCGGCGAATGCCAGTTGCAGGATCTGGCCGTGGGTTACGGCGGCAGCGAGTCGCGCTACCAGGAAGACAAGCGCGTCGTCGCCAACAAGAATCTCGGTCCGCTGATCTCCACCGACATGACGCGCTGCATTCACTGCACGCGCTGTGTCCGCTTCGGTCAGGAGATCGCCGGCATCATGGAACTCGGCATGATCGGCCGCGGTGAACATTCGGAAATCATTACCTTCGTCGGCAAGACCGTCGACTCAGAGTTGTCCGGCAATGCCATCGACCTGTGTCCGGTCGGCGCACTGACCTCGAAACCCTTCCGTTACAGTGCCCGCACCTGGGAGCTGACGCGTCGTCCCACCGTGAGCCCGCACTGCGGCCTCGGTTCTAACCTGACGGTACAGATTAAACAGAATCGCGTGATGCGCACGCTGCCTCGCGAGAACGACGCCGTCAACGAATGCTGGATCTCGGACAAGGACCGCTTCTCGTATGAAGCGCTGAATTCGGACAAACGCCTCGCCAAGCCGATGGTCAAGCGTGACGGTGTCTGGCAAGACGTAGAGTGGCCGGTGGCGCTGGAATTTGTTGCCGCCGAACTCAAACGTATCAAGGACGCGCACGGTGCCGCCGCAATCGGTGCGCTGGCGACGCCGAACCAGACGCTCGAGGAAATGCACCTGCTGCAGAAGCTGGTGCGCGGCCTCGGTTCGGGCAATGTCGATTTCCGCCTGCGCCAGTCTGACTTCAGCGCCGACGGCAAACGAGCCGGCGTTCCCTGGCTGGGTATGAGTATCACTGACTTTGCGCAACTCGATCGTGCGCTGGTGATCGGCTCGACGCTGCGCAAGGATCATCCGCTGCTGGCGCACCGTCTGCGTCAGGCGACGAAAAAAGCCACCGAACTCAACATCATCCACGCTGTCGACGACGATCTGCTGATGCGCGTTGCGAACAAGGCCATCGTTGCCCCCGCGCTCCTGCCGCAGGTTCTGGCGCAGGTGGTGAAGGCTGCGGCTGAACTGAAGAACGTCGCGATTCCGGAAGCCGTGCGCGGTGCTGTTGCCGCCGTTACGGTGGACGACGCCGCGAAACGCATCGCTGCCAGCCTCGCCGGCGGCCAGAAGGTCGGCGTCTTCCTCGGCAACTTCGCCGAACAGCATGCGGCTGCGGCCACGCTGCAGGCACTGGCTCAGGCGCTGGCGTCCGTCATCGGTTGTCCCTTCGGTGTGCTCGGTGCTGCTGCGAACAGCGTTGGCGGTTATGTCGCCGGCTGCGTGCCGACCGGCAAGACCAGCGGCATCAACGCAAGACAGATGATCGAAGCGCCGCTGAAAGCCTATCTGCTGCTTGGCGTCGAACCTGAACTGGATATGCACAATCCGCGTCAGGCGATTGCCGCGATGAAGCAGGCGGAACTGGTGGTGGCGCTGAGCCCCTTCCAGCATGGCGCGACTGAATATGCCAACGTGTTGCTGCCGATTGCGCCGTTCACCGAGACCGCAGGTACCTTTGTCAGCACGGAAGGCCGCGTGCAAACTTTTGCCGGCGTGGTGAAGCCGCTGGGCGAAACCCGTCCCGCGTGGAAAGTGCTGCGCGTGCTGGGCAATCTGCTGGGCCTGTCGGGCTTCGAGCATGACAGCGCCGAAGATGCGCAGCGTGAAGCGCTCCACGGAAAATCAGAAATTTTCAATAAAAACAATGACTTGAAAGTTATTGTCGGTGCGCTGCCGAATGCGGTTGCCGGTCTGCTGCGGATCGCGGAAACGCCGATCTATGCTGCCGATGCGCTGTCGCGGCGTGCGCCCAGCCTGCAACAGACGCGTGATGCGCTGCCGCCGGTGGCAACGATGAACCGCGCGCTGGCCGACAAGCTGGGCCTGAGTGACGGTGATGCGTTGCGCGTGGTGCAGGACAGCGGCGCTGCAGTGCTGCCCTACGGCATCGATGACAAACTGCCTGCCGATTGTGTGCGTATCGCCGCAGCGCGCGGTGAAACAGCAACGCTGGGCGCGGCTGACGCACCGCTGGTGCTGGAACGCGTCGCCCAAGCGCAGAAAGCGAGCGCATGATGCTCGATTCGCTGCTCGCCTATCCGCAGGCATTGCTCGGTCCCTTGTGGCCGGTGGTGTGGACGCTGGTCAAGATCATGCTGATCGTTGCGCCGCTGATGCTTTGCGTGGCCTATCTGACGTTGTGGGAACGCAAGCTGATCGGCTATATGCAGATCCGCAAGGGCCCGAACCGCGTGACCTTCTTCGGTATCCGCTGGCTCGGCGGCTGGGCGCAGCCGATTGCCGACGGCCTGAAGCTGTTGGTCAAGGAAGTGATCATCCCCGCCGGTTCGAACAAGATCCTGTTTGTGCTGGCACCGGTGATGGCACTGGGACCGGCGCTCGCGGCATGGGCGGTGATTCCGTTCTCACCGGAACTGATCCTGTCGAACATCGACGCCGGACTGCTGTATCTGATGGCGATGACCTCGCTGGGTGTCTACGGCATCATCATTGCCGGCTGGGCTTCGAACTCCAAATACGCTTTCCTCGGCAGTCTGCGCTCTGCGGCGCAGATCGTGTCCTACGAAATCGCCATGGGCTTCTCACTGGTCGGCGTGCTGATGGCTTCACAGAGCCTGAATCTGGCAGAGATCGTCAAGGCGCAGCAGAACAGCGCCGGTGTGTTCGGCTGGTTCTGGTTGCCGCTGTTCCCGTTGTTCATCACCTATCTGATCTCCGGGGTCGCCGAAACCAATCGTGCGCCCTTTGACGTCGCCGAGGGCGAATCCGAGATCGTTGGTTTCCACGTTGAATATTCGGGCATGACCTTCGCGGTGTTCTCGCTGGCGGAATACTCGGCGATGATCCTGATCTCCACGTTGACCGCAATCATGTTCCTCGGCGGCTGGCTGTCGCCGTTCCCGGTTTCGTGGGGCGTGATCGGCACCGGCGGCTTCGGTTGGCTGTTTGCCAAGATCTTTTTTGTGGCGTCGCTGTTCCTTTGGTTCCGCGCGACATTCCCGCGTTATCGCTATGACCAGATCATGCGCCTTGGCTGGAAAGTGTTCATTCCGGTGACGCTGGTGTGGATCGTCGTGCTCGGCGCATGGATGCAAACCCCGCTGTGGGTATGGTGGAAATGATGATCCAGAGCATCCGCAAATTCTTCAATACCTTCCTGCTGTTCGAACTGCTGAAGGGCATGGCCGTCACAGGCCGCTACCTGTTCGCGCGCAAGATCACCGTCGAATACCCGGAAGAGAAGGCACCGCAGAGCCCGCGTTTCCGCGGCCTTCACGCGCTGCGCCGTTATCCGAATGGCGAAGAGCGCTGCATCGCCTGCAAACTGTGCGAAGCGGTGTGCCCGGCGCTGGCGATCACCATCGAGTCCGAGCAGCGTGAGGACGGCACGCGCCGCACCACGCGATACGACATCGACCTGACCAAGTGCATTTTCTGCGGCTTCTGCGAGGAGTCCTGCCCGGTGGATTCGATCGTCGAGACGCGGATCTACGAATACCACGGTGAAAAACGCGGCGACCTGATCTGTACCAAGCCGATGCTGCTGGCGATCGGTGATGCTTACGAAGAACAGATCGCGCAGGATCGCGCGGCCGACGCCAAGTATCGATAAAGCCAAGACATAATGACTTTCCAAGAACTCATCTTCTGGTTTTTTTCCGCGGTCCTGATCTTCGCGTCGCTGCGTGTGATCACCGCGCGCAATCCGGTACACGCTGCGCTGTTCCTGGTGCTGGCCTTCTGCACGGCAGCGGGGATATGGATTCAGCTGGAGGCCGAGTTCCTCGGCATCGCCCTGGTGCTGGTTTATGTCGGCGCGGTGATGGTGCTGTTTCTGTTCGTGGTGATGATGCTCGACATCAATATTGAGAAATTGCGCCAGGGTTTCTGGAGCTACCTGCCGGTGGGTGCGATCGTCGCGCTGCTGATGGTGGCCGAGATGGCTCTGGTGCTTACCGGGCCATGGTTCGGGCTGGAAGCTGCACCGCAGCCGCAATCAGCGCCGGCGGGTTACAGCAATACCAAGGAACTGGGCCGGCTGCTTTACACCGACTACGTTTATCCTTTTGAACTGGCCGCGGTGATCCTGCTGGTCGCCATCGTCGCTGCCATCGCGCTGACGCTGCGCCGCCGCAAGCACGGCAAATACATTGATCCGGGCGAGCAGGTGCAGGTCAAACGCAACGATCGGCT
>CANHZX010000185.1 GCA_947465215.1 Betaproteobacteria bacterium | reverse complement strand
TTCACCGACGCGGGTTTCGAGTTCTTCCGACAGGGTCAGGATTTTTTCGGCGTAACTGAACACCAGTTCACCCGCCGGTGTCAGCGTAATGCGACCGTGATTGCGTTCAAACAGCCGCGCATTGAGGTGCTCTTCCAGTTGCTTGATCTGGAAGGTCACCGCAGGCTGCGTCATGAACAATTGCTCGGCCGCCTTTGTAAACGACAGTTGCCGGGCAACGGCATGGAATACTTGAAGGCGGCGGTCGGCCATTGGCTAAAAATGAGGTTTCAGACGATAAATTGGCGAAAGGCCGATACTACCCGTAAGGACGTTGCCAAAAAAGCCGGAAAACACCCCGGAAGTCCCGCAATAGCGCCGATCCGGCAGGACCTGGCCGGCATGGCGCCAATAGGGGTACTCCGTATCGATAACCGCTATAGAACTATGGTATAAAGCCGCGGTCACACTATTTTGACTATCTCGCAAAAGACCGTTACGTCAAACACGGCGGCCGGGACATCGCACCAACAACACTGACGACAACACTCAGCGCACCACAGAACACACCCAGGCGCACACCCGCCCTCCCCCAGATTCATGCCATTCGGTTTCTACATCATCATGGCCGCGCAGTTCTTTTCGTCGCTGGCCGACAATGCCCTGTTGGTGGCTGCCATTGCGTTGTTGATGCAGATGGATTCGCCGGATTGGATGACGCCGCTGCTGAAATTCTTTTTCACGGTCTCTTACGTTGCTTTCGCCGCCTTTGTCGGCGCTTTTGCCGATTCGATGCCCAAAGGCCGGGTAATGTTCATCACCAACAGCATCAAGGTGGTCGGCTGCCTGCTGATGTTCTTCCATGAACTCTGGGAAATACCCGGCGCACCCGACTATCTGCCGATCCTGCTCGCCTACACCGTAGTCGGCCTCGGTGCTGCGGCCTACTCGCCGGCGAAATACGGCATCCTCACCGAATACCTGCCCCACCATAAACTGGTGGTGGCCAACGGCTGGATCGAAGGCCTGACTGTGAGCTCGATCATCTTCGGAACCCTGCTCGGCGGCGTGCTGATCAGTGCAACCGTGTCCGCCAAACTGCTGTCCATCGACCTGCCGCACTTTGATACCGGCGTCGACACACCGGCTGAAGCGGCCATCGCCATCATCATGCTGTTTTACGGCGTCGCAGCAATATTCAACCTGTATATCCCTGATACCGGCGTCGACCACCGGGCGCCGAATAAAAATCCTATTTACCTGATCCGTGAATTCGCGCACTGCGTGAAGCTGCTGTGGTCTGACAAGCTGGGGCAGATTTCACTGGCAACCACCACCCTGTTCTGGGGTGCAGGTGCAACCCTGCAGTTCATCGTATTGAAGTGGGCCGAGGTGGCGCTGGGCTACACGCTGTCGAAAGCCACCCTGCTGCAGGGCATCTGCGCCGTCGGCATCGCCGCAGGCTCGGTCATCGCTGCCAAGATGGTGCCACTGAACCGCGCGGTCAATGTCGTTCCGGTCGGCATCGCCATGGGACTGATCGTCATCATCATGAATTTTGTGAGCTCGATTGCTGTCGCCATCCCGCTGCTGATCATCATCGGCGGTCTCGCCGGATTTTTTGTGGTTCCGATGAACGCACTGCTGCAGCACCGCGGCCATATCCTGATGGGCGCCGGTCACTCCATCGCCGTGCAGAACTTCAACGAAAACCTGTCGATCCTGGCGATGCTCGGACTCTATGCTCTGCTGATCAAGCTGGATCTGTCGATCTACTGGGTCATCACCATGTTCGGCCTGTTCGTGTCGGCGTCGATGGCGCTGGTGCGCAAACGCCACCTGCACAACCTCGCCACCGGTCCGCTGCCGGCAATCCCCGCCGACGCAAAACACTGAAGCGACCGCACTCGCATAAAAAAGGCTGCCCGCGGGCAGCCTTTTATTCATTCCAGACCGGTCAGACCGGCTGATACTTGAAGCGCTTGACCTTCGCCATATTGGTACCTTCGATGCGGATCAGGCTGGTCGGCCCGACTCGCTTGGGGGAGTGCAGGTCGCCTTCGTTGTAGACATGCGCCACACCCGGGGTCAGCTTGTAGGAGCGTGTTTCTTTGACCTTGCCCGGCTTGTCGGCGCTTGCCGCTTCCAGCAACTGGTAATCACGCATCTGCGTCTCGCCGCGGGCCTGACCGTAAATCGCCCAGGAATGCGCATGATCGTGCGGATCACTGGTTTTGGCATCCTTGTAATCATGCGCAAGAATGCAAAAGCCGAACTCGGGATCTTCATAAAGCATCTTTCGTTCACCAACGCTGGCATCGACATGCTTGTCGATGAACGCCTTGTCTTTCAGCACTTCCTGCAAGAGCTCTGCGACCTTTTTGCGTCCGGCAGGACCCGGCTCGGCCTTGATAAAGTCATGGCATTGCGCTGCGAACTGTTCCAGTGTGTGCCCCATATTCAATCTCCTCTAAGACATAAACATTGGCAGTCATTGTGCCGCAATCGCATCGGTAGTGGAAAGCGCCGGCATTGAGTGAAATCAAATTCCCCGCAGCTCAGTATCGCATTGCGGACTGCCGGTCAAGATCCGATAGGAGCAATCCGGAATTCCACCACCGCAGGCTCCTTACCGAGGTGATCGGCCAGCCTTGGTGTATTGGACTGATCGAGCGTGCGCAACACCATGCGGTATTCAAAGCGCTCGCCATCCTTGGTCAGCACGTAGTTCAGGTTGGCGACTGAAAAGCCGTACTGCTTGACCAGTTCGCGCAACGCCTTTTCCGGCATCGCATCGGCGCGGCGGAACTGCACTCGGAACTGCGCATAGAACTCGGTCGGCATCCGGCTTTCGATCCAGCGGAAGGATGACAACGTGCCGAGGGTCGCGGCGACTGCAAGCATCGCCGGTATCCAGAACCCGATGCCGAACAGGATTCCGATGGCCGACGTCACCCAGATCGACGCCGCCGTGGTCAGGCCGCGCACCGCGAGCCCTTCTTTCATGATCACGCCCGCGCCGAGAAAACCGATGCCGGTCATGATGCCCTGTGCCATGCGTGTCGGATCCACGACCACCCGCGAGGTGCCGTGAGGGATGAACCACTGGCTTTCATAGACGGTCACCAGCATCAGCAGCGCCGAGGACAGGCACACCAGCGTATGCGTGCGGAATCCTGCAGGACGGCCGTGATAGCTGCGCTCGAGGCCAATCATGCCGCCGGCTGCCAGTGCAGCGCCGAGACGGATCAGAATATCAATGAGATCACTGTTCAGCATGTTGAGGCCATTCTGCGCCTCAACTGATCAGCGCCGCAACCGCAGATAAATTTCCGCCAGCTTGTTGGGCAGGCTGTTGATGTGATCGAGCACGAGATAATGCCCAGGCCCGAAGATCTGCGGCAAGTACTGGTTGGCCATGGTATCCACCGTCACACAGAACGGATGCACGCCCTTGGCCACCGCCTCCTTCACCGCCATGCGCGTGTCTTCGTGCAGATAACGCCGGTCGCCGCCATCATCGTAGTCCTCGGGGCGGCCGTCGGATAACAACAGCAGCAGACGCCGCCGGCTCTCGACACCGTCGAACGAGGCCGTGGCGTGGCGGATCGCTGCGCCCATCCGCGTCGCCAGCCGTCCCGACATGCCGCCGATCTGCGCGCGGATGTCGTCGGACATGTGCTCGTCAAAACCCTTCAGCGTGTAATAGCTGACGTTGTCGCGGTATTTCGAACAGAAACCGGCGATCGAGTAAGCGTCACCCACCTCTTCCAGACTTTCCGCGAACAGCAGCACCCCGGCACGAATGCGGTCAACCAACCGGCCGCCACCTTCCGGCAGATGCTGCATGATCGACGTCGACATGTCGGCGAGCAGCGTCACTGCCACCTCACGCTGACGAATTTCGCGCCGCTTGTAGATGGCCGGCCGCGGCGACTGTCCCGCGCGTTTTTCGGCAACAAACGACACCACCGCATTGAGATCCATGTCATCGCCGTCCATCTGCTGCGTCAGCGGCGCGGCGCGTGTCGGCTTCTGCGACTGGATGGCTTTCTTCAACCGCTTCAGTGCCATTTCATACTGCTTCATCAGGCGGTTGGTCTCGCCCATATTCGATTCGGCGAGGCGCTTTTCCTGCACCCAACTCCAGTTGCGTTTGTAGCGTGACTCACGGTAATCCCATTCCGGATAGGGAATGCCCTTGTCACTGCTGCCAGTATTAGGCCCTTCCTTGTCGCTCTGGCCGGAAGCCCGCGCGGACTGCCCGGAGGAATCGCCATAGCTTGGCACTTCCTGCTTTTCGCCATCCTCCTGCTGCTCACCAGATTCAGCGTTTTTCGAAGCTTCAGTTTCTTCGCCGCCCTCTTCCTGCTGCTGATCCTGCTGCTCGGCACCGGCCTGCTGCTGGTCGGATTGCTCGTCGGTTTCCTGCGGATGCGCCAGCCGCGTCGCGTTGGGGCTGCGTCCCGGCAGGTAAGCAGCCTGGAAAGCCTCAAGATCGGTCACCGCAGGCAGCGTGCTGCTGTTATAGAGTTTCGCCGCCGCGCGATAGGCATCAGCCACCGTGGCGCCGGGAACCAGCAGCGCTGCAAAACGTTCATCAGCCATGCCGCCTTCCAAGGCGGTCAGCGCCGCCTCGATACTTTCCAGCGCGAGGTCGTAATAAGCCGCAGATTCGGCATGCCGCGTGTTGAGCATTTGCGCCGCATTGCGCAAGCGCTTGAGGTAGTTGGGGACATTGCGCTGCACGCCGGCATCAATGCGCAGGTCTTCGCAGATATCGAACAATAACTGGAAGCGCAGAGCGTCATCACCGTATTTGATGAACAGCGGCGCCCAGGAAACCGCGCCGCTCTTCGGCAACTCCACCCCGGCCTCGACAAACATCTGCTCCAGCGCCGTACGCTCGAAGGTGCGGTAACGCATGTGGCCCGCGGTATGCAGCAGCGCAAGGATCGCCTCTTCGCGATCCGCCATCACCGCAGGGAAATAAATGCTGCGGCCGTCGGTCTCGATGAACGGACGGCCTTTTTCCGGCGACCAGGTGCTTTCTTTCAGATCGAATTCGCCGCCGAACCACACATCCAGCAGCATGCCAAGCAAACGGTTGCGGTCGGTCAGCCGGTAGCCGGGCAGATGCTCGAGCAGCATCGACAGGCTTTCCTCGGATTCCAGCCGGAAATAGGCTTCACCGCGATTACGTCCGGTCTGCAGGATGTCTGCACCGCGTGAAGCCCAGGGCAGGATCGCCTGCGCGCCGAGCAGGTTACGCACGCGTACCGCGCCAATCAGATAAGTGCCCAGCATCAGCTTGCGCGATTCATACAGCTCTTCGGCCGGACCGGCGATCTGCTCGATCGCGGTAATGCCGCCGAGGCGGCCCGAGAGCTCCAGTACCGGCATCGAGAAATAAGCCGCACCGCTTTCGATCTGGCGCGCACACCAGGAAAAACCGATTTCCGCCCAGCGCTTTTCACCGGCATGACCGAGCGAACCGTAAGCGCGCGCGACATTGGCCATGAAGCCTTCCAGCGCACGCCACGAGGCCCGCCACCGCATGAAGGCCAACGCCTGGCCGGTCCATGGCCGCACTTCCTCGGAGACCTTCTCGGCTTCCAGACTGCCGCGGATAAACGCGCGCCCGGCGTCACGCTCAAAGCTGTACAGCGCCTTGCAGGCTTCCAGCCAGTACAGTGTGTCAGATTCGCCGTAGGGCGCAATCGACGGCAGCACCGCCTCGACTTCCTTGTACGCGGCGACGCTGAGTTCCTTGA
>CANHZX010000184.1 GCA_947465215.1 Betaproteobacteria bacterium | reverse complement strand
GTTCCCCTGACTTTGGCCATTTCCCAGCCGGCGCCAAGATAACGCGTGCGCCACTCACGGTTCGCCTCGAAACCACCCGCAGCGATCACCACTGCTTTGGCATGGATTTCTTCTTCAACGCCCTTGGTTTCCACGCGCACACCGCAGATTCCCGATGGGCCGCGTAGCAGATCTGTGGCGCGAACCCCGTAGCGGATATCCACACCGAATTTGACCGCCGCCTTGTACTCGGCTTCAACAAGGCCACGGCCGCCGCCGGTAGCCTCAACAACCGTACCGCCAAAAAACTTGAATTTACCTTCATGCTTGAAGGCATACCGGCCGAACCGCGGAACAAAGCGGACGCCCCGCCCATGCAGCCATTGGACCGTATCGGTACTGTTAAGAACGACCGTCTCCGCCAGATCTGGATCACAGTAGTATTGGGTGACGCGGCCCAGGTCATCCAGATACTGCTCCGCCGTGTATTCGCCAAAATCCGTATTGGCAATCTCGCCCTCCGACAGATCCGGGACTACGGATCTAACGGTCTCCGCGCCGTTGTGAACCATGCGGAAACCACCGCCGGTGAAAGCACTGTTACCGCCCCGCTTTTCCTCGGGCGCACGCTCAAGCAGCAATACGGACGCACCATGTTCCTTTGCCGACAAGGCCGCACACAGCGCAGCATTACCGCCGCCGACGACTACGACATCGTATTTCTCAGCCATTCTTACCATCCTCTTTCATTGCATTGCTGTTAGCCAACGCCCGCTTGCGCTGATAGCGCTCGTAGGCAAATTGCGGAAGACCGCCACATTCAAAGATTTCTTCAATTGCGGCAGGATATTTTCTGAGCGCCACACTTTTTCCGTTCAGGGGATTGCTGACAATTCCGCGCGGGTAATCCACTTCCAGCTGTTCGCCGTCATTGATCAAAGCTGAAATCCCAGGCGCAACAAAGATCGGTATCGCACGGGAAATGCTGTTGCGCAGAAACAGGCGTGCAACAGATTCGGCAATAATGGCTGCGATCCCGACCTCGCGAAGCACCAGACCGGGACGACTGGAACCGCAACCGAAATTTCGGCCGGCGACCAAAATATCGCCCGGCTTGACCTCCTTCGGAAACTCCGGCCTGTAGACCTCCATCGTGTGAAGCTTGAGCTCTTCCATTGTCGGATAGAGGTAATAGGGATTGATGGCGTCCGTCTCGATGGAATCGCCGAACTTCCAGACACGGCCGCGCATGACTTTTTTCAGATTAAAGGCCACGGAGCACCTCTTTCGGATTAACGATTTCACCCGCCACTGCGGCTGCGGCAACCGTCAGCGGCCCGCCGAGATAAATCTCTGCGCTTTGACTGCCCTTGCGCCCCCTGAAATTCCGGGTGGTCGCGGTGATGCACACCTCCGCATCCGACAGGAAACCGACACGGGGCTGGCAGATGCCGCAGCCGGGCGTGATCACCTGGGCTCCACCTTCGATCAGGGTCTCGATGAGGCCCGCTTTGAGACATTGCAGATAAACCTGCTGCGATGCCGGCGAAATGATGAAGCGCACGCCCTTGGCCACCTTGTGCTTTTTGAGCACCCGGGCCGCGATCTCGATGTCCTCGTAGCGCCCGTTGGCACAGGAGCCGATCTGCGCCTGATGGATTCGCGTTCCAAGCACCTCGTCCACCGGAGCGATGTTGCCGAACTGGTGAGGCTTCGCCACCACGAAAGGCAGCTCATCAACATTCAGAGTGATCTCTCGCGCGTACTCCGCCCCGGCATCCGCCGTCAGTGGTTCATAAGGCTTCTCCGTCCGCGATTTGACAAAGGACTCTGTCGCAGCATCCGCAGGAAACATCGCAAACTTTGCGCCGAGCTCCACGCCATGCGTCGACAGACACATGCGACTGTCAATCGACAATTGCGGGACC
Organism: Betaproteobacteria bacterium; assembly: GCA_947465215.1. Lineage (GTDB taxonomy): Bacteria > Pseudomonadota > Gammaproteobacteria > Burkholderiales > SG8-41. The sequence continues at coordinate 3,853 of CANHZX010000184.1, read as the reverse complement.
AGAGAACCCGCGTATTCAATGGACATGCCTTGGGCGAAATCCTCACCATACAATCCGGCCAACTGGAGGATGACGTCTTTGGCAATCGGATAATCGGGCTGGGTGCCGTTCAGATGAATCCGGACCGAATGCGGCACCTGAAACCACAACTCGCCGAACAGCAGCACATACAACATGTCCGCCCGGGTAATGCCGGTCGCGCCGGCGTTGATGGCCCCGTAGCCAAGGGTGTGCGAATCATTACCCACTACGAGTTCACCCGGACGTACTAGACCGTAGTCGAGCATCATCTGGTGCGCGATTCCAGGCTCAGAATCATGGAAGCAGCGGATGCCCAACCGTTCCACCTCGCGTCTGACCAATGCATTTTCGTCAGCAAGTTTCTGCGATAGCGTGGGCTGGTGATGGTCAAGAAGAACAAAAATCCGGTCCCGATCCCAGACTTCGGGCAGGCCGTTTTCGAAACCCGCCTCGACAGCCATGTCATACATGGGCTCGCTGGCATGGTAATGGCACATCGCACCGTCAATACGGGCCTCCAGAAAATCGCCCGCACGGACCATTTCCCCCTTCAGGTTATTGCGGGTCAGTAATTTCTCTGCAATTGTCTGCGCCATCTTTAACTGATGCCTCGTCTGAGTGTTTTAAATCATCCGGACAGCCGGAGTCTGCTATTGATGTCCGTTCGGGAACAGCCGCTTGAGTCTTTCCCGCTGCGCGGCATTAACATGATTCCGCGCAGACTCTTCCGCCTTTTCCGGGTCTCGGCGACGAATCGCCTCCGCCAGTCTCGAATGCTCCATGAGTGCGGTTTTCGCGCGTTCCGGCAACAGCATCAGCGGCCTGCCCAACAGCCACATGGAGTCATTGACCGCAGCAAGACTTTTTTCGAGGTAGCGGTTGTGCGCCCCGCGATGGATGGCATCATGAAACCGGCGGTTGTGTTCAGCGATTGCGTTGTGATCACCCTCCAAATGACGTTCGCGCGCCACCAGATCGGTCAAATCCTGCACTTCCAAATCCGAAGCGTGACGGGCGCACAGCCTTGCTGCAGTACCTTCCAGCACCTCCCGCATCGCGTAGAGTTCCATGACGGCCTGCCGGTCGAGCGTGGCCACAACCAACCCGATCCGCGGCTCATGAAACAGAATTCCCTCGTTCTCCAGCCGGCGAATCGCATCGCGAACGGGAGTACGACTGAGCTGCAGCCATTCAGCCACCTCCACCTCCATAACACGTTCCCCGGGCTTGATCTGGCTGTTCTGAATGGCATCACGCAGGCACCGGTAGGCATGCTCGCTGCGCGACCCATGACGCAATATTTCCGCTGTGGATTTTTTCGGCGACATGGATGAGTGCTTTTTAAAGTAGTGCTGCCCGAGCAAAAATTGACGACCGCGTTTTTCGACAGTATTCTAATGTATACATATAAATACTAACAACCCAAACCGCTGAATTCCAGCCACCAGCAATTCGAACAGCCCGAAATATCCGTATCAGGAGGAGTTGAAATTGATTAAAGCGGCCCTCGCAGCCTGCGCAGTATTGACCTGCTTATCGCCGATCGCATCCTCAGCGCAGCCCCACTACCCGTCCAAACCGGTACGTCTTATTGTCGGTCAGGCACCCGGCGGTGCAACCGATGTCATTGCACGCCTTGTGAGCCCGAAACTGGGCGAACAACTCGGACAGCAGGTCATTGTTGAAAATCGCACGGGCGCCGCCGGATCTATCGGCGCCGCATTCATCGCCAAAAGTGCACCGGACGGTTATAACCTCCTCGTGGCGTCAAGCAGCTACGCAATCAATCCCAGCTTGTATACAGACATGCCATTTGATCCGGCACGGGATCTGCTGCCTGTCACGCTGATCGCGGAGGCGCCGTTTCTTCTGGTCGTCCACCCTTCGATGCCTGTTCACTCGGTCAAAGAACTTGTCGCTCTCGCCAAACAAAAGCCTGGAACACTGAATTTCGCCTCCGGTGGCAACGGCAGTTCAGGTCATCTGGCGGGCGAACTTTTCAAATTTCTTGCCGGCGTGAACATTGTCCACATCCCCTACAAGGGTGCGGGTCCGGCACTGGTGGATGTCATGGCCGGACAGGTCCACTTCACTTTCGGCAGCGTGCTTTCGTCAATGGGACATGTCAAAAGCGGAAGACTTCGCGGACTCGGAGTTACCGGCGCCAAACGATCATCAGGCGCTCCGGAACTGCCGACCATCGCTGAAGCTGGGGTCAAGGGCTATCAAACGACAAGCTGGTACGGTTTGCTGGCGCCAGCCAATACCTCAAGCCAGATTGTGAATCTGCTCAGCGTCAGCATGAATAAGGCCGTTCAGTCTCCCGAAGTCAAAAACAAGATCCTCAACGACGGCGCCGAACCTGACGGCGGGACACCGAAACAATTCCAAGAATTGATGAATGCGGAAATGCGTAGGGCCGCAGAGATCGTAAAGCGCGCCGGTATCAAGCCGTGATCGGGCGCTATTTACGTGCCAGCCTCCCAAATCGGGCTGAATAAACCCTTGCTGGGTAAAACTTACTGCTGCATCTCCTTGTTTCTAAGTTTCGCGTTTATCAAATCCACCAGATAAGCGTTTGTCTTTAATATCGAAAAATCCCGACCAAAATGGTTGGGATTTTTTTTGGCTTTCGCAGAAGTCGTCCAAGCATCAGTACTGCTATTTCCAGAGCACATCACACAACTTAACAATTCTTTACTAATGAAAAGTCGAAATATTGTAATTTAAGAAAATTCATTAAATTCAACACTAAGCGCCAGTCTCGCCGCTCAACTGGCCATTTGTCATGCCAATACGCATACAGAATCGTCCCAAGCCAGCCTTCTTCTTTTTGACCGGCTTGCTGTTTTTGACAACAGCACTTTCACACGCACAGTCACTACCGGATGCCGGAGCACTACAACAACAAATCGAACGGGATCGAAAAACACTTTTACCTAAGAGCATTCCCTCTGAAGCGCCCGCACTACCGCAGGCAGCGAAGGAAAAATCTGGCGCCGTTATATCCGTCTCATCATTCCAATTCACCGGCAACACATTACTCAGCAAAGAAAGGCTCGAATCGGCGGTAGCGCCATACCTGAACAAAGCACTGGATTTACAGGAGCTTCAAAAAGCAACAACGGCTGTTGCTGATGCTTATCGTGTTGCAGGATGGATCGTACGCGCCTATCTGCCAACCCAGGAGATCGTTGACGGAATCGTCGTCATACGTGTCATAGAGGCCGTGTTCGGTAACATCCGGCGCGATGGACAGGATGCAACCCGAATTCCTGAATCACAGGTCATCCGACTGATAGAGACGCAACAGAAACCGGGAGCGCCACTCAGCATCAAAGCGCTTGACCGGGGCCTGTTGCTTGCGGACGACCTCCCGGGTGTATCTGTGAATGGCGCGCTGAAAGCAGGTGCGAATGAACGTGAAACCGATCTGATCCTTAAACTCGCCAATGATGCCGCCGTCATTGGTGAGATCGCCGCCGACAATTACGGATCACGCTCAACCGGAAGAAATCGTCTCACCGCAAATCTCAATATCAACAGCCCCCTTGGCAAAGGAGATTTGCTGATCGCCGATGCAATACTGACCGAAGGATCTGAATACCTGCGATTGGCTGCCACCATGCCAATCGGCTCTGATGGCTGGAGAGCAGGTATTAACGGATCCGTCTTGAGTTACAAACTGATCACCCCGGAATTTACAGCCTTGAATGCGCGCGGATGGTCAAACACGTATGGCGCCGAAGCGACCTACCCGATTATTCGTTCTCGACTAAGAAATCTTTACTTCAGCGCCAATATTGATCAGCGCTCCTACGAAAACGAATTT
>CANHZX010000183.1 GCA_947465215.1 Betaproteobacteria bacterium | reverse complement strand
CTGTTTGCCATTCTTTCACCGAATCACATTCCCTGCGCGCCCGTTCGCGATCTCGCTGAAATTACCAATGATCGACACCTGCACGAGCGGGGCATGCTGGAGTGGATGGAGCATCCCCAATATGGCCGGATCGCAGCTGCACGCAGCCCGCTACGCTTTGAGAAGCAGACCCTCAAGGAACTCAAGCCCAGTGCGGAACTGGGCGCGAACAATGACGAGGTTTATGGCGAGTGGCTTGGGCTTTCCAGGGAAGAGCTGGCTGTCCTGAAGGCGGAGAAGGTGATCTAGGCGTGATCCAGACCGTTGCCGCTGCTTTGTGGCGGCAGCCTTTCTTCTTGCCAATCAGATAACGGACACCCGTTTCTGTTTCAGGGCTTCGTCGTGTGTCACGGTCGGTGCGACCAGCTGGTATAGTGCTCGCCGCGTATTACTGAACAGCGAGCGCATTTTTTCAGTCCATGGGGTCTTGCGGGCCTGCAATGCGGCGGGGCTTTCCCAGACATCGGGGCCGGTCATCTCGTAAGCAGTCAGGTATTTCGGGCCGTCCGATGTGCCGCCGAGAATCCCGGTCGACATGAACCGCCGGGCACGCAGAACGCCCGGAATGCCGACGCAGCGTGGCAGATGTTCCTTGTCATACCACTCGTTGTATTCGTCGATGATGTGATCGGGGATATCGGTGTGCACGATGTACATCCAAGGCGCGTCAGGCGAGGGTGCGTTGCCGACTTCGCACATCAGCTGCAAATTCATGCGTTCGCGTTTGTCGCCGTAAAGCTTGCGCATGCGCAGCGACCATGGCGTCGGATTGGCGACGATGGTTTGAAAGTCTTTGGCGGCCTCGACGTTCTTGTCGGCGGTTTCGTACCACGCCAGGTAACGGATATCCGCTTTGTCGCAGAAGTAACGACGCGTGCGCACGAAGCCGGGCAACGCTGTCAGCTGCGGCACATGTTCCAGCGCGTACCAGTCGTTGAATTCCGCATCGTGTTCCGCTGCAACGTCGAGTCGGACAGTGATCAGTCCGCCGGCCTGCCCGGTCATGCCGGTACTTCCAGATCGACCAACGGGCCGTACTGCTGGCCGCCGAACACGTCGCCGTCGTTGATGTCGCCGGAGATCACCGGGCGCGGAATGGTGATCTTGATGGCTGACGCTGCATCGTAATTAATGATCGCGACGACTTCGGGTTTCAGCCGGTAGGTTTTGGCGAACCAGTCGGCATTGATCAGTTTCACGTCACGTACTTTTTCGTAGGTGGCGTGATCCTTGAAGATGATGTCGAAGGTCAGTTCGAACGGCCCCGAGTTCTTGCTGCGGATCAGCTTGGTGACTTGCCAGAGTTTGGTGGCCATGATCAGAGGTTCTCGTAGTTGAGGCGGAACATCTCCAGCGGAGAGTCCGGTTCGACAACATGGTTCATGTTGAAGCGGTAACTTGCACCCTTGTCAATTTCGGCAGGGGAGTAGGGGAAGGCCACCGAGGTGATCAGTCCCGTCCACTCCGGCACCGGGTAGTGCACGGCGATATGGCTGAGCGATTTCGCCAATGAGTTGGCCAGCTTCTGTGTCGGTGCGGTGATCTGGAACAGCAGGCCGACTTCATGTCCGATGCTCATGTCGGGCTCCAGTATGCCCATCGCGGCATTGCGGCCGAATTGGCGGATGTCGAGACGGTACTGGCTGTCGATTGAGTCACCCATGACTGCGCGGATGCGGTCTTTCGCGGCGTTGACCAGATTCTCCAGCCAGTGATCGAACTGGCGCAGGATGATCGGATCACGCACCGAGCCGAGCACGATGCTCTGGTAGCCGGCGAGTTCTGCGCCTTCGAGCTTGATCGTGTAACGCTCGGCATGTTTGAAGGTGCTTCCGGAGACCTTCACCGCGCGGTCGGAAATCGCTTCGTAACGCGCGTTGACGGTATTAAGGATGCCGGAAGGCTCGATCAGTTCGTACGGCGTCGAGTTTTCGTAGAGGTTGTGTGAGGCCACGCTGGTGGGGTCGCAGCGGTAGTCCGGGTTCGGCGGCTCGATGATGAAATGGTCATCGGTGACGATGGCGAAGTTACAGTCCGGGTATTTGCGCAGCACCACGCTGGCCGCGCCGCACTCCATGATCTTGGCCATATGCCAGACAGTCGCCGGATTAAAACCTTTCATCACCGGCATGGCGGCAAAAATCGAGGTGTCGCTGGAGCGGCCGGCGATCACCACGTCGGCGCCGTTCTGCAGCGCTTCAATATAGGGTTCGGCGCCGCACATGCCAACGATGTGGCTGCTGCGGTCGATCACGCCTTCGTCAAACAGCGGTGCATTGGCCAGCGGCTTGATCCGGCCTTCCTTCAGGCGGCGCTTCAGATAGGCGCGGTCCTGTTCGGAGTAAATCGTCGCAAGCTTGAAGTTGAGCTTTTCCTCGCGCGCGATCTCGCGGACGATGCCTGCGAGACGGTCGACCTGGGCATCGGTGCCGGCGGTCATCGCCGAGCCGACAACAACCGGGATTTTCGCCGCACGTGCGGCCATGATCATCAGCCGGATGTCGCGTTTGCAGGCAGCATCGGAGAACTGCGGTTCTCCGGAGCCGAGGTGGTGCGGGCCGGGATCGGTGGAGCCGGCATCAGCGCCGATGAAATCGGGCTTCAGTGTCATTGCCCGTTTCAGGGTTTCCTCGCGGAAGCCCGAGCCGAGGATGCCGGTGGCGGAGAGGATGCGGATTTCTTTCATGCCAGTACTTTCGAGTCGGCGACAGCCGGGCCGCGCACCGTGGTGCGGTAGAGCAGGCGCGGCAGCGGGTCATAGTCAAACGTCGCCTTGTGCTGCAAGGCGATGTTGTCCCACATCAGCAGGTCGCCGGGTTCCCAGTGGTGGGTGTAAACGAATTCCGGGCTGGTGATGTGATCGTAAAGCTGGCGCAGCAGCTTGTCGCCTTCTTCCTGGGGCATGTCATACATATGCGAGGTATGGCCTTCGCTGACGAACAGTCCCTTACGCTTCGTGACCGGATGTACGCGTACCACCGGCGTCGCCATGTCGGGCACGCTGGCCAGTTGTTCGGGCGTCGGTGCGTGTTCCTGCACGGTGCGGATGCCGAGGCGCATGTCTTCCTGCTGGGCGGCGTAGTTTTTGATGCGGTAATCGCGGTAGCTGTGAATGTTCTTCAGTTCGGCCAGCTTCTGTTTCATCGCTTCCGGCAGTGCCTTGTAGGCGGCGGTGCTACTGGCGAAACGGGTGTCGCCCAGCGGCTTGCCGTCCTTGACCGGAATTTCAATGGCATACAGCGCGGAGAGCAGGCTGGGATGGGTTTTGTAGGACAGGTCGCTGTGCCAGAAGCGGCCGGCGTCCTGGGCGCCGATGGCCTCGCCCTGGTCGTTGACCTTGTTCGACAGGATGAAGATTTCCGGATGGTCTGCCAGACGCGCTTCCTTGCGCACATGGTGCTCAAGCGTGCCGAAACGCTGGGTGAAGGCAATCTGCTGCGGCGGGGTCAGTTTCTGGCCCGGGAAAACCACGACCTCGTTGTCGAAAAACGCCTCGTAGACCTGGGCGAAGCTGTTGTCGTCAAGCGGTTTTGAAAGATCGACGCCGGTGATGCGGGCGCCCAGATGTTTGCCGAGTTTGGTGACGGTTATCATGGAAATTCCGCTTAGTGTGGAGGTGCCGGGGCATGGTAGCAGTGCCCTCAGGGCGGATAAAGCAACATTCCATGTTGCGGATGGAGGTGGCGGGGCAGGCGCCGCCGCCCTGATAGAATGCCGTTTTTGCCCACCCACTGAGGGAGTTGCAACACCATGAAGCTTTACGGTTCGCCCACATCACCTTACGTGCGCAAGGCGCGCGTGCTGATCCATGAAAAGAGCATGCCAGTCGAGTTTGTCATCGAGGATCCGTGGACCGACGACAGCCCGATCATCCTCAAGAACCCGTTGTCGAAGATCCCCGTGCTCGAAATCGGCGCCGACAGCTATATGTTCGAATCCCAGTTGGTGGTGCATTATCTCGACCACAGCGACGGCAAGTCGCTGACTCCGCGCGACCCCGCCGGCTACTGGCAGTCGCAGTGGTGGCAGTCCTTGGGCAACGGCATCATTGACGCCGGCATTACCCGCGCCTTCGAGAACCGCCGTCCGGAAGACAAGCAAATGCCGGAGAAAAAGGAACGCGAAGAGAAGCGCATCGATCGCGCTATCGACCTCGCCGAAAAAACCATCAAGGAAGGCAGCGAATTCCTGCTCGGCAACCGCTTCGGTCTCGCTGACATCGTGATGGGCGTGGCGATACAGTACACCGACTTCCGCTATCCTAACGACTGGCGCAGCCGCGCGCCAAAGCTGGCAAAGTGGGCTGCCGGTATCACCGCGCGTCCGTCATTCGAGGAAACGCTGCCCCCGGGGTTTGTGAAACCGGCCGGAGCCTGAGCCGGATTACGCTGAAACAAAAAGGGCGCCGCGGCGCCCTTTTTTATCGGGTGTTGTTTGTTGATCAGCGCAGCACGAATGGGTTGGGCACTTCGGTCGCAGTGGAAATCCACACGCTCTTGGTTTGCAGGTATTCGTAGATCATGTCCTGGCCGCTTTCACGGCCGATGCCTGAGCGTTTGTAACCGCCGAAGGGCGACATGAAGGACACCGCGCGGTAGGTGTTTACCCAGACCGTGCCGGCCTGCAGTTTTTCGCTCATCAGGAAGGCGCGGCGCATGTTCTGCGTCCACACGCCGGCCGCCAGGCCGTAGACCACGTCATTGCCGATGGCGATGGCTTCTTCTTCATCCTTGAACGGGATCACCGACAGCACCGGCCCGAAGACTGCCTCCTGCGCGATGCGCATCGCGTTGTTCACACCGGTGAAGATCGTCGGTTCGACGAACCATCCGCTGCCGCACTCAGGGCGCGTGGCTTTGGCACCGCCGAGGACTGCCTTGGCGCCTTCGCCCTTCGCGATATCGATGTAGTCGAGGATTTTTTTGAACTGCGGCGGGTTGGTGACCGGGCCGACCTGGGTATCCTGGCTCATCGGGTCACCCATTTTTGCGGTCTTCGCCAGTGCCACCAGCTTGTCGACAAACTGATCGTGAATTGATTGCTGCACCAGCAGGCGCGAACCGGCGATGCAGGTCTGGCCGGTGGCGGCGAAAATGCCGGAGATCACGCCTTTGACGGCGTTTTCGATCTGCGCATCGTCGAACACGATGTTCGGCGACTTGCCGCCGAGTTCCATGCTGACGCGTTTGAGTCCCTTGGCGGCAGCTTCGTAAATACGCTGACCGGTGGCGTCGGAACCGGTGAAGGCGACCTTGGCGACTTTCGGGTGTTCAACCAGCGGCGTTCCGACTTCGGCTCCGAAGCCGGTCACGACATTGACCACGCCGGGCGGGAAGCCTGCCTGTTCAATCAGCTTCATGAACTCCAGGGCCGAGGCCGAGGTGTATTCCGAGGGCTTGACCACCACCGTGTTGCCGGCGGCCAGGGCGGGCGCCAGTTTCCACGCCAGCAACAGCAGTGGCGAATTCCAGGGAATGATCATCGCGATCACGCCCATCGGTTCGTAACGCGTGTAGTTGAAGGTATCGGGCTTGTCGATCGGAATCACCGAACCTTCGATCTTGTCGGCGAGGCCGCCGAAGTAGTAGTACCACTGCGCCATGTAGGCGGTCTGCGCACTCATTTCGGCGTAAAGCTTGCCGTTGTCGCGGACTTCGGTTTCAGCCAGCGCCTTCGAATGTTCGGTGATCAGATCGCCGAGTTTGCGCAGCAGGGCGCCGCGCCTGGTCGCATTGCATTTGGGCCATTCG
>CANHZX010000182.1 GCA_947465215.1 Betaproteobacteria bacterium | reverse complement strand
GCGGCGCCGGCGACGCAGCGCGTCGCGGCCGAGGGCGAGAAAATCCTCTCCACCCAGCAATACCTGCCCGCCGGTGGGCGCCACCAGCCGCAACAGGCCCTTGCCGACCGTGGTTTTGCCGCACCCCGACTCGCCGACCAGTCCCAGCGTCCTGCCCGGAAAAATATCCAGCGTCACACCATCGACCGCGCGCACATGGCCGGATACCCTTTGCAGCAGGCCCTTGCGGATCGGGAAATGCACCTGCAGATCCTTCACCTGCAACAAGGCGGCGCTGCCCTCGTCTTCCACGCGCCGCGCCGCGATCTGCGCACCTGAGCCGGCTGCGGTCGCCGACTTCGCCACAGACGTCCCTTCAGCCTCGGCATATAAATGACAGCGGGCATCATGCCGCTCACCCACCACATGCCAAGACGGCACCTTACCGGCGCAATTCGGCATCACGCGGTCACAGCGCTCGACAAAACGACAGCCGGTAAAGATCCGGCTTAGCAGCGGCACCGCACCGGGTATCGCCGCCAGCAGGCGATTGCGACCGGCACGTTCCGGCAGCGAGTCAAAAAGTTTTCGTGAATACGGGTGTGCAGGTCCGTCAAAGAAGGTCTGCACCGGCCCCGTTTCAATGATTTCACCGGCATACATCACCGCCACCTGCTGGGCCATCTGCGCGACGACGCCAAGATCGTGGGTGATCAGCAGCATTGCCATGCCGCGTGAACGCTGCAGGTCGCGCAGCAGCTCCAGTACCTGCGCCTGAACCGTGACATCCAGAGCGGTGGTCGGCTCATCGGCGATCAGCAGCGCGGGGTCGCAAGCCAGCGCCATCGCGATCATCACCCGCTGCTTCATGCCGCCGGAGAGCTGGAAGGGATATTCGCCGACGCGCCGCGATGCATCGGGCATGCGCACCGCCTCCAGCAGTTCGATCACCCGCGCATCGACCGCAGCGCCGGTCAGCGACGTATGCCGGCGCACCGATTCGGCAATTTGCGCACCGATTGTCATCACCGGATTCAGCGACAGGCCGGGTTCCTGGAAAATCATCGCCACACGGCGGCCGCGCACATCACGCATCTGCGCCTCCGGCAAGGCCATCAGGTTTTCACCGTCGAGCTCCACCATGCCACCGCTAATCGCCGCGGCATCCGGCAGCAGGCGCATGATCGACAGCGCCGTCATCGATTTACCGCAACCCGACTCACCGACCAGCGCAAAAGTCTCACCGGCGGCAATATCAAAAGACACACCATCAACGGCGCGCACCGGCGGACCATCGCCACGGATCTGCGTGCGCAGGTCACGCACACTCAACAATATTTTTTTACTCATGCCGCCGCTCCCGCCCGCACCAGCCGCGGATCAAAGGCATCGCGAACCGCATCGGCAAACAGGTTCGCGGCAAGAACCAGCGCGAGCATGAACACGAAGGCCGCGGCCAGCGACCACCAGACCATCGGTTCGCGCGCCATTTCCAGGCGCGCGCTGTTGATCATCGTGCCGAAGCTGATCATCGACGGGTCGACGCCGACCCCGACATAGGACAGCACCGCTTCCGCCAGCACCAGACCGCTGAAATCCATGACCAGCGCGATCATCACGATATGCATCACATTGGGCATCACATGACGCATCATGATGCGCCAGTGCGAGACGCCAAAGGCATGCGCCGCCTGGATGTATTCGAGTTCACGCAGCTTCAGCGTCTCGCCGCGCAGCAGCCGGCACAGCCCCGTCCAACTGGTCACGCCGAGGATCACGCACAGCGCGATCAGGCGCACGTCTGCGCGGATTTCGCTGCTCGGAAACAGCGACGCATTGTTTTCGATATAGACCTGCATCATCAGCACCGCGGCCGCGATCAGCAGCACACCGGGAATCGAGGACAAGGTTGTATAGAGATACTGAATCATGTCGTCCACCCTGCCTTTGAAATAACCTGCCATCACCCCGAGCAGCAGCGCAAAGGGCAGCATCACCAGAGTCGCCAGTGTACCGATCACCATTCCGGTGCGGATGCTTTTCAGAGCCTGGTACAACACATCCTGTCCGACCTTATCGGTGCCGAACACATGGTAATGCGGCGCCAGCGCGATGACCGGCCCGGCAAACACCGCGAGCGCGGCCAGTGCACACAGTGCCGCGCGCCAGGGTATTGCCGTGCGACCGCGCCAGATATCGCCCCAGGACTGCTCAATACCGTTGCCGCTGCGCTGCGCCACTGCCGCACTCAGCGCCACGGCAACGGTGAACCAGATCAGCAGTGCCACTGCCAGTCCGCGGAATCCGCGCAATGTGACATCCCCCGCCCAGTCAGCCTCAGGATTTTTCAGATGTACACCGCCATGCCGCAGTCGCGGAAATTCGCGCACTTCACGGCCGTCGGACAGCAACAAGGTTTCCTTGGCATACAGATGCGTAGCCAGCGGCGCGGAATAGGTTTTTTCGCGTTTCACGCGCAGGGGCTGCAAGGCAAGATCCAGCAAGCTGCGCAATTCCGTGGCGTAAGCCACCTTGCCGTCCTGCGGCGGCAGTGCCGGGCGGTAATGTACGGAATCGAGCAGGCCGGTCAGCACAAAAGCGGCGAGGATCACCGCCGCCGCCATGCCGCTGGCACTGCGGCTGACGCGAGACCATGGCGCGCGCAGATGCGGCCGGGCCCGCGCGTATACCGCATACCCGATCACGGCCGCCACCAGCAGCCAGACCAGCGCATCCGTCCACAGCAGCTCGAAGCGGAAAGGCAGCAGGTTCATGAGAAACGCACCCGCGGATCGACCAGCGTATAGGACAGGTCGGTCATGATCAGGCCGATCACATAAAGCACGGAGCCGAGAAACACCATCACCCGCACGATGGCGAAATCCTGCTGGCTGATGGCGTCAATGGTGTAACTGCCCAGCCCCGGAATGCCGAAAAAGGATTCAGTGATCAGCGCGCCCATGAACAGCAGCGGAATTACCACAACCACCCCGGTGAGGATCGGGATCATCGCGTTCTGCAGCACATGACGGAATAACACGCGAGCCTCGCTCAAACCCTTGGCACGCGCGGTGCGCACATAGTCCTTGCTGATTTCCTCAAGGAAAATCGTACGGTACCAGCGCGCGTTGCCGCCGATGCCGCTGACCACGCCAATCAGCACCGGCAGCGCAAGAAACTTGACTGCATCGAAGCCGCCGTTGTAACCGGAGATCGGTACCAGATTCCACAGTTTGCCGAACAGGAACTGGCCACCGATGATGTAGAACAGAGTCGACACCGACATCATCAGCACGCACAGCACGACACCCCAGAAATCCAGCGCAGTAGCGCGGAAAAAAGCCATCAGCAGCGCAAACGAGATATAGACCAGCAAGCCGATCAGGAAAGCCGGCAGCTGCACGGCCAGGCTGGGCCACATCCGCGTGCTGATGTCGTAACCGATGTTGCGGCCCTGGTCGGAAGATCCGAATTCAAAGGCAAACAGCTTCACCGACTTGTCGAAAAACACGGTATCGGTGACCCGCTGAAGGCCGCTTGATTTTTCATTTAAAAACAATGGCTTATGGTACCCCCGCTCCTGCTTCCATTTTTCAACAGCCTCAGGGGTAACGCGCTTTGCGCCAAGCTGCGCGCGCGCCATGTCGTCCGGCGTGTTGACGAAAAAGAACAGTGCGAAGGTCAGCACGTTGACGCCGATCAGCACGAACACGCCATAGATCAGGCGGCGGATGAGGTAACCGGTCATGGCTGCACTCCGGCAACCGCGGTGCGCCGCTCACGCCGGCGATAGGCCGCCCATGCCGGCCAGGCGCCGAGAACCAGCACAGCAGCCAGCAGTCCCAGCGGCCACAACACCGGTGGATTCCATTGGCGTCGCAACTGTGCTCGCATCGTTATATCCAGACGCTGGTATTTGAGACTGTTGTTGGCCATCTGATTGGGTTTGCGGTTCAACAACCAGCCGTGATGCAGCGTGTAGTCCTTGGGGAAAAAGCTCCAGGCCCAGGGCGAGTCATGACGCAGCAACTCAACCATGCGGTCGATGATGGCCTGCCGCTCCACGCCGTTGGGCATGTGTTTCATGCGTTCGAACAGACGATCGAATTCAGGATTTCTGTAATTAGCGGCGTTTTCGCCCTGCGTTTTCGCCCGCGACTGCGGCCCGTGAAACAGGAACAGGAAGTTTTCCGGGTCGGGATAGTCGGCATTCCATCCCATGAAGAAAAGCTGCGCGGTTCCGCGGCGCAACTTGTCCTGCAGGCGATTGAAGTCGGTGGCGCGAATGACCAGCTGGATGCCAAGCTTCGCGAACTGCGCGATATACCAGTCGAGGCGTGCCTTGCTGTCGGCGCCGCTGGACGTCGTATCCAGATGCAGCAGCAGCGGCTGGCCGGTCTTGGCGTCGCGACCGTTGGGAAACCCTGCCTCGGCGAGCAGCTGCTTCGCCTGATCGATACCTTTGCGTTGCGGCTCGCCGTTGCGCCAATCATAAACATAGGGATTGATGCCCGTCGCATCGGCGTCGCGATAACCGAAAATGCCCGGCGGCACCGGCCCGTGCGAGGGCAGGCCGCGGCCATTGCGGAAAATCGAAATGAATTCTTCCTGATCAACGGCAATGGTCACCGCCAGCCGCAGCTTGCGCGCTCTCTCAGAATCACCGCCAACCAAGGGATCGTGCATGTTGAATCCCATGTAGAACACGCTGGTCGCCAGCGAGGTCTGCAGACTGATGCCGCGTTTGACCATGTCCTCCGACAGCGTGACATCGCCCTGCCCCGAAAACTGCACCGCCTGATCGAAGGTGTCGGAGCCGATGCCCGATGCGTCGTAATAACCCTGCAGGAATTTGTTCCAGTACGGGATTTGCTCTTTCTCAAGGCTGAACACCACACGGTCGATGAAGGGCAGCGGTTTGCCGGCGTCCTTCAGCAGGCCGCGTTCAGCATCACCCGGCTCACCCTCGACCGGATAGGTTTCGCCGCGATAGTTGGGATTGCGCTCCAGCACCATCTGCCGGTTTGGATTGTTCACCGTCAGCATGTACGGCCCCGAGCCGATCGGATACCAGTCCAGCGTGATGTTCTTCTGCGCCAGTCCTGGCTGGCCGTAGAAACGGTCGGCCTCCGGCGGCACCGGTGCAAAAAACGGCATCGCCAGCCAATAGGCGAACTGCGGATACTTGCCGCGCACGCGCACGGCATAGGTATGGCGATCGATCACCCGGACGCCGGACAGGGCATGCGGCTCGAGATCGATAAAAGCATACTCCGGAAGACCGGCGGCGGCCTTGCCCAGTTCCGCGACCAGCTCTTTCAGACCGACCACATATTCGCCCATCAACTGCAGGATCGGCGAATGCAAGCGCGGATGCGCCAGCCGTTTGATCTGGTGCACATAGTCGGCGGCGACCAGTTCGCGGGTGCCTGTGTGTTTGAAATCGCCCAGCGTGTCGATATGGCGTAAATCGGCTTCACTGAGCGCTTGGTAACGCGGCTTGCCCGCCTCATCAACAGCCAGCGCCGGATGCGGCTGGTAGAGCACGCCCTTTTTTACCGCGATCACATATTCGCTGAACGCAACGCGTTCAGCCGGCGTGCTGTCCGGCAGCCGGCGTCCTGCCGCATCAAGATAAACCGGCACCGGTATCGTCTCGGCGCCGAAGGGGATCAATTCGTAAGGCCGCTTCAGATAGTGGTACTGAAGTGGCGGCTGGTAGATGTTGGCGATGAAGGCGAACTCGTTCTCGGCATAGGACTGCACCGGATCGAGATGCTTGGGACGTTCGGAAAACGAGGTGTAGAGGGTATTG
>CANHZX010000181.1 GCA_947465215.1 Betaproteobacteria bacterium | reverse complement strand
TGGTGGACGGCATCCTGCTGTGGATCGTGAAAAAGCTGATCGGCGGTGAGTGAGATGAGCAAGAAATGGTATGTCGTGCACGCGTATTCGGGCTTTGAAAAAAGCGTCCAGCGCGCGCTCATTGACCGGATCCGTCGCGCCGGAATGGAAGAGCAGTTCGGCCAGATCCTGGTGCCGGTCGAAGAAGTGGTCGAGATGAAGAGCGGCCAGAAGAGCATCAGCGAACGCAAGTTCTTCCCGGGCTATGTGCTGGTCGAGATGGACATGACCGACGAGTCCTGGCATCTGGTGAAGAACACCGCGAAGGTTACGGGTTTTGTCGGCGGCACGGCGACGAAACCGACGCCGATCTCGGACAAGGAAGTGCAGAACATCCTGAACCAGATCCAGGAAGGCGTCGAAAAGCCGCGTCCCAAGGTGCTGTTCGAAGTGGGCGAGGCGGTACGCGTCAAGGATGGTCCGTTTGCCGATTTCCACGGCAACGTGGAAGACGTCAACTACGACAAGAGCAAGTTGCGCGTGTCGGTGACAATTTTCGGCCGGTCCACGCCTGTAGAACTGGATTTCGGTCAGGTCGAAAAGGCCTGATCTCGTTTTTTAGTACGTTTTTTGGTGCGCTTTTTTGTAGTTAACCGCGGGGAGGTTGCCGCTTGCCGGCATCCGATTGCACCCGTAAGGAGATTGTAAATGGCAAAGAAAGTAGTCGGCTTCATCAAGCTGCAGGTGCCCGCGGGCAAAGCGAATCCCTCGCCGCCTATCGGCCCGGCCCTGGGTCAACGCGGCCTGAACATCATGGAATTCTGCAAGGCATTCAATGCCGCAACGCAGAAAATGGAACCCGGCCTGCCGATCCCCGTGGTGATAACCGCTTATCAGGACAAGAGCTTCACTTTTGTCATGAAGACGCCCCCGGCGTCGATCCTGATCAAGAAAGCGGCGAAGATCGACAGCGGCAGCAAGCGTCCGAACACCGACAAGGTGGGTCGTATCACGCGCGCCCAGGTTGAAGAAATCGCCAAACTGAAAATGCCCGATCTGACCGCCGCTGATCTGAATGCCGCGGTCCGCACGATCGCCGGCAGCGCCCGCAGCATGGGCGTCGATGTGGAAGGGGTCTGAGATGGCAAACGTATCCAAACGCTATAAGGCGGTCCGCGCCAAGGTCAACCGCGACAAGCTGTATGCCCTCAATGAGGCGCTGCAACTGGTCAAGGAAAACGCCACCGCCAAGTTCAATGAAGGCGTTGATGTCGCGCTGAATCTCGGTATCGATGCCAAGAAATCCGATCAAAACGTCCGTGGTTCGGTTGTGCTGCCGAAGGGCACCGGCAAAACCGTTCGCGTGGCGGTGTTCGCCCAGGGTGAAAAAGCCCAGCAGGCGAAAGACGCCGGTGCCGACCTCGTCGGTTTTGACGATCTGGCTGCTGAAATCAAGGGCGGCAAGATGGATTTCGACGTGGTCATTGCCACGCCGGACGCGATGCGCGTTGTCGGTCAGCTGGGCCAGGTTCTCGGTCCGCGCGGCCTGATGCCGAATCCTAAAGTGGGCACGGTGACCCAGGACGTGACTCTGGCGGTGAAGAACGCCAAGGCAGGCCAGGTGCAGTACCGCGCCGACAAGGCAGGCATCGTGCAATGCACGATCGGCCGTGCTTCGTTCACGGTGGAAGCGCTCGAAGAAAACATCCGCGCGCTGGTTGACGCCGTCAATAAGGCGCGTCCTGCCGGCACCAAGGGCATCTACCTGAAAAAGGTTGCGATCTCGAGCACGATGGGTCCCGGCGTTCGCGTTGACCAGTCGAGCTTCGCGCAGACGCAGCAGTAAGCAAAAGTCCCCGCGCAGGTGGGCGGGGCAGGAACTTTGGGCCGTCGGCAGAACATCGCCGGCGGGTTGTCAAAGACCGTAGGTACCGAGAGGTTTAATTTTTGGAGGAAGGTCGAGGCATTGCCCCGGCCGGAAACTGAAGTCCTACGCAGACGGTGTGCCCGAAACAGGTCAAACATGTTCATGTCTGACTCCTGGATCAATGGTCGCCGTGTTTCAAACGGTGGGAGCGGAACAGCGAAACCCAGAAACAGAGCCGGTCTCCGGCAACGTTTCAAAGTCGAACTGGGATGCCCCCACTGATTATCGTTTAACGTTGAACGGAGAACGACCTTGAGTCTCAATCTGGAGCAGAAGCAAGCGGTGGTGGCTGAGGTGAGCGCGCAGGTTGCGCAAGCCCAGGCCATCGTACTCGCAGAGTACCGCAGCCTGCCCGTGGGTGACATGACCGAACTGCGCAAAAAAGCGCGTGAGTCGGGCGTGTACTTCCGCGTTCTGAAGAATACCTTGGCGCGCCGCGCCGTTGCCGAAACGCCGTTCAAGGCTCTGGCTGACCAGATGGTTGGTCCGCTGGCCTATGGCATTTCGAGCGACCCGGTGGCTGCCGCCAAGTTGCTGCACGAGTTTTCGAAGGGTAATGAGCGTCTCGTGATCAAGGGCGGCGCAATGCCGAATGTTTTGATGAGTGCCAATGAAGTTGCGGTGCTCGCCAAGATGCCCAGCCGTCAGGAGCTGCTGTCGACCCTGCTGGGAACGATGCAGGCCCCGATCGCGAAATTTGTCCGGACCCTCAACGAGGTGCCGACCAAGTTCGTGCGCGGTGTGGCTGCAGTGCGGGATCAGAAAGAAAAGCAGGCGGCGTGAGTCTGCAGTCCTCGGACTGCACTCGCCGCACGATCGTAACTTATTGTTTTTATTAATATTTTAGGATTCAGGAGAACGACATGGCTGTAGCCAAAGCAGAAATCCTCGACGCAATCGCCGGTATGACGGTGCTCGAGCTGTCCCAACTGATCAAAGAGATGGAAGAGAAGTTTGGCGTATCGGCCGCTGCCGCCGCTGTTGCCGTTGCAGCCCCGGCTGCCGGTGGTGGTGCCGCTGCAGCTGAAGAGAAGACCGAATTCACGGTCAATCTGACGAACGCCGGCGCTAACAAGGTCAACGTCATCAAAGTGGTGCGTGCGGTGACTGGCCTGGGCCTCAAAGAAGCCAAGGACCTGGTTGACGGCGCTCCGAAAGCGGTTAAGGAAGGAATTCCGAAAGCCGACGCTGACGCGATCGCCAAGCAGATCACCGAAGCCGGTGGTACTGCCGAGATCAAGTAAAGCAATTGCATGACCCCGCGCCGGCGGGTTTTTGACGCCGGCGCCTTTTGACTAATGCACTACAGGTCAAAAGCGGCAGGCCATCCCGCGCAGCATGCGATGGTGGTCTGCAGCGTTTGACTTTCTGACTCTGCACCGGAGTGGACATGGCCTATTCATTCACCGAAAAGAAGCGCATCCGTAAGAGTTTCGCGAAACGCGAAAGCGTCTTGCAGGTGCCGTATCTGTTGACGACCCAGATCGAGTCGTTTGCGGCGTTCCTGCAGGAGTTCACGCCTGCCAACGGGCGCAAGAATGAAGGCCTGCAGGCCGCGTTCACCAGCATTTTCCCGATCGAGAGCCATTCCAAGAATGCGCGCCTCGAGTTCGTCAGCTACGCGCTCGGCATGCCGCCATTCGACGTTAAGGAATGTCAGCAGCGCGGTCTGACCTTTGCCGCGCCGCTGCGCGCCAAGGTGCGCCTGACGATCATGGACAAGGAAGCGTCCAAGCCGACGATCAAGGAGGTGAAAGAGCAGGAAGTCTATATGGGCGAGATTCCGCTCATGACGACCACCGGTTCCTTCGTCATCAACGGCACCGAGCGCGTGATTGTGTCGCAGCTCCACCGTTCGCCGGGCGTGTTCTTCGAGCACGACCGCGGCAAGACCCATTCCTCCGGCAAGCTGCTGTTCTCGGCGCGGATCATTCCGTACCGCGGTTCCTGGCTGGACTTCGAATACGACGCCAAGGACTACCTGTACTTCCGTGTTGACCGCCGCCGCAAGATGCCGGTGACGATCCTGCTGAAGGCTCTGGGTTACAGCGCCGAGCAGATCCTCAAGGAATTCTTCGTATTCGACACCTTCCATATCTCCAAGGGCGGTATTGAGTTCGAACTGAAGCCGGAACGCATGCGCGGCGAGACCGCTCGTTTCGACATTACCGCAAAGGGCGGCAAGCTGATCGTCGCCAAGGACAAGCGCATTACCGTCAAGCATGTGCGCGACATGGAAGCTGCCGGACTCAAGCGTCTGGACGTGCCGGAAGACTTCGTACTCGGCCGCGCGCTGGCGCATAACGTCATCGACAAGTCGACTGGCGAATTGGTAGCCAACGCCAACGACGAAATCACTGAAGAGCTGCTGATCAAGCTGCGCGAAGCCGGCATCGAGAGCGTTGAGACGATCTACACCAATGATCTCGACCAGGGCCCGTATATCTCGCAGACCCTGCGCATCGACGAAACCGCCGAGCAGCTTGCTGCACAGGTGGCGATATACCGCATGATGCGCCCCGGCGAGCCGCCGACCGAAGATGCTGTGAAGACGCTGTTCAACGGCCTGTTCTTCTCGGCAGATCGCTATGATCTGTCGGCTGTCGGCCGCATGAAATTCAATCGTCGCGTCGGCCGTTCCGAGCTGACCGGCGCCAGCACGCTGTCGCCGGACGACATCGTTGCCGTGATTAAGATCCTCGTTGAACTGCGTAACGGCAAGGGCGAGATCGATGACATCGATCACCTCGGCAATCGCCGTGTGCGTTCGGTCGGCGAACTGGCGGAAAATCAGTTCCGTGCCGGCCTGGTGCGTGTCGAGCGCGCGGTGCGTGAGCGCCTGTCGCAGGCCGAGTCCGAAAACCTGATGCCGCATGACCTGATTAACGCTAAACCGGTTTCGGCGGCGATCCGCGAATTCTTCGGCTCCTCGCAACTGTCGCAGTTCATGGACCAGACCAATCCGTTGTCGGAGATCACCCACAAGCGCCGCGTTTCGGCCCTTGGACCGGGCGGCCTGACGCGCGAACGCGCCGGCTTCGAAGTGCGCGACGTGCACCCGACCCACTACGGTCGCGTGTGCCCGATTGAGACGCCGGAAGGTCCGAACATCGGCCTGATCAACTCGCTCGCGATCTATGCCCGTACCAACGAATACGGTTTCCTCGAGACGCCGTATCGCCTGGTCAAGGACGGCAAGGTGTCCGACGAGATCCATTACCTGTCGGCGATCGAAGAAGGTAAGTACGTGATCGCTCAGGCGAACGCCGCGCTCGACAAACAAGGTAAATTTGCCGACGAGCTGGTGTCGTGCCGCCACCACAATGAATTTGCGCTGTCCGCTCCGGACCGCATTGAATACATGGACGTGGCGCCGGCGCAGGCCGTGTCGGTTGCCGCTTCGCTGATCCCGTTCCTTGAGCACGACGACGCGAACCGCGCCTTGATGGGTTCGAACATGCAACGTCAGGCTGTTCCCTGCCTGCGCGCTGAAAAGCCGCTGGTCGGCACGGGTCTCGAGCGTACGGTTGCTGTGGACTCTGGCACGGCCGTTCAGGCTCGCCGTGGCGGCATCGTCGACTACGTCGACGCAGGCCGTATCGTGGTGCGCGTGAACGACGATGAAACCTCGGCCGGCGAAGTCGGTGTGGACATCTACAACCTGGTCAAATACCAGCGTTCCAACCAGAACACCAACATCAACCAGCGTCCGCTGGTCAAAGTCGGCGACCACATCGCCCGCGGTGACGTGGTGGCTGACGGTGCTTCGACCGACATGGGCGAACTGGCCCTCGGCCAGAATATGCTGGTCGCGTTCATGCCCTGGAACGGTTACAACTTCGAAGACTCGATCCTGATCTCCGAGCGCGTGGTTGCCGATGACCGCTTCACTTCGATTCACATTGAAGAGCTGTCGGTCGTTGCGCGCGACACCAAACTCGGACCGGAAGAGATTACCCGCGACATTTCGAATCTGTCGGAATCTCAGCTGGGCCACCTCGACGAGT
>CANHZX010000180.1 GCA_947465215.1 Betaproteobacteria bacterium | reverse complement strand
CGCCAAAAACAAACGGGGCCTTGCAGCCCCGGTTTTTACGGCTGTTGATCGGACTTATTCGGCAGTCACAGTCTTGCCGAAAAGCCGCATGAACTCGACCACCGGCACGAAGATTTTGCCGTTCACGTTCTGCGCGGTGACCGATAGGGTGCGCTTGTCGATGCGCGGATCATCGGCGGCCACCTTGGTGGTCAGCCCCGTCGTGTCATTGGCATGGATCGCGCCGCCGACGCGCAGGAAACGTTCGCCGGGTCTGATGTTCACCGCGATCCGGTTGTAAGTGACTGTTTTGACCGAAACCAGATCGGCTGGCGTGCGGTTGTAGGTGTGCACGTCAAAGATCCGGAAATCCGCTGCGCCGTAGATTTTTGCGAGGTCATCCAGCGCCACAGTGAGAATGCCTTCGCGAATGACCGGCGCACTGCCGAGTTGCACCGTTGATACGCCGCCCCCGGCTGCAGTGACGGTCGCGGAGGTCTTGCCCGCGGCGAATCGGACGCCGCTGATGGTTGCCGGCTGCCGGCGGTCGAGAACGCGTTCAAAAAAATCAAAGGTCATCTGATACAGCGATGCCGGCCCGTAGGAGTGATGCCCGTTGTCGACGCTGACCAGCGTCAGATTGCGCATGGTGTCTTTGATGTTCTCCTGATGCCACGACTGGCAGGAAGTTGTTGCGGGGCCGGCATAAAACACGGTGATGTCCGCCGTGAAGCAGGACATCAGCGTCGGCATGTCGAGGATGTGGCCTTTAAGATCGGCGGCAAACGGTTTGCTGTTGCCGGGAGCTGTCGGTGCCATTGCCTTGAACAGGCCGCCGTGCCGCTGCACAAAGTTCATCGTGCCAGCGCCGCCCGCCGAGTTGCCGAAAATGAACATGCGGTCGGTATCAATATTGTAGAAGCGCTTGACCTCGGCCAGCGTGTGCAGCATCGCCTGTTCTCCGGGGCCGCTGCCCCAGACCGGGTTGCGCGTCCAGCCGTTCGGCGACAGCACGATGTAGTTGTAATGGTCGGCATAGTCTTCGAAAGTCACGATGCCGGGCATCGGGGAGGGCTGGTTTTTCAGGTGATCGTTCGGCCGCTCAAACGGCGCATTTTCGTTGCCGGTGCCGCCATGCAGCATGAAAGTGAATTTGCTTGGCGTATTCGGCGCGTAGTTTTTCGGCACATACAGGCGGTAGGGCAGGATGCGGTCCACAGCCATGGCGGTGTTGATGTCCTTGCCATCCGCATCGGTCTTGCCGCTGAACACATTGATGTCGCCGAAGTAATAGGCGAACCACAGATTGCCCTTGGTGATTTCGCGGTTGAGCAGTCCGTTCATGGTCTTCACCCGTCCCGGGGTGATCGGCGTGTTCGGGTAAAGCCCCTTGTATTGCGGATTGAACAGGTCATCGGTCGTGTCGGAGGGGCCGACATGGCTGACCGCGAGATAACCGCTTGCCGCTGCATCATTGGTGATGGTTTTACCCAGCGAGCGCATGAAACTCGCCACCGGCACGAAAATTTTTCCGTCGCGCCAGACCGGTGCTGCATCCAGCGTTGCGGCGGCCGGCCCTGCAGATACCGTCACCGCAGATTTGTCGATGAGATTGCGGTCGGTTGTTGTGGCATGGGTCGCTGATGACACGCTGGCGGCAGTGCTTTCCAGCGCGTAGCGGCCTTCCCAGGCGATCTTGGTGTATTCAACCCGCGGCGCCCGCGAGCCCGATCCCGCAGCAATGCGCTTGCGGAAAAAATGATGGTTCACCGAAAACTGCTGTTGGGCTGAATCCACCGTGTAGCTGAAAAACGGCGCATAGAGTTTGCGCAGGTCGGCCAGCGCCACCATCAGCACGCCGTTCTGCATGAACGGCTTTTGCTCCAGTTCGTAGCGCACCATCGCCTCGGCGTTGTTATAGCGCAGCGACGGATCAAAAGGATAGAAAGTGTCGAAGAACACCGTCTGCGAATACCGCTCGCTGGTGTTGAACAGCACCGAATTCTTGTCATAGGAGTAATCGAGGTAGCCCGCGATCGGGCGGCTGCCCTGTTCCAGTGTGGCAGGCGGGGTGACGCAACCGGCCATGGCCAGCGCGAAGCCGGCCAGCAATCCGGTGCGCATGACGAAACGGGCAATAGCGGTTCCTGCGGACGGCATCAGCGTTTGCATTGAAATCCTCCCATGATCGCCCCCGGTCAGTGGTCTTACGGGTTGTGGCGATGCTGCAAAAATGCGCGGTTCAGAGCCGGCGCAATTGGTTTTATGTGTGGAGTCTAACCGGTTTGCCGGCTCAGCTGCCGAAGGTATAGCGGCTGCCGACGTTGGAGTAGACCACCTTGTCCGGCATGTTCTGGCGCAGCATGTCGATGAAACGCTCGCCGGTGCAGTGCATCGGCACGATCACGTCTGGGTTGATCGCCTGCAGTTCCTTCAGCGTGTGCTGCAGGTATTCAACATTCGCCGGCCCGAGGTGGAAGCCGCCCATCACCGCATGCACCTTGTCGACGTTCGCTGCCTTCATTGCGCTGCGCACGGTATTGATGATGCCGGTGTGGCCGCAGGATGAAATCACCACCAGTCCCTTGCCTTTGACGATATAGCAGGTGGCGTGTTCGTCGGGGTGGCTGTCCTTCACCAGTTTGCCCGCGCGTTCGGCTTCGCTGAAATGATCATCCACCACCAGGGAGCCGCCGGTGACTTCCTCAAAGGACGTGCGTTCGATGTAACCCGAGGTGAAAGCGCCTTCCAGGGCCTGCGGTTTCGGACAGCACATCGGCATCACCTTCTGCGCTTCGAGCGCGGCGCGGTCCAGCGTGCACCACTCCAGCGTCTCGCCGCCTTCCTTGACCCACTTGGTGCGGAATACCGTTTCGCCACCGACATACAGCGCGATGTCGTCTCGCATCTGCCCGCGGTGCTGTTTCACAAAACCCTGCAGCCCGCCGAAATGGTCAAGGTGGCCGTGGCTGAGAATCAGGCCGTTGATCTTGCCCGGTTCGATGCCCAGCAGATCGAAATTGCGGTTGATGATTTCCGGGGTATAGCCGAAGTCGAGCACGTACTGCGCCTTGGCGCCGTCCTTCTCTGAGGCGAGATGCAGCGACAGACCCCATTCGCAGGCGAAGGTGCTTTCGGGTCGACCGGTGATGCGGCCGACATGTTCAATCTTTACATGCGGATGCGCCATGCGCGGCAGGAAACGTTCGTAACGCGAATCGACCAGCACGCGTACGGTCAGGGCATCAACCACGGGCGGGGTGAAGGGGTGGGCGGTATTCATGGCGGCAGGTCTCCTCGGTTGCGCTGCCGGTCAAATGCCGGCTGAAAGCCGTGATCCTAGCACTCCATGCGATTGGCTTTTTTCATGGAACAAATCGACGCACTGCAGGTCAATGGCATAGAGCAGTAATACAGTGCGGCCATTGCTACGCAGATGGTGGTTGAGATATTCCTGTTCGGCATGCAGATCATGCCGCTTGTTAATCGGGGTAACACAAAGACCATGAAAATCGCAGTGTGGGTGATCTTCAGTATCGTGACGCTGTTATGGACCGCGGGTACTTTTGTCGCAGTAAAGCTCACGCAATGGGGCACCGGTCTTCTGGCCAACGGCAATATCGATCCCTTGAGCCGCAGCGTCGCCGAGATGCCGCTGCCTCAGGGGCTGCCGCTGTGGCTGGACCCGACGATGATTCAGACCCTGCAGCAATATGCGCTGCTTGCGCTCGAGGCGCTGCGCGATGCGATGCCCTATATGAGCATGCTGATGGGCTGGCTGGTGCCGATGATCTGGGGCGTGTGGGGCTTCGGATTGATTGGCCTGGTGGCGCTGGCTGTTGCCGCTCACTGGCTGACCGCGCGGCATACGCCGGTTAGTATCTGAGGCAGCGGAACCGCCGCGCCCGGGTTTAACGCAGCTTCTTGCGCGCTGTTGCCGCAGGGGCAGGCGGTGCGTTTTCCAGCGAATTCAGCAGTTTTTTGAGCAACTGGCCGAGCTGCTCACGCTCGCGCGCATTCAGCGTGCCGAGCACATTCGCGCTCCGGCTGAAATGCACCGCAATCGCCTTGTCGGCCAATGCACGGCCGGCCGGCGTCAGCCGTACGATGACGCCGCGTCCGTCATTGCTGTCCGGGCGGCGTTCAACGAGCCCGAGGGCTTCGACGCGGTTGATGCGGTTGGTCATCGCGCCCGAAGTCAGCAGCGACTGGCGCTGCAGCTCCGTCGGATTCAGTTCATAGGGCTTGCCCGAACGGCGCAGCGCCGCGATCAGGCTGAAGGTTTCCCAGCTCAGCCCCAGCGGCGACAGCCAGCTGTCCGCGCGTTTCAGGAAATGCGAATCAACGCGAGAAGTGCGCCCGAAAATGCCCAGCGGCCAGGGATCCAGATCCGGGCGCTCGCGCTGCCAGTCGGCGATGAAGGTGGTGATGGAGTCGGTGTTTGCGGGCTTTCTTGACATCAACTATCTTTACATTAAGATAAACGACGTATTGATAGATTCAGATATTGTGAATCAACATTGACCCAACAGGCGGGCGCATTGTAACAATCCCGCCCGCACCCCGCCGGTGCCCGCCGCGGGACCGGGCCGCATGCCGCACCCGAACGGAGGTTTGCCGCAAATGGCCGCAAAAATCGAATATCTCGAAGGCACTGAATTCCAGAAAAGCCGCGCGTTTTCCCCGGCGGTGATCTCTGAAGGCGGACGCACCATCTGGCTGGCCGGTCAGACCGCAACCCAGGATGCGGCCGGCAAGGACATCTCCAGCGATTTTGCTGCGCAGACCAAACGCTGCTTTGAACTGATGGACGCCACGCTCAAACGCGCCGGCGCCTCGCTGTCCAATCTGGTGACGATGACCGTGTTCATCAATGACCCGCGCCACGGCGACAGCTTCGTCAAGCTGCGCGGCGAAGTGTTCAAGGACGGCCGCTTCCCGGCCAGCGCACTGATCACTGTTTCGCATTTTGCACGCCCCGGGATCGTCATCGAGATCCAGGGCATCGCGGTCGTCTAAGGGAGAGCGCCATGAACCACATCAACACCATGATCCGTGTCGCCGTGGCCGCCGCCATCGGTATCGCTACCTTGTCTGCAACAGCGCAGCAGTATCCGACCAAACCCCTGCGTATCGTCGTTACCCTCGGACCGGGTTCGGCAGGTGACATGCTGTCGCGGCTGCTCGCCGACCCGGTGGGCAAGGGCCTTGGCCAGCAGGTCATCGTCGACAACCGGCCGGGCGCCGGTGGCAACGTTGCCGCACAGATCGTCGCCAAATCGCCGCCCGACGGCTACACCCTGTTTCTGACCACCATCAGCACCCACGGCATCAACCCGACACTGTATTCGACGCTGCCCTTCGATCCGGTCAAGGATTTCGCGCCGATCACGCTTTCGGCTTCGAGCCCCAATGTGCTGGTCATTCATCCGTCGATGCCGGTCAAAACCATCAAGCAGCTGATCGCCATCGCCAAGTCGCGCCCCGGCGAACTGACCTATTCCTCGGGCGGCGGCGGCACCTCGCAGCACATGTCCGGCGAACTCTTCGGCATGTTGGCCGGCGTCAAGATGACTCATGTGCCGTATCGCGCGACACCGCTGTCGGTATCGTCCGTGATCAGCGGTGAAACCGTGATGTCCTTTGCCAGCGTGTCGGTGGCGCAGGAGACCGTCAAAAGCGGCAGGCTGCGCGGCCTCGGCGTGACCAGCAACAAACGCGTGCTGGCATGGCCAGAGATGCCGACCATCGACGAAGCCGGTCTGCCGGGCTTTGATGTCGCAGCATGGTTCGGTTTCTCGGCCACCGGCGGCACCAACCCCGAGATCATCCGCCGCCTCAACAGCGAATTCCGCAAGGCGCAGAAAGATCCTGCCGTCAGCGAGCGCCTGGTGAAGCAGGGCATGCAGGTGCTGGAAAGCACGCCCGAGGAATTCTCGCGTTACATCGTTGATGAAATCG
>CANHZX010000179.1 GCA_947465215.1 Betaproteobacteria bacterium | reverse complement strand
ATGGTCTGCGGCTTGCCGGCGAGCAGCGGATTCCAGCCGGCCTTGCCCACCGCTTCGCGCTGGGCGACAAAACCCATGATGCGGGTGTCGTCGCGCAGGAAGTGGGTGTGCATGTCCATAATGAACTGGCTCTTCAGCGCGTTGGCGCGCTCATTGGCCATTTCCGGTGTGGCGGCTTCAGCGCGGCTCACGGCATACAGCGGACCGTAAGTGTCGTTCATCGCGACAAACGCGGCCGCCATGCCTGCTGCGCTCTTGAAAAAACGCCGGCGCGTGGTGCCGTGTTTTTTGGCCATTTCACTGCCGATGGCTTTGACCCGCGCCTCGAACTCGCGCTGCTTCTCGGTCTGCGGCGTCGGCATGTATTCGTCACTGGAAATACATTGCGTCGGGATCGGTGATGGAAAGATCGTGCTTTCTGCGGCAACGAGCTGTGCCAACTCTTCCTGGCTAAGCATGGGCAACTCCTCCTGATTGAGATTGCTGAGCGTGCGCCGTACAGGATGCCGCCGGTGGCAGCTTTTTTATAGGGGGATCAGATCCAGTACAGCGTCACGGCAGTTTGCGACGCGTGCCGGATGGTGTCAAATCACGCCGACAGCAGGGCTATTTGACGACCTGGAGACGCGGGCGACTACCCGGCGCGGGCGCGTCGGGCTTAGGGTCATCGGGCTTGATCGGCGGCTCGGCACCGGTACTTTCGACCGGGTTTCCGCTGTCGCCGATCGACTGGGCCTGGGTTTCTTCGGGGAAGAACAGGCCCTGCCCGTTTTCCCGCGCGAAGATGCCCTGCACCGCGGACACCGGCACCGAACATTCGCGCGACACACCGCCGAAGCGTGCGGAAAACTGGATCAGGTCATTGCCGATGGTCAGCTTGTGCGTGGCGTCATAACCGAGGTTCAACACGATTTCGCCGTTACGCACATGCTCGGCAGGCACGCGGGTGTTTTCGTCGACCTTGACCGAGATATAAGGCGTCAGACCGCTGTCGCAGGCCCATTCATGAATGGCGCGGATCAGGTACGGCTTGGTCGAACGTTCGGCCACGACTGAAAACCCGCGCGCTTACTTGCGCATTACCTTTTCGGAGGCAGTCAGCGCGTCGATGTACGCAGGGCGGCTGAACAGCCGTTCAGCGTATTTCATCAGCGGCGCAGCCTGTTTGCCGAGCTGGATGCCGTAATGGTCCAGGCGCCACAGCAGCGGCGCGATGGCCACGTCGAGCATCGAGAACTCTTCGCCCAGCATGTATTTCTGCTTGGCGAACACCGGTGCGATCTGGGTCAGCGCGTCACGGATGACCTGGCGGCCCTTGTCGGCCTGCTTCTGGGTGCCCTTCTCGATGTGGATCACGTGCGAGAACATTTCCTGTTCGAAACGGTACAGGAACAAACGCGCACGGGCGCGCATCACCGGGTCCGCCGGCATCAGCTGCGGATGCGGGAAGCGGTCATCGATGTATTCGTTGATGATGTTCGATTCGTAGAGGATCAGATCGCGCTCAACCAGCACCGGCACCTGGTTGTACGGATTCATCACCGCGAGGTCTTCCGGCTTGTTGAACAGGTCGACGTCGATGATCTGGAAATCCATGCCTTTTTCGTAGAGCACGAAACGGCAGCGTTGGCTGAAGGGGCAGGTAGTGCCCGAGTAGAGTGTCATCATGATCAGTTATCCGTGGCGGAAAGGCATCAATAAATCGGAAGGGGCGGGTGCATCAATTGCCCGGCGGTTCAGAAAGCCGGGGCCGTAACGCGTTGTCCGCGCACGGCCCCTGGCAGTCCGGAGGTCGCCGTCAGTGCACGTCTTTCCAGTACTCCTTCTTCAACGCATAAGCCAGAATGAACAGCAGGCTCAGCGCAAACAGCACAAAGATGCCGATGGTCGTGCGGCTGGAACGCGCCGGTTCGGCCATGAACACCATGTAGTTCACCAGATCGGCAACCATCTGGTCATATTCCACCGGGCTCAGCTTGCCGGGCTTGTCGAGTTTCAGCACGTGCTCGGTCTTTTCGAAACCCGGGCCCTGCACCTTGCGCTCGGCCATCACCTGCTCGCCCTGCAGTTCCCACAGCACGTGCGGCATGCCGACGTTGGGGAACACGGTGTTGTTCCAGCCGGTCGGCCGTTCGGCGTCGCGGTAGAAACTGCGCAAATAGCTGTAGAGCCAGTCCGCACCGGTGCCGGCGTGGGAGGCGCGCGAGCGTGCAATCACCGACAGCTCCGGGGGCGCTGCGCCGAACCAGCTCGCCGCGTCCTTCGGATCCATCGCGATTTTCATCAGGTCGCCGACTTTGGCATTGGTGAACACCAGGTTGTCGACAATCTGCTGGTCAGTAAGACCGATATCGCGCAGCCGGTTGAAACGCATGTAGTTCGCGCTGTGACAGTTCAGGCAGTAGTTGACGAAATGCCGGGCGCCGCGCTGCAGCGAAGCCTGGTCGTTTTCGTCGATCGGCGCACGATCCAGCTTGATTTCGGCACCTGCAGCCAGCGCAAACGCCGGCGCGAGCAGCAGGACTGCGATCAGATGTTTGAGTTTATTCATGTTTTTGCCCATTACATGGTCACCCGGTCAGGCACGGGCTTAGTCTTGTCCATTGCCGAATACCAGGGCATCAGCAGGAAGAACGAGAAATAAATCAGCGTGCCGATCTGCGAGATGATGGTGCCGGCCGGTGTCACGGTCTGCGTGCCGTAGTAGCCGAGCACGATGAACACGACGACGAAAATCGACAGCGCAGTGCGGAACAGCGGGCCCTTGTAGCGGATCGACTTCACCGGGCTCCGGTCCAGCCAGGGCAGCAGGAAGAAAATCAGCGTTGCCGCGCCCATCATCGCCACGCCCCAGACTTTCGCTTCTATCGCCAGCGGGCCGCCCTTCATCAGCACGATCACCACGAGGCCGATGGCCAGTGCGGCCATCTTCACCAGCTGGTTGCGTGCCGTCAGCCAGATCAGCAGCGAGTAGGCCGCGACACCGATCGCCAGCACCAGCATGAAATCTTCGGTGATGGCGCGCAGGATCGAGTAATACGGCGTGAAGTACCAAACCGGCGCGATATGCGGCGGCGTCTTCAGCGCGTCAGCGGGGATGAAGTTATTGAACTCGAGGAAGTAACCGCCCATCTCCGGCATGAAGAACACGACGCCGAAGAACAGGAACAGGAACACCACCACGCCGACCAGGTCCTTCACCGTGTAGTACGGGTGGAAGGGAATGCCGTCGAGCGGAATGCCTTTGGCATCCTTGTGCTGCTTGATCTCGACGCCGTCCGGGTTGTTCGAACCCACTTCGTGCAGCGCCATGATGTGTGCGGCGACGAGGCCCAGCAGCACCAGCGGGATCGCAATCACGTGGAAGGCGAAGAAGCGGTTCAGCGTGGCGTCCGAAATGACGAAGTCGCCACGGATCCAGGTCGACAGGTCCGGCCCGATCAGCGGCAGCGCGTCAAACAGATTGATGATCACCTGCGCGCCCCAGAACGACATCTGCCCCCAGGGAAGCAGGTAGCCGAAGAAAGCTTCGGCCATCAGGCACAGGTAAATCAGCATGCCGAAAATCCAGATCAGTTCGCGTGGCTGACGGTACGAACCGTAAAGCAGGCCGCGGAACATGTGCAGATAGACGACGATGAAAAACGCCGAGGCGCCGGTCGAATGCATATAGCGGATGAACCAGCCTGCCGGCACATCACGCATGATGTATTCGACGGAGGCAAAGGCTTCAGCTGCCGACGGCTTGTAATGCATTACCAGGAAAATGCCGGTGACGATCTGAATCACCAACACCAACATGGCCAAGCCGCCAAAGAAGTACCAGAAGTTGAAGTTCTTCGGTGCGTAGTACTGCGACAGGTGATCGCGCCAAATGGACATCAGCGGGAAGCGTTGATCAACCCAGGTGATCAGTCCGCTGATCGGCGCGTTGAGCGGGCCGGCGCCGCTGAATTGAACGGGTTCTTTGGGTGCAGATGCCATGTTGATCAGGCTCCCTTGGTGTCTTCACCGATCACGATGCGCGTGTCGGAGAGATATTTATGCGGCGGTACCACGAGGTTATCCGGCGCGGGCTTGTTCTTGTAGACACGGCCGGCCAGATCAAACAGCGAGCCGTGGCAGGGGCAATAAAAACCGCCCTGCCAGTTCGGATCAAAAGCTTCGGCCTGCTTGGCGAATTTGCCGACCGGCGAGCAGCCGAGGTGGGTGCAGATGCCAACCACCACGAGGAACTCTTCCTTGATCGCGCGCATTTCGTTGGTCGCGTAAGCCGGCTGCATTTTCTTCAGCGACTTCGGATCGGCAACGTGGCTGTCATTGGCGCGGATCGTATCGAGCATTTCCTTGGTCCGGCGGACAATCCATACCGGCTTGCCCTGCCATTCGACCGTCACCCGCTCACCGGGTGCGAGCGTGCTGACATCGACTTCAACCGGAGCACCGGCGGCTTTTGCGCGCTCGGACGGCAACATGCTCGCCACAAACGGTACTGCGGCTGCGCCGGCAGCAACGCCGCCTGCCACGCTGGTTGCCGCAACCAGAAACTGCCGTTTTCCCTGATCGGTATCTTGCTCGGACATGCCTAGAGTCCCCTATAGTGCTTGTTGCCGCGAAAAAGGCGACATTTTACACGGGGACAGGGGTAAAAGTTAAGCGATTAGTGGAATTAGTTCATAAAATCAACCACTTAACCAACCCGTGACACTGTATTGCCCTGGACTTGAACCGGAGTTATTCCCTAGTCGGCCTTGATTCCGGCATCGGTGATCAGTTTGGACCAGCGGGCCAGTTCCGTTTTGATATAGGCGCGGAACTCCTCGGGGTTCTTCATCACGTAATCCAGCCCGGATTTCTCCAGGAATGCCTGGGTATCCTGCTGCGCCATCACCGCCTGCGTTTCCTTGTACATGCGCTGCACGATGGCGGCCGGCGTTTTCGCCGGAAACGCGATGCCCAGCCAGCCGCTGGCCTCGAATCCCGGGTAACCCTGTTCGGCGACGGTCGGCACATCCGGCAGGATCTGCGAACGCCGCGCGCTGGTGACGCCGAGACCACGCAATTTGCCGGCTTTGACATGCGGCGCGCCCGAAGAAATGATGCCAGCCAGATGTTCGACCTGGCCGGAAATGGCCGCGGTCGCCGCCAGCCCGCCGCTCTTGTAGGGCACGTTGACCACCTTGATGCCGGCGGCGCTGCTGAAACGTTCGAACGCGAGGTGTCCGACGCTGCCGATGCCGGGATTACCGACGATCAATGCACCGGGTTCCTTTTTCGCGCGCGCCACCATGTCGGCCAGCGTCTTTGACACGCTGGACGGATGCGCTGAAAACAGGGTCGCCGCGTCAACCACCTGCGCCACCGGAACAAAATCGCGGATGGGGTCGTACGGCACCTTGCCGCGCAGGGCCGGCGCCATGGCCAGTCCGGTCACCGAGGCGAGAATCATCGTATAACCGTCGGGGGCTGCATTGACCAGCAGTTCATGCGCGAGAATACCGCCGCCGCCCGCGCGATTGTCGACGATCACCTGCTGCCCCAGACGCGGCCCCAGCTTGTTCGCCACCAGCCGCGCGACCAGATCGTTGGCGCCGCCGGCCGCAAATCCCACCAGGAAGCGGATCGGCCGGACCGGATAGGCGTCGGCTTTATCCGCTGCGCCCGCCGTTCCCGCGAGTAATACCAGCGCCGCACAAAACAGCGCTCTGAAAGTCATCTTGCCGTTCATTTTTTGTTCCTCTCGTCGCTTCGTATTATTCAGGCCTGCAGGCCGGTGATCTTTTCAGCGCAGTATACAATCACGCGCAGACAACATTCTTCTTCAAGGAACCGCCGTGTCCATGATCTCGCTGCCGCAGGCCGAAAAAATCATTGATGCCATCCTGAGCCGCGCGCGCGAGCTCGACTGCCGGCCAATTTCAGTTGTGGTGGTCGAACACGGCGCGGTGGT
>CANHZX010000178.1 GCA_947465215.1 Betaproteobacteria bacterium | reverse complement strand
GGCGCCGTCCCACTGCGCGGCATAGGCTTTGGCATCGACGGCGTTCATGTTGGCGGCCTTCTGCAGGATTTCGGCAACACGGTCCTTGTTTTTCGAGCCGTATTCCAGCGTCTTGCGCATGGCGACGATGAACTTGGCGACGGCTTCCGCATTCTTGGCAACGTAGTCGCTATGCACGATGGTGACGGCGAGGATCGGCGCGGCATTGACCTTGGTCAGCTTTTTCCAGTCGTCCACGACGCTGCCGAGGTAGGTCAGCTTGATGTCGTCGCTCATCTGGGCGATGGTCACCGAACGGATGACGGCGGCATCGATTTCCTTTTGCAGCAGGAACTGGGCGAGACGGCCTTCGTTGCCGGGTACCACGCTGTAGTCAGTGGGTTTCAGGTCGTAAACGCCCTGAAGGATGGAAGTGGCGATAGCGTGGGTGGCGCTGCCCGGCGGGGACATGCCGATCTTTTTGCCCTTGAGGTCGGCGATGCTCTTGATCGGCGATCCGGCGGGAACGACGATCTGCGCTTCGGCAATCTGCGAAGCCAGTACGATTTTGATCGGAACGCCGTCGGCAGCGATGGTCATCGAGGCCGTCGACGGTGCGCCGAAGGCGAGGTCGATGGTCTGCGGCACGATGGCACGGGTGGGGCCGTTGACCTCGGCGAATTTCACCCATTCGACTTCGAGGCCTTCTTTCTCGGCAATTTTCATCTGCTCCATCACGGCGCCGAAGCCGAGGCTGAAGCCGCTGGTCCAGTAACCGACCTTGATTTTCTGGGCCTGTGCCGGCGCGGCGGCGAGCAGCAGGGCGAGGGCAAAGGCCTTGAACAGGTGCGTCGGTTTCATCGGAACCCCTTTAAAAAATAATTAAATCAATGATTTAAGTTGGTGTGCCAGTTGTGCGGTGGCGGCTTCGGTGGCGTCGCGCGGCCGAGCCAGCGCAATCGGCACCTGGTCGCGGATACGCCCGGGGCGTGGCGCCATGACCACGACCGTATCGGCGAGGACGACGGCTTCTTCAACGTCATGGGTGACGAACACGATAGTCATGTGTTTCAGCTGCTGGATGCGCAGCAACTCCTCGTGCATTTGTGCACGAGTCATTGCATCCAGGCGGGAGAACGGTTCATCCATCAGCAGGATGCAGGGTTCCAGAACCAGACTGCGGGCGAGGGCGACTCGGCTGCGCATGCCGCCGGAGAGCTGGTAGGGAAAGGCATCGGCAAACGCTTCGAGCCCGACCAGCCGCAGCGCTTCGCGGGCGCGGGACTGGCGTTCGGAGTGCAGCATCGATCCGGCTTCGAGCGCGAATTCGACGTTATGCAGAGCGGTGCGCCAGGGCAACAGGCGGTCTTCCTGGAACATGTAACTGACGCTGCGCCAGTCATTGAACTGGCGAGAGGGTGTGCCGTTGATCAGCACTTCGCCCTGTTCCGGTGTTACTAGTCCGGAGATGATGTTGAGCAGCGTCGATTTACCGCAGCCGGAGGCGCCAAGGATGGCGACAATGGAACGCGCCGGAATCGTCAGGTTGATGTCGGCCAGCACCTGCAACGATGAGCCATCAGTCGACTTGAACCACTTGCTGACGCCTCGTACCGCGATGGCGCCGGTATCTGTCGGAACTGCGTGGGCTGCAACGGCCGTGTTCATGTCACGGGCCTTTGACCGGCGGTTTGGCGGCAAAAGCGGAGTTGCGCAGGCACATGCGGCCGCGCGGGTCCTGCCACAGCGTGCCGTCTTCGTGCAGCTTGCCGAGCGTGCGCGCGACGGTCTGGAAATCGTAGTCGGCGAACTGTTCGGCGAGCTCCGAATAATACTTCGGCGTTTTTTCGATGACGGCGACGATTTTTGCCGCGAGTTCAGTCACGGCAGAATCACCGGATGCCGCCTGCTGCACCGTATCGGCCTTGCCGGCGTAGTAATCATTGATTTTTGCGCGGTCGGTATAGGCGTAGGCAATGCGTTCAAAACGCTCGCGCGGAATGCCTTCGGAGATCGTCGCGTCGATACCGACCTTTGCACCCGTGGGTACCACGCCCGGCGGCATGACCGCGAGGCTGGGGTCCAGCGGCTTTGCGCGGCTGCCGGGGATGATCATGATGTCCTTGTCGCCCTGCACGCGGGTGGCGATCGCCCATTCGACGTCCATCGCATTAAACACATCGATGTCGTCATCGACCACCACGACGTGTTTCAGGTCCATCACCGACAGCGCGGCGAGAAGGGCGTTTTTTCCTTCGCCGGCCTGCTTCTTGATCGAAATCACCGCGTGCCACATGCCGCAGCCGCCGAGCGTGACATTGATGTCCTTGACCTGCACGCCTGCGGTCTTCAACGCGCGGCGGATCTGGGTGTAACGCGTCGGCGCCATCAGCCAGGTGTTTTCCCAGGGCATGTGCAGCGCGTAATAGATTGCATCCTTGCGCATGGTGATGGCGTTGATGCGCACCACGGGATTCCAGTGCAGCCCGCCCATCAGTCGCGTGAATTCACCGAAGCGACCCTCGGGCTGGGTCCAGCCGGTCGGCAGGATTTCGCCTTCGAGAACAATTTCAGAGTCGGCGATGCAGGGCAGGTCGATGGTTTCGCACTGTGCGAGTTCGATGGCTGAGCCGCGGATACCGCCGGCGATGCTCATTTCATCAGTGCCCAGCGGCGCACGGAAACCGGAGCCGAGATTTTCAAAGGGATGGTTGCCGATGGAGATCGAGATCGGCAGCGGTTTGCCGGCCTCGAAGGCGCGCTGTGCAAACAGCCGCATGTTGTTGGGCGTAACGATGTCGATGCCGGTCAGGTTCTTTTCCTTGACCATGAAGCGGTAGATGCCGGAGTTCAGGCCGAATTCCGGGTCACGCGCGATGGTGATCCCGGCGGTGATCATCGGACCGCCGTCATAAATCGAGAACATGGGGATCGGCAGGCTGAACAGGTCGACATCCTTGCCGGTCATGATCACCTGTTTGGCGGCGCAGGATTCGACATAGCGGGGCGGGATCGGTTTTTCTATACCGCGCTCCAGCCGGAATTCAATTTCCGGATAGGTCTCGCAACCCATCGACATGATGGCGCGTTTCTGCGAGCGGATGATTCCCGATACTACCGGCATCTTGTAGCCGATGACGTTATGGAACAGCAGCGCCTTGTCGGCCTGGTCGACCAGTGTGGCAATGTGACGGCTGTCCACCGGCTGTTTGATGTCGATGAGTTCTTTTTCGGTACGCAGGCGATCCAGAAAACCGCGGAAGGTTTCGTTGGCGTAAGGCAGTGGCTTCGTCGCTTCTTTCATTATTTTTTCTTTTCCTTGAGATCGGTGGGGCCGGTGACGCCTGCCCAGCGCGGAATGCTGTTGTGTTCAACGTCAAACAGGTCGAGTACGCGACCCACTGAGTGGTTGACCAGATCATCGACCGTCTTGCCGCCGCTGTAAAAGGCTGGTACCGGTGGGAAAATCACGCCGCCCATCAACGTCACCATTTCCATGTTGCGGATATGCGCGAGGTTCAGCGGGGTTTCGCGGGTGATCAGTACCAGGCGGCGACGTTCTTTCAGAATCACATCGGCGGCGCGGGTGATCAGGTTATCGGCGAAGGCATGTGCAACGCCGGCGAGGGTTTTCATCGAGCAGGGCGCAATGACCATGCCGGCGGTGATGAAGGAGCCGCTGGCGATGGTGGCGCCGATGTCACGCACGTTGTGAGTCACGTCGGCCAGCTTGTGCAGCGCTTTGCGGTCCATGCCGTATTCCTGGAAGGCGTTGAGCACGCCCGCTTCGGAAACAACGAGGTGGGTTTCCCAGCCGCCGATTTCACGCAGGCGTTCAAGGATGCGGATGCCATAGACCGAGCCCGATGCGCCGGTCATGGCGACGATGAGGCGGCGTGGCGGCGTGTCGCTGCGTGGGGTGCTCATTGGTTTTCAGCTTCCTTTTTCCAGCGGAACAGGTGGTCTTCCAGAGGGCGCAGCACACCCATTTCGAGCGCGGCCATCATCACCACCAAAGTAAGGGTCCAGGCGAACACCTGATCGGTCTGGATCAGGTCGGCGGCCTGGCGCAACCGGTATCCTACACCGCTCGACGAGCCCAGCGTTTCGGCGACCAGCGACACCCGCCAGCCGAAACCGAAGGCCAGCCGTGC
This sequence comes from Betaproteobacteria bacterium, assembly GCA_947465215.1. Lineage (GTDB taxonomy): Bacteria > Pseudomonadota > Gammaproteobacteria > Burkholderiales > SG8-41. The sequence goes on along the minus strand of CANHZX010000178.1, from coordinate 1,823 downwards.
GCCGGAAAAGAAGTAGGGCAGGATGGTCGGCAGGTAGATCTTGACCATGACCTTCCACGACGGCATGCGCAGCACATGGGCCAGTTCGATGAAGTCGGCGCTGACCGTGCGCGTGCCCTGCCAGACGTTGGTGATGATCAGCGGCATGGCCGTCATGAACACGACGAAGATCGTAGTGGCATTGGAAACGCCGAACCAGATGATCGCGAAAATCGCCCAGATCGCCGATGAAACGGTATTCATCACAGGAATGACCGGTTCAAAGAACTCGCCGAGACGGCGGTTGGCGCCGAACAGGATGCCCAGCGGCAGGCCGATCACCGTGGCGAGTATGAAGCCGGCGCCGACGCGGCCCAGCGTGATGCCCAGGTTGCTCCACAGATCGCCGTTGGCGGAGATCTGCAGCAGCGAATTCCATACGCGCACCGGACCGGGCAGGATGTAGTGCGGCACGCCCAGCGCCAGTACCCACCACAGGGCGAGGATGGCTCCGACCAGCGCGATCCGTTGCAGCAGCAGGTCGAGCCGGAGCATGCGGGCGGTGCCGCGGGTGTGGATCCGGCTCTCGAGATTGGTTGGCATGAAGGCGCAGGCGGTGTGTTTTTTACTTCGGCGGCGCGGTGAAGTAGGTGCCGCGGCCGCTGGCGACCAGTGCACCGTCCTTGTCATAGACATAGGCTTCCGCGGTTGAATACTGACTGCCGCTGCGCACGACCCGGCCTTTGGCGGTCAGGTCGCCGGGCATTGCGGCCTTGTGGTAATCGACGCGGATGTCGATGGTCGGAACCGGACGGCCCAGCTGCGCGGCGATGGCGTAGTCGGCGACGACGTCGACAATCGCGGCAAGAATGCCGCCGTGGGTGTATTTGCGTTCCGGATTGACCACCCATTCCTCACGCCAGGTCGCCTTGACCTCGATGCCGGAATCATCGGCCTTGAGGAAAGTGAAGTTAAGCCATTGGTTGAACGGGCCGCGGGTGATCAGCTTCTGCAGTTGTTCAAGGGAAGGTTTGGTATCGGTCATTACGGGCTCCGGTTCGATTCAGGATTGAAGACTACTGGGTCAAGGGGCGCAACCTATGAATTATCAGGCTGCGGATGAATTCTTCTCAGTGCTGCCGGCGGCGGCAACGATGCTGCGCAGCCGGTCGCGGTCGATCTTGTTGGTACCGGCGAGGGGCAGTTGCTCCAGGAAAAACACCCGGCGCGGGTGCTGGTAGACCGGGCCGTTCTTCAGCGCGAACTGTCGGATCTCGTCCTCTGTCGCGGTCTGGCCGTTGCGCAGAACGATAAATGCGTAAGGCACCTGACCTTTCAGTTCGTGGCTGAACGGCATCACACAGGCCTGGTGCACGGCAGGGTGGCGTTCGAGCAGGCGTTCGACTTCGATCGGGAAGATGTTTTCGCCGCCGCAGACAAACATGTCGTCGGTGCGTCCGACAAAAAAGTAGAAGCCTTCGGCGTCCCGCCGGCAGACGTCACCGGTGTGATACCAGCCGCCCTGCAGGCGTTTGGCCGATTCTTCGCGAAGATTGTGATAACCCAGCAGGATGCCGGGGTTCTTCAGCAGCAACTCGCCCTCATCGGCATTCGGACCGTTGATCAGTCGGGCTTCGGTGCCGGGGTAGGGCACGCCGATCGAGCCTGTCGGGCGCGGCTTGCCTTCGGGGTGCGGTCCGAGAGGGACGGGCCCGCCTTCAGTCACGCCGTAAACCACTAGCGGTTCGGCATTGGGAAAGTGCGCGCGGATATCAGCCAGAAGCTGCGGCGAAGACGGCGCGGAACCCATCATCACGGTGCGTACCGACGTGGTATCCGTCTTT
>CANHZX010000177.1 GCA_947465215.1 Betaproteobacteria bacterium | reverse complement strand
TCACGTCAATGACTGCCGGCTTGCCGCTGGCGAAGGCGCGCTGGATGGCGCCTTCAAGATCCTGCGGACGGGTGACGTGTTCGCCGTGGGCGCCGAACACCTTGGCCAACGCGCCGAAATCCGGATTCTTGTAGTCCACCGCAAAGTAACGCCCGCCGAAGTGTTCGTTCTGGAAGGCGCGTTCGTTGCCGAGCCCCTGATCGTTGAACACCACGTAAACCACGGCGATGTTTTCGCGCACCGCGGTTTCCAGTTCACCGATATTGCACATTGCGCCCATGTCACCCGAGGCGCACAGCACCGGGCGGTTCGGTTGCGCGAGTTTTGCGCCCAGTGCAATCGGAAATGAACCGCCGACCGAAGCCCAGTCGTCGATGCACATGAAGGAATTGGGCTGGTAGCTCTTGAAGTAGGTGCGCACATGTTTGCCGCCGTTGCCGGCATCAACCACGAGGATACCGTCCTTGGGTAGTGCCTTGCGGATGGTGTGGGCGACGAACTGCGGCTGGATCGGTTCCATGTCGGGCTTCAACACGGCAGTGATTTCGGCATCGAATTCGGCCCGTGCCTTGGCGACATCGACCCACGGCGTGCGTGCCTTGCCTTTGGCGGCGCGCTCGGCAAGCTCCTTGATGAAGCTGGCGGCCGAACCCGCGACGCCGAGTTCCACCGGGAAGACGATGCCGATCTGGCCCGGCGCCGAGGTGTTATGGATGATCTTCGCGCTCTCGCTGAAGATGCCGTATTTGTACATCGTCGAGAACACGTCGAAGTGCGCGCCGATGGCGACAATGACGTCGGCTTCCGGTGCGTTTTTGTTGGCGCTGCTGAAGGCATTGCGGCCCAGCGGACCCAGCGCTAGCGGATGTGTGGCGGGGAAGGCGTCGGGGCAATACTGCAGCACGGTGACCGGAATGCCGGCGGCTGTGGCGAGCTGCTCCATTGCAGCAACCGCGTTTTCCTTCATCACCCCGCGGCCGACGACAAACAGTGGTCGCTCGGCCTTGCTGATCAGCGCCCAGGCCGCGTCCATTTGTTCCGGGTCGCAAACCGCCGGGACGGTGTTGCGATAGGCGGCAGGCGCCGTGGTTTCCGGTGAGACTTGTTGCAACAGTACTTCGCTGGCGGCTTCGATATGCGTCGGGCCCTGCGGTTCGGTCAGTGCGACGCGGAAAGCCTTGCGCACGGCTTCCTGGATTTTCTCGGGATAGGGAATGCTGTAGGCCCATTTGGTGATGGGCTTCATGAACGGAATCTGGTCCATGTCCTGGGTCGCGTCGCGTTCCCGCATCCCGCTTTCCTGCACGCCAGTGATGCTGATCACCGGCACATTACCCTTGAACGCGGCAGCGGTGGCGGTGACGATATTGGTAATACCGGGGCCTTCGGTAACGGTGACCACTGACGGTTTGTTTGCAGCGCGGGCAAAGCCGTAGGCCATGAATGCGGCGCCCTGTTCGTGGCGCGTCAGGATGAAGCGGATCTGCGGGGTGACGCGCAACTCATCAAGGATGGCGAGGTTCTGCGTGCCGGGGATGCCGAAGACATGATCGATGCCTTCGCGCAGCAGGCCGTCGACCAGAGCACGTGCGCCGCTGATGGTCGGACCGGATTTTTTCTCGTTCGTGCTGAAGCCCATGATGTGGTTCCTTGGAGACGGGGTTCCCGGAAGAGCAAGGATGGTAATCCAAAATTTGCGCCATCTGGCGTATCGTGGTCCACCCAATGAAATGATGAGCGGAATCAATGGCGTCATAGAGTGGATTTGATTGCGTTCCGCAGTGGGCGGTGCTCCAATGAAGCGGAAGGCTGGGCGACACCGGCCACAAAGCTGGAGGAGATCGATGAATACCCGAACGATTCATGGCTGGATCGGCGCGTTGATCGTCGCCGTGATATTGCCCGCGGCGGCGCAGAATTTTCCGTCACGTCCGGTGCGCATGGTGGTGCCGTATCCGGCGGGCGGCGCGAACGACATCGTGGCGCGTCTGGTCTCACCGACGCTGATTCAGCAGCTCGGCCAGCAGGTTATTGTCGACAACCGCGGCGGTGGCAACACGCTGATCGGTTCGGAGATTGTCGCCAAGTCCGCACCCAACGGCTACACCCTGCTGGTGGTGGCCGCAGGGCATGCGATCAATCCGGCGCTGTACTCGAAGCTGCCCTATGACACGGCACGCGATTTTGTGCCCGTCGCCCAGTTTGGTGACGGCGCTTATGTGTTTGTTGCCCACCCCTCCGCCGGGGTGTCGACCAGCGCCGAATTGATTGCCTTGGCCAAATCAAAGCCCGGACTGGTGTCCTATGCTTCATCGAGTACCGGCAATCTGACGCATCTGGCGGCGGAACTGTTCAATTCGCTGGCGGGGATCAAGATGCTGCATGTGCCGTACAAGGGCGGCAATCCGGCGATGGCCGATCTGTTGGGCGGGCGCGTTCAGGTGTTTTTCTCGACGGTGGCGGTGGCGCGGCCGCATCTGCAGGCCGGCAAGATCCGGGGATTGGGTGTGACCACCGGCAAACGCACGCCGGCGTTGCCCAATGTGCCGACAATTGCCGAGTCCGGACTGCCCGGTTATGCGGTGAGCGGCTGGTATGGCATCGTTGCCCCCAGAGGTACGCCGAAAGCCGCCATCGAAAAACTGCATGCTGCAGTGTTGGTGGCCGTGCGTCAGCCGGATATCCGCGAGAAACTGCTCGGCGTTGGTGTTGAGGCGACGGAAGTATCGTCTGCAGAGTTCGGCAAACTGATCGATGCCGATATCGAGAAGTGGAACAAGGTGGCGAAGCCGCTGAATATCAGCATGGAATGACAGTAAATCGCGGATGAATAAAAAAAGCCCCGCTGTTGCGGGGCTTTTTGTTGATGCGTCAGCCGGTTAAGCCGCTTTTTTCTGCAGCGCGCGCAGCTGTTTGGCGATGAACTGCTTGACCGTCTCATGCGAGAGATCGGCTTCCGGGCTTGGTACCGCGGTCCACTCGTGTTCGCTGTTCTTGAAGATTTCCAACTGGCACTCGCCGCCGGCGGCACGATAGGTCGCGGCGAATTTTTCCTGGATTTCCGGGATGACATTGTCGTCGAGGCCGCCCTGCATGATCAGCATCGGCAGCATGACGACCTTTTCCTTGCGATCGAGGATTTCCTGCGGGTTGCCTTCGTGGATGGTTTCCGGCGGATTGAAGAAGGTGTCGGATTTTTTCATCATCTCCTTGTTGCCCTTGCGTTCGGCCTGGGCCCGGCGCGCCACCGGGTTGCTGATCGGTGAGCGGGTGGCGATGTATACGGCAGTAGCGTCGACGTTCGGTGCTTCCGGCAGCGGAATCGCTGCGTATTTCGGATCATGCGGCTTCATGCCGATCAGCTGTGCGACATGTCCGCCGCTGGAACTGCCCAGAATGCCGAAATGGGTGATGTCGCCATTCCATTCCTTGGCTTTGTGCTTGAGCCAGCGGATGGCATGGTGGGCGTCCTGGACGCAGGCCGGATACGGCGATTCATCCGAGAGACGCAGGTCGGGCGAAACCACCAGCATGCCGGAGGCGGCAATCGCGCGCGCCATCGGTTCATTGGCGTAGCGGTCCTTGCGGCTCCAGGCGCCACCGTGGAGATCAATCAGCACGGGGAAGGGGCCGGTGCCCTGAGGCTGGTAGATGCGGGCGATCAGCGTGCGCTTGGCGGTCTTGCGTACTTCGACTTCCCAGCATTTGACGGCGAACAGGTTGTCGGGATTGTAAGGGACGGTCATGGAGCTCCTCCGGACGGGTGCAGGTGGCGAAAAGGCCATATCATAAGCCCTCCCGTGCCGATGACGCACGGGCTGTTAATGTTGAAATCCTGGATTGAAGTCTCCAAGTCCACCATCCAATATCCGTAATTTTCAAGGGAAACATCTCATGCTTTGGATCATCACCTGCGTCGACAACCCGAATACCGCTGAAATCCGCAGCAAAGTGCTGCAGCCGCACCGCGATTACCTGGCCAGCCAGAAGGGCATCATCGTGTTGTCGGGCGCGACGCAGAACGACGACGGAACCGAGGCGGTCGGCAGCGCCTTCGTGCTCAACGTCAACAGCCGCGCCGAAGCCAAGAAGTTTTCCGACGGCGACCCTTTCACTCAGAACGGCGTGTTCAAAACCATCACCATTACCCGCATGCGCAAGGGGCAGTGGAATCCGGGCGTGGCCGAAGGCGCCTGATCAGGCTGCGGCCGCTGATTCGCCGCGAGTCCGGAAAACTTTTACGCACGCTGCCGGTCATCGCCAAATTTGAGGCGGTGACCTGCACGAAAAGTTTCAGCGAGTTACCTGCCTAACGGCATATTGCGTTCTGTGAAGTGCGCAAATCAATGGCCGCCATTTGCACTTCATCGATGGTGCGGACGGCGGCTTGTTTCTGGCGGCAAAGGCATTCAATAACCGCGCGACGCAGTTTGTCAGTCGCAGGGGTGTGTGAGGGTTAATTAAGTATTTGTTTTTACTTGTAAAGTTTTGACCCGGAGGCTCGACTATGCCTTCGGTGGTGCGGCAGGTATCGTATCGACCATAACAATGCGGACAACGATCCGCTCTCACCAGGAGGAAGACCATGATGTCTGTTCTGTCGCGGGTGCTGCTTGTTGCTGCTGCACTGGTTTCGTTTCAGGCTGCGGCCCAGGAGTATCCGACCAAGCCGATCCGCGTGCTCGTGCCCTTCCCGCCGGGCGGTGCTGCCGACACGATGGCAAGGCTTTATGCGCCGCCCGTGTCCAAAGCGCTCGGCCAGAATCTGGTGATTGAAAACCGGCCGGGGGCCAATACGGTGATCGCCACGGAAATCGCGGCGCGCGCACCGGCCGACGGTTACACCATGCTGGTGATGGCGACGAGTTTTACTGTGAATCCCTTCGCCTACAACAAGCTGCCTTACGACACGCTGCGTGATTTTCATGGGGTGACGCGGATGGTCTACAACCCGCTGATCTACTGTGCGCATCCTTCGCTGCCGGTGAAAAACATGAAGGAATTGGTGGCGCTGGCGAAGGCGCGGCCCGGCCAGCTGACCTGGGGCGTGTCGAGCATCATCGGCGGCGGCCGAATCGCCGGCGAGCTGTTCAAGGATGTCGCCAAGATCGATATCGTCAATGTGCCTTTCGGCGGCGGTGCGCCGGCGACGACGGCGATTCTCGGCGGACATATCACGCTGCTGGTCGGCAACGTGCTCGACTGCTCCCATTACATTCCCACGGGACGCCTTCGTGGCATTGCGGTCACCTCGGCGCAGCGCGCGGCAAATCTGCCGGATGTGCCGACCATTGCCGAATCCGGCTGGCCGGGATTTGAGTCGCTGAACTGGTTCGGTGTGATGGTGCGTGCCGGCACGCCGCGGCCCATTGTCGAGCGGCTGTCGGGGGAAATCGCCAAGGCGCTGAAGACGCCGGAGGCGGGTGCGATCCTGACCAAGCAGGGGTTCTCGGAGGGCACCATGTCGCCAGCGGATTACGACGGCTATATCCGTAACGAGATGCAGCGCAATGAACGGATCCTGAAAAAGCTCAACCTGAAGCTGGATTGAGGCTGGATTGAAGCGGATCGCGGAATAAAAAAGGGCGGTGCAGAAATGCACCGCCCATTTTGTTCGGCATGATGCCTTACTGGATTTTCTGCAGTGCTTCGATCAGTTCGTCATTCGGCATGATGCCGCGCGGATCTTCGACCTTGGCGAAGCGGATCACGCCGGCCTTGTCGATGATGAACCACGCGCGTTTTGCGCGCAGGTAACCGGCCACGCGTTTGGCGTCATTGGCCATCGACGGGTCGTTGTTGAGTACGCCGTATTCGCGGGTCATGATGCGGCGCGTGTCGCTGAGCAGCGGGAAGCGCAGCCCGAGCCGTTCTGCGAAGATGACGTTGGCGTTGTTGAAATCGACGCTGACACCCAGGACCTGGGTGTTGGTGGCCTCGAACTTGGGAAGATCAAGCTGGAAGGCCACGATTTCGCTGGTTCAGGTATCGGTGAATGCTGCAATG
>CANHZX010000176.1 GCA_947465215.1 Betaproteobacteria bacterium | reverse complement strand
TCTGACAGCGATAATTCTTTCCAGTCAAAGACGCCTTGATATTGCCGATGGATCTTGGCGACGTGATTTGCCAGTTTGGCGAGTGTTTTGGATTCACCGATGCCAGTGCAGGTGGTAATGCCGAGGTATTGGCGTACGCGGTAGCGTATGGCGCGGCCATGATCACTGACTTTGCCCGTCATACCGGTGAAATCCAGAAAACATTCATCGATCGAATAAATTTCCTGGCGCGGCGCGAACTCGCCGAGCAGTGCCATCATCCGCGCACTTATGTCGCCGTAGAGTGCGTAATTGGAACTGAGCCAGATCAGGCCGTGGCTTTTGACGAAGCTGCGGATTTCAAAAAACGGCACGCCCATCCGGATGCCCAGGGCCTTGGCCTCGTTGCTCCGCGACACCACACAGCCGTCGTTGTTCGACAGCACTACAACCGGGCGGCGTTCCAGTACCGGATTGAACACCCGTTCGCAGGAGACATAAAAGTTGTTGCCGTCGACCAGTGCGATGGTCGTAGTCATGGCGTGTGCACGACGTGCGCGACTACCCCCCAGATCTGGAATTCATGCTCGTCGTTCACGGCGATGTCGGGGTAGGCCGGATTTTCCGCTTTCAGCGTCAGTTTGCCGCGGCTGCGGTGCAGACGTTTGACGGTCAGTTCGCCGTTCAGTGTGGCGACGACGACGCGGCCCGATGCCGGCGACAGCGATCGGTCGACGATCAGCAGGTCGCCATGGTGTATGCCGGCGCCGGTCATCGAGTCGCCTTTGACGCGCAGAAAAAAAGTCGCTTCGGGATGTAGGACCAGGTATTCGCTCAGATCCAGGCGCTGTTCGACGTGATCGGTTGCCGGGGAAGGGAAGCCGGCGGCGACCCGGCCTGCGCCCAGCGGCAATGCCTGTCTGTTCGGGTTCAATACGGGTGACAGCGGCACGCCGATGGGGATTTGGCGCGATGGGGAGGATCTGCGGGGCGGGGTGCTGGTGGAGTCCATAATACTGTAATTATATACAGTATTATGGTGGCTGGCTCAGGTGGCTACGGCTCCGGACCATGGCGACATGACGTCGGTCATACCGTAATGCTCCCCTGAACGGGGATCGCGGAACACGGCGCTGGGGCAGGCATAGTTGGTGGGATAGACCACGAGCTCGTTGGTTTCAACCGGAAAGCGTTCCGCCAGCGCCGATTGCACGGTCTGCGGATGGCGCGGATCGACGCCGACGGTGTCGCCGCCGCTGGCATCAATGCGCGGCTGGTGGAAGGCCTGTTCCAGGGACATGCCGTGATCGATCAGGAAAGAACTGATCTGATAGACCGCAGGCAGGATCTTGCGTCCGCCTGAAGCGCCGATCGAGAACCAGGGTTTGCCGTCGCGGCGGACGATGAGCGGGCACATATTCGACAGCGCGCGTTTTCCCGGTGCGATGCTGTTGGGCGAACCGGGGCGCGGGTCAAACCACATGATGCCGTTGTTCATCAATACGCCGCTGGAGGGAAGCACCACCTTGGAGCCGAACACCGAAAGCAGTGTCTGCGTCAGCGCGACCATATTGCCGTGCCGGTCTATGACATTGAGGTGTGTGGTGGTGGAGGGGTCTCGGCGGTCGCTGTTGTCGCCCATGGTATTGAGACGTTCAGCGTAAGCCTCGCGCAGCGCGCCGGCGTAGGCGACAAATGCATCTGCCTGCGGTCCTCCGGATTGAAAATGAAGATCGCGCAGAGGTGCCAGCGCGCGCAGCATGGTCGGGCCCGCAGTGAGCGACGGCGGCAGGGCGATTTGCGCACCCCGGTATTCGGAATCGATCGGCTCGACGATGCGTGCATGAAAATTTTTAAGGTCCGTCGCTGCCAGATTGCCGCCCATGGCCTGCAGGTCACGGATGATGCCGGCGGCGATCTCGCCTTCGTAGAAATCCCTCGGTCCGGCGTCGGCCAGGTGGCGCAGCGTGGCGGCGAGTCCGGAGAGTTGTAATCGTCCCAGCGGGGAACCGGCAGCGGTGACCGGCGGCATGCCGCGGGGCAGCCAGATATCACGGGTGGTCGGGTACTGCGCCAGTTCGCGCGCCATGGTGGCGACTTTGAGCGTCAGGTACCAGTCAACAGCGATACCCTGGTCGGCAAGCGCAATTGCCGGCTGTATCACCTCGCGGAAAGGCAGGCTGCCGAAAGTCTGCAGCGCCGTGGCCAGACCGTCGACATGACCCGGTATGGCAATCGACAGCGGACCGTGCACATTGCGATCGTCCTTTACCGTGGGCCAGGTGAACAGGTCGCTGGTGTAGCCGCCGGTCAGCGGATAGTCTGCCGGATTTAATCCGGCCGGCGATATGGGGCCGAAGTCGACCACATGAACGCGGTTTTCTTTTGCCAGATAAACCATCATGAAGCCGACACCGCCAAGACCACTGTTCCAGGGCTCGACGGCAGCCAGTGCAAAGCCAGTGGCGACCGCGGCGTCCACGGCATTGCCGCCGGCGGCGAGGATACCGGCGCCGGCCTCGCTGGCAATGCGGTTCTGAGACGCTACGATGCCGCCGCGGGAGCGGGCTGCTGGCTTGCTGACATTCCAGTTCTGGACGAGGTGTGTGTTCATGATGAAAGTTTTCCGGAAAACGACGATATAACCAGTACAGCTACGAATTGCAAAGCATGGGCATCGCGGAACAGGCTGTTCTGGCCTTGGTAAGACCAAAAAAGCAGGGCCCGCGCATTCCCTTGTTGTTGGATAGAATGTGAAGCTGATTTTTCAAAGGGGATTGCCATGCTGCGCTTTGCCTTGCTGCTGGTGCTGGGTTTGGTTCCTGTGCTGACCTACGCTCAGGTCACGTTCGACAAGATCAAGGGGCGCGGACAAATACTGATCGGTTATCGTGTTGATGCGGCGCCATTTTCTTACCTGGATGCGAAAAAACAGCCCATCGGCTACAGCCTCGAATTCTGTAACGCGATTGCGGCCAAGGTGCTGGCTCAGCCAGGCATGGCCAAGATGAAGGTTGCGTATATGGAAGTGCCGGTAGACCGCATGATCACCTATGTCGGTGAAGGTTCGGTTGACCTGTTTTGTTCCGGCACTTCCGATACGGCGGAGCGCAGGAATCAGATGGCGTTTTCCCGGCCGATCTTTTTCGGCGGTCTTGGCATGATGGTCCGGAAAAAGGACGGCGTTACCGGTCTCGATCAGCTCAAAGGCAAAAAAGTGGTGCTGCTCAAGGGCACAACAGCGACCGGGACGATCAATGACTATCTGAAGAAATCAGGCGGCGCCTGGAAGCTGGAGGAGGCTGTCGGCGGCGACGCGGCCTTGAGTCAGCTGCAGCTGGGTTGGGTGGCCGGTTACGCGCGTGACAAAGTTCTGCTGGCCGTGCAGCGCGCGGGGCTATCGGCGCCCGATGACTACGTCATTCTTCCCGATCAGCTGTCCAACGAAGCAATCGCGATTGCATACCGCCGTGATGATGCGGCGATGAAGGCCGCGGTGGATGGCGTTGTCGGTGAGGCAGCTGCATCCGGTAAAGCGCAGGAGTGGTACGACAAATGGTTTACGAAACCGATTCCTCTGGGATCGGTGAACAAGTCGCTGGATATTCCAATGTCATCGGATTTAAGGGCGGCATTCAGCAAAAAGTAAGCAGCGTTTCGGTAACGCAGCACCGGTAAAATGGCGTCGGGAAGCACCGGCGCTAATGCAATTTCAGGAGACAGATTCATGGATGACGGCGTCATACACATCAACAAGGACAAACCGGCCTCGGGTCCGGTGATCCGCCTGCATGAAAACGACAATGTGCTGATTGCGCGCGGCGATATCGCCATCGGTACCAAACTGGATGGCGGCCTGACCGCGAAAAGCCAAGTGCCGGCCGGGCACAAGATTGCCGCTCGAGCGATCCAGAAGGGCGAACCCATCCTGAAATATGCGGTGACCATCGGTTTTGCCTCGGCGGATATTCCTGCCGGTACTTACGTGCATTCGCACAACCTCGAATTCCGTGAATTTGACCGCGATTACGCCTACGCCCGCGACTACCAGCCGGAGCAGATGATTCCGGACGCGGAGCGCGCGAGTTTCATGGGTATCGTCCGAGCCAACGGTCAGGTCGCGACGCGTAATTACCTCGGTGTGCTGGCGACGGTGAACTGCTCGGCGACGGTGGCGCACAAGATTGCCGAATACTTCACGCCGGAGCGCTTGGCGGAATATCCGAACATCGACGGCGTCTGCGCTTTTGCCCACGGCACCGGTTGCGGTATGGAAATGACCGGTGAGCCGATGGATCTGCTGCGTCGGACGATGGCGGGTTATGCACGCCACGCCAATCTTGCCGGTGCGCTGATCATCGGCCTCGGCTGCGAGCGCAACCAGATCAAGGGGCTGATGAAGGAAGAAGGTCTTGATGTCAGCGACCGCCTCAAGACCTTTGTGATGCAGGAATCCGGCGGGACTCGCAAGACCATTGAAGCCGGCATTGCCGCGGTCAAGGAAATGCTGCCCGCAGCGAACAAAGTGGTGCGGCAGAAAGTGTCAGCCAGCCATCTGATGATCGGCCTGCAATGCGGCGGTTCAGATGGCTTTTCATCGATCACGGCGAATCCGGCACTGGGCGCTGCGATGGACCTGCTGGCCCGCCACGGCGGTACGCACATTCTTTCGGAGACACCGGAAATCTACGGTGTTGAGCACACGCTGACGCGTCGCGCGAAAAGCCGTGACATCGGCGAGAAGCTGATTGAACGCATCCGCTGGTGGAAAGATGTTTACACCGTCGGCCGCGACACGCAGATCAACGGCGTGGTCAGCCCGGGCAATCAGCATGGTGGCCTCGCCAATATTTTCGAGAAGTCGCTCGGTTCCTCGATGAAGGGCGGGACCGGTCCGCTGAATGCGGTGTATCGCTATGCTGAACCGGTGACGGAGCGCGGCTTCGTATTCATGGATACGCCGGGTTTCGATCCGACGTCGGCGACTGGCCAGATTGCCGGCGGTGCCAACATGATCATGTTCACCACGGGCCGCGGTTCGATGTTTGGCGCCAAGCCGGTGCCGTCGATCAAGCTGGCGACCAACACGCCGATGTTCACCAAGCTCGAAGAAGACATGGACATCAACTGCGGCGAGATTCTCGACGGCACGATTTCGCTGTCGGGCAAAGCGCAGCAGATTTTTGACCTGATGCTGCGCATTGCCTCGGGCGAAAAAACCAAGAGCGAACTGCTGGGACTGGGCGATCATGAATATGTGCCCTGGAATATCGGCGTAACGGGTTGAGGCGCGTCCTGTGAATGCCGCGGGATTTCTGGCTGTCGGCATCGGCGCCGTATTGGGCGCTTGGTCGCGGTGGGGCCTATCAGTTGCCTTGAATCATCTGTTGCCGGCGCTGCCGTTGGGCACGTTGACCGTCAATCTCGTCGGCGGTTTTCTGATCGGTGCGGCGTTGGAGTTTTCCATGCAGCACGCGACGCTGGCGCCGGAATGGCGTTTGTTTTTTGTCACCGGTTTTCTCGGCAGCCTGACCACCTTCTCCGCGTTTTCACTGGAGGCCGTGGCTCTGCTGCAAGGCGAGCGTTACGGCTGGGCTATGACCCTGATCGGTACCCACCTGATCGGGTCGCTGGCGATGACGCTACTGGGGATTTTTGCGGTGCGCGCGCTGACTGCGTAATTCAGTGCAGATTGAGCAGCCCACGGGCTGCGTCAATCAGTTCGCCGGCTGTCAGTCCGATCGGACCTTTCCCTTCATTGATACAGCGATCTGCTGCGGCACCGTGCAGGTAGACCGCACCAGTCAGTGCATGTCTTTCATCAACGCCTTGAGCGAGCAGTGAGACGAGCATGCCCGTCAGCACATCGCCCATACCGGCACTGGCCATGCCGGGATTTCCTGAAGTATTGATGGCCCAGTGACCGTCGGGCCAGGCGCTAACACTGCCGCAGCCTTTGAGCACGACGCCGGCATTGAACTCCCGAGCAATTTTCAGCGCCGCGGCGACGCGATCCTGCTGGACTTCCTTCGTGTCGCAGCCCAGCAGGCGGGCAGCTTCGGCCGGGTGAGGCGTCAGAATGGTTGATGTAAATCTTTGTTTTAATTTACTTTTTA
>CANHZX010000175.1 GCA_947465215.1 Betaproteobacteria bacterium | reverse complement strand
TGGCGCCTGCATGGGCGGGATTGGCGGCAGGTGCTGTTTCTGGATACGCAATATCGGGGCCAGAAGAAAATAGTAAATAAAAACAATTAGTTACTAAATTTTTCAGGAAAAGCAGGACATTTGCCACGAATTAACGTCGTGTGCTGGAGACTGCGGGGGATTCGAGGTCCGCAAGGTATTGATTAATTGCGGAATTTCCGGTCGCTCTGGAGCGACGTACAAAAAGACGCGGCGGCAAGAGCCGCCGCGTCTACTCGGGCGACACCCGAAGGGCGCCGCACAGCCGGCAGGAGGAGGGGCCTCCCGGCTGGAGTTCTGAAGTCGAGCGGTTTAGTGCTTGACGCTGGGGCTCAGGAACAGCGCGGCACCCAATTGCTCAATTTTGCGAGCAACCCAGACGAAGCCGTCGACGATCGCGTCAGCGTCGTGCATCGCGTTGATCGCGACCTGACGCTCCTGCTCGCTCATGCGAACGGTGTTGATCTTCTCGGAGATGACTGAGCCAAATTTGATTTTGAAATCGTTGTTCATGTTAGTTTTCCTTACCTTTCCAGTAGTTCGCCGTCCCGGCGTTGAGGTCTCACTGTGTTTAACTTCAATGAGTTCGGACTGAAGTATAGACTGCTCCTTGAGCCTAATGTTGCATTGCAACAGCTGATTTATTGTCACTATTCGGGATACTTATGGTAAGGTGAATGCCAACTATGTCACAGCGCCTGCCACCACTGAACGCTTTGAAGGCTTTTGAGGCCGCCGCACGCCATTTGAGCGTGAAAAAAGCTGCAGTCGAGCTCAATGTGACCCCGGCGGCGGTCAGCCACCAGATCCGCACGCTGGAAGAGTATCTCGACGTCCAGTTGTTTCATCGCTACAACCGGGCCCTTGAATTGACGGACGCGGCCCGGGCCTGTCTGCCCAAGCTGCGCGAAGGTTTCGATTGTCTTGCCCAGGCAGTGGAGCGGCTGCGCACTCATACCAGCGGGGGCATGCTGACTGTCAGTGCGGCACCGTCTTTTGCCGCGCGCTGGCTGATGCCGCGGCTGCACCGTTTTATCGCGGCGCATCAGGAGATCGATGTCCGGGTCTCCGCACGCATGCGCAGGGTCAGCGTTGACGGCAAGGTCGATGTGGCCGAGCGTGCCACCATCGAAACCTGGCTCGATGATTCCGATGTCGCCATCCTTTACGGCCATGGGCACTATCCCGAGCTGGATGTGCATCGCCTGCTGTCGCTGACCATATCCCCGATCTGCAGTCCCAAGCTGCTCACTGGCGAACATCCGCTGCGCACCCCGGAAGACCTGAGGCATCACATGCTGCTGCACGACGACACCGGTGACATGTACGACGGTGAGTCGTTCTGGGAAGTCTGGCTGGAGGCGGCTGGCATTACGGATATCGATGCCAAGCGCGGCGCCCGTTTCAGCCATGCCGTTCTGGCGTTCGAGGCGGCGATTGATGCCGTCGGCGTGGTCGCTTCGATGCCTTCGCTCGCCGCGGAGGAGCTGGCATCCGGCAAACTGGTGATGCCTTTTGACCTGAAGGTTCCGCTGACTTCTGCGTATTACCTGGTATGCGAGCCGCATGCCAAGACCCGGCCGGCAGTCGCGGCATTCCGCGACTGGCTGATCGCCGAAGCCGCCAAAGACAGCGGCGCCAGCACGTCCTGAAACTCAGGCGGGTTTTGCGGCGGGTCGTACGATCTGCCGGTCATCAATCGGCAGGTTGAGCAGGGCGGCAACGATACCCATGCCGATGGTCAGTATCCACATGATTGTGTACGAACCCGTGCTGTCGAACACATAGCCGCCGATCCATACGCCGGCAAAGCTGCCGACCTGGTGAAAAAAGAAGGCGATGCCGGTCAGTGTCGACAGGTATTTCACGCCGAACACATGGGCGATTAGTCCGCCGGTCAGCGGTACGGTGCCCAGCCACAGGAAGCCGATCACTGCAGCAAATACGTAGACGGTCATCGGCGTCACCGGCAGCGAGATGAATACCGCGATGGCGATTGAGCGCATCAGATAGAGCAGTGACAGCAGATATTTTTTGGTGTGTTTACCGCCCAGCCAGCCCCAGGCATAACTGCCGATCATGTTGAAAAAACCGATCAGCGCCAGTCCCAGCATGCCGGTTTCCGGCGTCATTTTCTGATCGACAAGGTAGGCCGGAAAATGCACTGCAATGAACAGCAACTGGAAGCCGCAGACCGTATAAGCCAGGCACAGCAGCATATAACCGCGGTGGCCGGCGGCTTCACGCAGGGCTTCGCTGATCGACTGTTTGTGCAGAGAGGCGGCCTGCGCTTTTTTGTCTTCGACCAGCGCGCTCGATAGCGGAATGATCACCAATACGGTGAGGGCGAGGATGACCAGCGCCTGATGCCAGCCAACCTGATTGATCAGCCATTGGCCGTAAGGCAGCATCGCGAACTGGCCGAAGGATCCGGCGGCCCCGGCGATGCCGAGTGCGACACTGCGTTTTTCCGGCGGGAAAGAGCGGCCGATGACGCCGAACACGATGGAGAATCCGCTGCAGCCCAGCGAGGCGCCGATCAGCAGGCCGGCGCTCAGCGTCAGTTCCAGACCGGTGGAAGAGATCGACATCAGGCAGAGGCCGATGGAGTAGAGAATGGCGCCGCCGATCAGCACACGCGCGGTGCCGAACCGATCGGCAATCAGCCCGGTAATCGGCTGAGAAATGCCGTACAACAGGTTCTGGATGGCAATCGCGAAGGCGAAGGTTTCACGGCCGATGCCGAGATCGGCGGTCATCGGCTGCAGGTAGAGGCCGAAGTTGTGGCGGACTCCCAGCGCAATGGTCAGGATCATGCCTCCGCAGAACAGTACGGCGGCGGGGGTGCGCCAGTTGGATGTGCTCATTTCGGTCCGCTGCCCAAAAAGCCGATTCTAACGGATGCGAGGGAGGTGCTTTTCAGGGGCAGTCAAAGGGGCTTTTCCGGTAGAATGCTGCACTTGCGAAATCAGGGGTAATTCAGGCTGGTCGCTGGTTTTACCGCTTCGATCGGCATCAGAAAAAACCTGAGCGCAGTTTGTTTTTATCGAGTTCCGTTTTTCGGGGAGTGGCGCAGTCCGGTAGCGCAGGGCGTTTGGGACGCCAAGGTCGCAGGTTCGAATCCTGTCTCCCCGACCAGCAAATCATTACGTTGTCTTTTCTGTATTTTTGGGTATTGCCCGCATCCGATCATGTCCTACGTCATCGCGCTTGGCGCGTTTCTCGGTTTTATCGTACCGCACGATCCGGTGCTGGTGCTGTCGGTCTTGGCAGTCCTGTTGCTCGCCAAGGGTATTTTTGATGTGCGCTACAGCCATCTTCAGCTGTTCAAGAAGCCGTCACCGTTTTTGCATTACTGCAAGAACCTGATGGAGCGCGACGAAGACATCTCCCATGCGGCGTTCAGTTACCTGTTGCAGATGCTGGTATTCGGCATGCTGGCCGGCGGCGGCATATACGCGCTGGTGAGTTTCCTGCGCGGCTGAAACAGCGCTTACGGTTTCAGGGTAAACGGACTGAAATCGGTATTGCGGTCGTAGTGGTCTTCCTGTTCGACCCGTTTCAGAAAACCCACAATCCGGTAGGTCAGCGGCGTGAACAAGATTTCAACGCCGACCTTGGTGACAAACTGCGCAGCCATCACCAGCGGCAGCTTGTCGTCGGGAATGATGCCGGCGCCATAAAAGGCCAGCGGGTAGAACAGTGTGGAGTCCACCGCCTCACCGGCGATGGTTGATCCGATGGTGCGCGTCCACAGCCAGCGCCCCTGTGTCGCCACTTTCATTTTCGCCAGCACATAGGAATTGACGAACTCGCCGCAGAAGTAGGCGAGCATGGATGCCGCGACGATGCGCGATGTGTTGCCGAAAGCGATTTCATAAGCGCCCTGATGCGGCCAGAACGGCGCCGGCGGCAGTGCGACCACCACGGTTGCCATGAACGACGCGAATCCCAGTCCCGCAAATCCCGCCCAGATCACACGGCGCGCGCGGGCATAACCGTAGACCTCGGTCAGGATGTCCCCGAAGACGTAAGAGATCGGGAAAAACAGCACGCCGGCGCCGAAGGTCATCACGCCCAGCCAGGGCAGATCAAGCTGGGCTATTTTCGCCGGACCGATCAGATTGGAGCAGATCAGCACGGTGACAAAAGCCACCATGACGAACTCGTAGTATCTGAAATTACGTTGAGTGTTCACTGTCGATTGCCAGGACGGTTGCGTTTCAGGTCAGCGCTGCGGCGCAATGCTGCTGGAATCCCTGGCGTTTTGACACCGTGCGGAACCAGCGCTCGTAGTGCGGCAGTGCGGGACGTTCGATCGGCACATTGAACCAGCGATGCGCCAGCACGGCGTGAGGTATGTCGGCCATCGTGAACGCAGTGCCGGCAAAGTATTCGTTGTTCGCGAGATGGGCGTCGGCTATTTCCAGATATCCGGCTAGTTTTTTACGGTTCTCTTCGACTTCCGTCATATTGCGTTTGTCAGGCTGCGTGCGGATCAGGATCCAGAATACCGGCTTCATGTGATTCCATAGTGTCGTGCTGTACCACTCCATCCAGCGGTCGGCATCGGCTGCAATCTGCGGGTTCTGCGGGCACAGAGTGCCCAGGCCGTGTTTGCGCGCAAGGTAACGCACGATGGCGTGGGATTCCCAGAGCAGAAAACCGTCGTCGTTGATCAGCGGCACCAGCGCGTTGGGGTTCATCGCCCGGTATTCCGGTGTGTTGTTGACGCCGAACTGCATGCCGGCGTCGATGCGTTCGTAAGGCAGCGCCAGTTCCGCGCAGGTCCACAGCACCTTCTGCACATTGATCGAATTGGTGCGCCCCCAGATTTTCAGCATGCCCCGGCTCCTGTTGCGGTCATTTGGACCGGTGGACAGTCTACCTGAAGGCACATGGTCCGGCGGTGGCGCCAAGCTATAATGCCCCGACGTTTTTATTCACTCAATGGCGGAGGAGCAGCATGGGCAGCATGATTGAACTGACGGCCTCGGATGGCCACAAATTCGGTGCCTACAAGGCGGAGCCGGCAGGCAAGCCGCGCGGCGCGGTCGTGGTGGTGATGGAGATTTTCGGCGTCAACAGTCATATCCGTTCGGTGGCTGACGGTTACGCCGCGGACGGCTATCTGGCCATCGCGCCGGCGATGTTCGACCGCGTGCAGCCCAACTACGAGTGCGGCTACACTCCGCCGGAAATCGAAGTCAGCCGCGGGCTGATGCAGAAAGCGAGCCTGGATGATGCGATCAAGGATGTGACCGCAGCGATCAAGGCCGTCGAGTCTGCCGGCAAGGTCGGAATTGTCGGTTACTGCTGGGGCGGCACCGTGGCGTGGAAGGCGGCGGCAGAAGTTGCGGGACTGGCCTGCTCATCGCCGCATTACGGTGGCGGCATCCCGAACCATGCTTCGCTGCAGGCGAAATGTCCGGTGATGTTCCACTGGGGCGAGAAGGACCAGTCAATCACGCTGGAGGCGGCGCAGAAGGTCAAGGCTGCACAGCCGCAGTGGGAGCATCATTTCTACCCGGCAGGTCACGGCTTCAACTGCGATCAGCGCGGTTCTTTTGATGCGGCGAGCGCCAAACTGGCGCGCGAACGCACGCTGGCATTTTTTCGCAAGCACGTCGGCTGACCGGATTTTTGTTACATACAACGCCGGCCTTGCGCCGGCGTTGTTGTTTCAGGAGCGTTTAGACCGCTGTTTCACCGCTGACGCGTTTGTTGAATGCGGTAAAAAACTGTTCAGCCATTTTTTTGGCCACGCCGTCGATCAGCCTTGCGCCGACCTGGGCCAGTTTGCCGCCGATGCTGGCTTTGACGCTGTAAGACAGTTTGGTGGAACTGCCTTCGGCCGTCAGATGGACCCGGGCTTCACCCTTGGCGAAACCGGCGACGCCGCCCTGACCTTCGAAGTGCAGCATGTAGGAGTCAGGAGCGTTGACTTCGCTCAGCGTCATCTTGCCCTTGAATTTGGCGCTGACCGGGCCGACCTTGGCTGTCATGGTTAGCAGGAATTCGTTCTCGGACTGTTTATCCATCGAATCGCAGCCGGGGATGCAGTCCATCAGCACGGCGGTATCGTTCAGTGCATCCCAGGTGGCCTGGTGGGGAAGGGCGATGAGTTGTTCGCCGGTCATTTCCATTGCA
>CANHZX010000174.1 GCA_947465215.1 Betaproteobacteria bacterium | reverse complement strand
CAGGCCTGACGCAATGCCTCTTCCAACCTGACCGCATCCGGCATGGTCACGTCATGGCATCTCAAAAAATAGCGCAGCGCGTTGCGTGCACGGTGCGGCGGCAGTTGCTGCAATACGGGGACTTGAATGCTGTGATCTGACACTGCACCGCCAATGTCCTGCTCCGCCAGCGCATCCAGCAAATCGGAAGCCTCTGCCTGCAGACGGGCAGCGCGGGCCAGCACCGCACTCGCCCCTGCGACCTTGCGTCCGATCAGTGGCAGCACGTCATGGCGTACAAAGTTGCGTAAATATGTACGATCCTCGTTGCTGTCATCTTCCACCCAAACCAAGCGATGATGTCGGGCATAGGCTTCGATGGCACTGCGTGGCGTATCGAGCAAAGGCCTCCACAGGGATGGAACACCAGCCCGGTAAAACGGCATACCGGCCAGACCGCGGGGGCCCGCGCCACGCAGCAACTGCAACAGAACGGTTTCAGCCTGGTCATCACGGTTGTGTGCCAGCGCAATGACATCCGACCCACCGGAATCGAATACGCCATAACGGGCATCACGCGCAGCGGCTTCGGTGCTGTTGCCGCGTTTCACATCCACCTTCGCGACTTTCAGCCGGACGCCCAGTTCACGGCAATAGCGGCGGCACTGCGCAGCCCAAGAACCGGCGTGAACACTGATCTGGTGATTGACGTGAATAGCCGTAAGGCGTTGCGGCGAAATGCGCAGGCCTCGGCGCAGGAGATGCAGCAGAACAACGGAATCAATACCGCCGCTAAGGCCGACAGTAATACGACATTTGTGGCCCAAACCGCTTGCATGCAGCGACGCGGACACCGTCCGGAGCAGCGCGTCTTTCATGACAGGCTGCGGATGCGCGGCCACATAGAATCAGTGCCGCTCAGCGGCCTTCCGCTTCCTTGAACTGGCCATAACCCATCAGCCGTTCGAAGCGCGACTCAGCCAGCTTATCGGTGGGCAGTTCACGCAACTGGCGCCAGCTGTCCTGCAAGGCTTTTTTCATCGACTGCATCATCGCGTCATAGTCGCGGTGTGCGCCACCCAGCGGTTCGGGCACAATCTTGTCGATCAGGCCGAGGGTTTTCAGACGGTTTGCCGTAATGCCCAGGGTTTCAGCAGCATCGGCTGCGCGATCTGCACTTTTCCATAGAATCGAAGCGCAGCCCTCCGGCGAAATCACCGAATAGGTTGAATACTGCAGCATCAGCGTCGCATCGCCGACGGCAATCGCCAGCGCACCGCCGGATCCGCCCTCGCCGATCACCGAACAGATAACCGGCACTTTCAGCGCAGCCATTTCAAACAGATTGCGGCCGATCGCCTCCGACTGGCCGCGCTCTTCAGCGCCGACGCCGGGATAGGCGCCCGGCGTGTCGATGAATGTGAACACAGGGATGTTGAATTTTTCAGCCAACCGCATCAGTCGCAGTGCCTTGCGATAACCTTCGGGTCGCGGCATGCCGAAATTGCGGAGAATCTTTTCTTTGGTATCGCGCCCCTTCTGGTGCCCCATCACCACCACCGACTGGCCGCCGAAACGGGCGAGACCGCCGACGATTGCCGGATCATCGGCATAGGACCGGTCACCATGAAGCTCTTCAAAATCGGTGAACAGGCTGTTGATGTAGTCCAGGGTATACGGCCGCTGCGGGTGTCTCGCTACCTGCGAAATCTGCCATGACGTCAGCTTGGCGTAGATGTCCTTGGTCAGGGTCTGGCTTTTTTTCTGCAGCCGGGAAATTTCTTCCGAAATATCCAGTGCCGAATCGTCCTGCACAAAGCGCAGCTCTTCGATCTTGGTTTCCAGATCGGCGATCGGCTGCTCGAAATCGAGAAAGGTCGTTTTCATGGTGCGGAATGATACAGGATGCGCCGGGCCCGGGGCTGTCATCGCAGCGAGAAGAAATCCCTGATCCGGCCCAGAATCTCTCCACGCCGGCGGGTCAGTTCGGCGGCATGAGCCTCGGCATCCAGGTTTTGACGCAAGTTCTTGAGCTCCAGTTCGCGGATGGCGAGAATACGCGAAATGTCCTCGGCCATACTTGGCCTTGAACGGATGATGTCTTCGAACGATTTGCGGTCCAGGCGATAACATTTGACGTCGCGCACCGCCGTCACCGTTGCGCTACGATGCTCACCGAACATCATGCCGCGCTCCCCGAATACCGTGCCTTCATGCAGGCGCGATACCGGATGCTGGCCCGCAGCGTCTTCAAAAACCACCTGCGCCTCCCCCTCCACCAGCAAATAAAGCCAGTGTGCCTCTGCGCCCTGACGCGTCATCACATCACCCGGGGCAAAAGGCGTGAACACCAGACGTTCGGCAACCCGCTGCAACTCGTCCTCCTGCAGGTGGGCAAAAATATCCACATGTCGCAGGGCTTTGAGCCTGTCCGTCATCTCATGCAACTGGTCGGCCTGCAGCTGCTTTTCACTTTCCTTGAGCATATGCACCGAATACTGCGGCGCGGCAATACCTAATCCTGCGCGTTGCAACCCCGCCACCAGATGCACCCGGACTTCGGAATCAGTCGCATCGTCGCGCGCGAGATCCGTCAGCCAGTAACGTACCGCGTAGCGGGCGCGCCCCGCCTCCAGCGCCATCAGCACGCACTGCGGCGCAGGTTCGGCCGCCATGTTTGCAATCGTCGACCGCGCGAGTGCTTCTTGGACTTCGGCAACGACTCGGGAAGGCGGCGCAGAATAATCAACGTCAAACCAGACCCAGCGCCGCGCAGTTACCCGCCGGCCGCCGCGCTGGGCCAGCACGACAAACTTGCTTTTCATCAACTGACCGTTGGGAACCACCACGGTCTCCCAGTTGTTGGTCTCGATCGAAACCGAACGCCAGCGGATGTCGGAAACCCTGCCAGTCACGTCATCGACGCGCACCCAGTCGCCCACTTCCAGCGATCCGTCGAGTTGAATTGCCAGACCGCCGAGAATGTTGCCCAGCGTGTCCTGCATCGAGAATGCGATCACCGCAGTAATGACGGCGGAAGTGGTAACAATTTGCGACAAATCGAGTCCGGCATAGCGCAACCTGACCATGCCCCAGGCGGCATACGCCACAATCACCAGCACGTCCTCAAGGATTCGCGGCGGCTGCAATCGCAACGCAGGCAGGAACATCCGGAACAGCGATACGCCCCAAAGCCGGATCACCGCGATGCCGGTCATGATCACGAAGGCCTCGCGCATCACATCACCGGCGAGACCGATGTCGAGTTCGATCAGCATCGCCGTAATGACTTGCCCGCACAACGCCACCACGTAAAAAATCACTGTGTGATACAGCGTGCTGCGATCCGCCGGACGCATGAGCCAGAACGCCAATGCGAGGGCCGCAAACATGGCGGGAACCTGCGGAAATCCCGCCTGCTCCAAGTGGGTCCTGATAATTTCGATGCTCATCCTGCTACCCCCTAGTAACCGATGACGCTACAGGGGTATCTTCCCACGGGGATCGCCCAGGGGCCTCAAATAGTTAAATAACCATTTGTTTTAAATCAATTTTTATCACAAATCGGGCTGATTGCCGCCATCAACCGCTGTGCAAGCCTGACCGCAGGCACAAACAGATCGGAGGCGCAGGATCAGGGGCGCTTTTTTGTTTTACCCGCATCCTGGCGCATCAGCGCTGCGGCGACAGCCAGCAATGCCGCATCGAGCCAGAACACGGGCACCATCCCCAGCGCCGTGGACAGCGTTCCGAACACCAAGGGCACCAGCACTTCAGTCCCCTTGTTGACCATTTGGCGCAACCCCATGGCCTCCCCTGACCGACCGTCCGGCGCACGGTTGTAAGCCAGCATCATCGACAGCGGACTGCCGCAGCCGAGGCCCATGCCCATTACAAAGGAAATCAGGAACAACGCAGCAAAGCCTGTAACAAAGGGAAACACCAGACAGACCGCCGTCGCCAGCAACAACGATCCGGCCAGTACCCTCTCTTCGCTGAAGCGCTTCACCAGATGCGGCATCAGCGAGCGCACGATCAGCAGCGCGAAGCCGAAAGCACCGAGGATCATGCCAATTTCCGAAGCGCTCAGCCCGATGCGGTGGCCGTAGATCGGCAACAGCAGGTTATAAAGCTCGAGACCGGTTTCGATGATTCCAGCGGTAATCAGTGCGCGGCGCAGCGGTGGATTGCGAAGAAGATCGCCGACGCGATGTTTCGCCTTCTCTTCCTTGTCCAGCTTGGTGTGTGTGGTTTTCGGCAACCAACCCGCCCACAGTCCCAGTAACAACACCGGAATCACCGGCATTGCCGCGAGAACCGCGAAGGTCGCACGATGGCCGATCGCATCAATCAGGAAACCTGCAGAGGTCGGACCGAGCAGCGCCGTCATGCCAATACCCAGGCTGAACCAGCTGTAATTGCGAGTGCGCTCCATGCCTTCGGCCATGGCACCAATCAGGTGCTGCACTGACACGGTATAAAAAATGTAGCAGCAACCGATCAATGCCGCGGCCACATAAAGCACCTCAAGCCGCTGCCAGATAAACGGGAGTGCCAGACCCGCGAATAATCCAATCGAACCGAGCAGCATGGGTTTACGAAAACCAACACGGTCGGAAATCTTCCCCGCATAGACTGAGATCAGTAGGGGAAAAAGCGCATAGGTTGAACAAATCATGCCGACGAAAAATTCGTTGGCTCCCAACTCCAGCGCTGACAGCGACATCAGCACCTTGCTGCCCTTATAGGCCGTGTGGGTCAGGACACTGAGCAGGACAATGCGGAATATGGACGGGATCGTCATGTATCAGTGTCGAACGGGCGCATACTGCTGGCGCCCGGCGCTGTAAGTCGAAAACCGCGTCACGGAATAAAAATTTTCTTGTTGGAGGAAAGCCGAGGCGTGTATTTTAACGCATCGTCACTTCACGCCCTCTCGGAGTCATTACATGAAACTGCAGAACATCGGCATTGTCAGCCCCGGCGACATGGGGCAGGCTGTCGCCCAGACCCTCAAAACCAGCGGCTTCACCGTACATACCGCGCTGGAGGGCCGTAGCGCACGTACCCGCGCGCTGGCCGCTGAAGCCGGGCTCATTGACTGCGGCACGATGGAAAACCTCGTCAAGACCTGCGACGCCCTGCTGTCGATACTCAACCCTGCTGCAGCCGTGGACAATGCACGCTCCGCAGCGACAGCGATGAAAGCCACCGGCAAGCGCTGCCTGTTTGTTGACTGTAACGCTGTCTCACCACGAACCGCACAGGAAATTGACAGCATCATCCGCGAAGCCGGCGGTGATTGCATCGATGCCGGCATCATCGGCCCGCCGCCGCGCGGCAAGGCCAGCATGCGCATGTATGTTTCGGGGCCGAAAGCCGCGCTGCTATCACCGCTCACTGGCGGCGGCATTCATGTGCGCGTGATGAGCGAACGCATCGGCGACGCATCGGCAATCAAGATGTGTTACGCCTCCTACACCAAGGGGGCGGTTGCACTCGGTGTCGAAATGATGATGGCCGCACGCCGCCTGGGCGTCGATGAAGCGCTTGATCGTGAGCTGCAGCAAAGCGCCGCAGAGAACCGCCAGTGGATCCTCAGCCGATCCACGAGCATGCCGCCCAAGGCTTACCGCTGGGTTCCGGAGATGCTGGAAATCGCCAAAACCTTTGAGGACGCCAAAATGACACCGCGCATCCTCCTCGGCGCCGCCGACATGTATGAAATGATCGCGCAAACACCGCTGGGTAAGGAATCACCGGAAGAGGCCCGCAAGCTCGGACGTGACGGCCAGACCATCATCAACAATCTGGCGGACTGAAACCGCTATACGCGATAAATGGAGCGCCGGTCCCGCCGGAAGGAAATCACGGTCCGGCCCCCTAACGCACTGCTGTAACCCGGCCTGATTTCGCCGTTGCCCTCGAGCAATATTTCACGGCGCATCAGATGGATCTCTTCACCGTTTTCTCTGGTGATGAAAGTACCATTGATGCTGTGATCGACCAGGTAAAACTGGGTGCGCTCGACACGGATAGTGGCATGGCGGCGTGACACCACGGCATCGGGAATGACCAGTTCACAGGAAACATCCCGACCGATGGTCAGTATCGGGTGCCAGTGGTCCAGTCGGCTTTCCTTTGCATCCAGGGTCAGCACCAGGCTGCCGGCATCCTCGGGGATCAAACGGTAAAT
>CANHZX010000173.1 GCA_947465215.1 Betaproteobacteria bacterium | reverse complement strand
TGCCGGAGTGCGTCCGGTCACACGCGGCATCGAAGCCGCCGGTAGCCTGGTGTGGAGCAAGGTGCAGCCTGTTTCACGCCATTTTCTTCCGGTAACTGCGCCGTGGCAGGCGCTGGGTCTGGGCGCGCTCTGGGGCTGGCTGCCCTGCGGCATGGTGTATGCGGTGTTGCTGACGGCACTGGCTTCCGGCAATGCAGCTGAAGGCGCTTTGATTCTGGCTGCGTTCGGTCTGGGTACACTGCCCAATCTGCTGCTGATCGGCTCGGCCGTCGGCCGCGCCAAACGCTGGATGCAGATTACAGGGGTGCGTTATGTTGCCAGTCTGCTGATCGCAGCGGTGGGCATATACGGCATGTTGCATGTACTGCAACCGGCTGCGCAGCAACCCGACAGTCTTCTTTGCCGCATGGCGCCGGGACTGGCTGAATTATTGCGCTGAACTTCGGCGCTGAATGAACCGGCGACGCCAGGACAGCGCCGCCGTTATTACTGTGAATTCAGCGGATAACGCCGCATGCCACTCGTCCGCCGGAATTGCCGGTGGGATCGGTTTCAAGATCATCCGCTGCGGCATGTACCACCACAGAACGACCGATGATGCCGTCAGGCTTGCTGTCACTCACGGAAATACCGCCGACAACAAAGCTGAATTTGGCAATGCCTTTATCGTTGAAAGTGATGTTGCCCAGATCACCGGCATGACGTTCGGGTTCATAGGGACCGCCATGTTTGTGTTTGCCTGGATTGAAGTGACTGCCGGCGCTCATTGCCTGCGCGTCGCTGCAATCACCCTTGTCATGGATGTGGATGCCTTTGGGGCCCTGGGTGTGACCGCTGATTTCACCGCTCACGCGCACGATGTCTGCGCCGGCCTGCGTGAAAGTCACAGTGCCGCGGACCTGACTGCCGCTGCGCGGCTCCAGCGTCGCTGTGCCGACGGCGTCCAGTTGTGGCGTGCTGGCGCAGCCGTAGGCGAGGACGACAAGGGCTGCAGTGATGGCAATGTGCTTCATGGGGTGATCTCCTTTGGTGCGCCGTGATGTTACGGCGAGGTAAGTGCAACTTATTGATTTTATTTATAAATCAACAGCGAACCTGCTGTTTGCAGAACTGGGTCAGGGTGCTGACGGCGGTTTTGCCGGACACGCGTTGCTGTGCCCGGCTACCGCCATGTTCCAAGGATAAACGCATTTCATACTTGCTGAAAAAGGTATTGAACATTTCGCCGCCCAGCGTACCGGTGGCAAATAGTGCGTCGCTGCCCGGATCATGTTCCAGCAGGATCGCGCACAAAGGCTGAGGCGCAGGACCGCCCATGACTTTTGCGCCTGCAGCAGGATCGAATTCGCTGTGCTCTGAGCAGCAATGAATCATGTTGGGCCGGCCTGCGCTGGCCGCAGTGGACAGGTCGCGGT
Organism: Betaproteobacteria bacterium; assembly: GCA_947465215.1. Taxonomy (GTDB): domain Bacteria; phylum Pseudomonadota; class Gammaproteobacteria; order Burkholderiales; family SG8-41. Next base: position 4,776 of record CANHZX010000173.1, on the reverse strand, counting down.
AACTGATAAAGCTGATCTGCCGGGTCGGATAGGTCAGTTGATGCGAACAGATTGCCGAGTAGGCAACGATGGCGCGCTGGGCGCCGATGCCGCCAGGCCACTGGTAGGCCGCGCCATTCCCGGTTTTCAGCGCCACGTTCTGCGCGGACGGTTTGCCCAGGTTGAGCAGAAAGCAGGGCGTTCCTTCAAACGGGTAGTGGAAGACGTAGTTTTCGCCGATGGCCAATTGCATGGCGCGAAGCGGCTGACCGCCGCTGTCCGTCAACAGCGCGCGGCCATAGGGTCGGGGTTTGGCATCGGCAAAGGCGTTATCGCCGAAACTGACGGCGGTCGCGGCACACGATGTCGCGCAGAGGCGGATGAAGTCGCGGCGTTCCATGGTTGCCACTTATTCTTGGTGGGTGTATGACTGCTGTCAATCGGCGGGCGGCGAAAAAGCAGGCGAAAAAAGTGACAGGTTTGCCGGCTGATCTGTCCCCGGTGCCCATGGCTGGATTGGGCAATCAGCCGGGCAACACGGCAAGCCAGTGCCGGCGAGATCGGTTTATACTTATAAACAGTAAGGTTTTTGCGCACAACAGTGCACATGAGGAGTCCCAATTGCTGACCAATATCGATAAGCGACAAATGCTGGTAACGACCTTGGCTCTTGCGGCACTCATTGTCCCGCAGGTCGCTGTGGCGCAGACCAAGGAACGCAGCGGCAAGGAAGTGGTGGAAGCTGCATGCGGCAACTGCCATGTTAAGGGTGAAAATGGTGCACCGAAGATCGGTGATCAGAAAGCCTGGTCAAATCTGTCCAAGCGTGGTCTCAGTGGTCTCACCGACAGCGCCCTGGCCGGTATTCGCAAGATGCCGCCGCACGGTGCAAACCTGACACTGACTGACACCGAGATCAAGCGCGGAATCTCCTATATGGTCAATCAGTCGGGTGGCAATTGGATCGAGCCGGCGAGCCGTACAGCGAAGCCTGTGCCCAGAACAGGCCAGCAGATCGTCGATGCGCAATGCGTGAAGTGTCATGAAAAAGGCACAGGCGGCGCGCCGAAGATCGGTGACCGCGATGCGTGGATTCCGCGGCTGAAGAGCGGTCTTGATTCGCTGGTGCAGTCGGCGGTCAATGGCCACGGCGGCATGCCGCCGCGTGGTGGTGCTGCGAATCTTTCGGATGCCGAACTGAAGGACGCGATTACCTACATGGTCAACAAGGGGCGCGTTCCCGAAAGCACTGCGAAGTAATCACTGCCGGGGACACAGTCCCTCTGGTAGCCGACGGTCGATGTCCGGGTCCTGTGCAGCATTGGAGCGCATGAGCGGGTATCAGTGCTGGAGTCGCCATGAACCCAGGCTTTGACGCCGATGTGGTTGTTGTCGGTGGCGGCATCTCCGGCCTTGCCTGTGCAATGGGCATTGAGCGTCAGGGCGGCCGGGTGGTCGTGCTTGAGGCTGAAGCGAGAACTGGCGGATGCATAGGCACTTCTCACGAGCAGGGCTATCTGCTCGAAGCCGGTCCGAACAGCGCCCTCGACACGACGCCCCTGATGGCCTCGCTGTTCGATGCGCTGGATATCAGTATTGAGCGCGTTTCCGCAAATCCTGAGGCCGGCAATCGCTACGTGGTCCGCAATGGCGCGCTGCATGCGTTGCCGTTGTCGCTGCGTGCATTGGTGGGCACGCCGCTTTTTTCGAGCCGTGCCAAGCTGCGCCTGCTGATTGAACCCTTCATCGCAAAGGGCGCGCCGAATGAGGAGGAGTCGGTGGCTGATTTCGTGCGCCGCCGCCTCGGCGACGAGTTTCTGGCCTACGCCATCAATCCCTTCGTCGGCGGCGTCTATGCCGGCGACCCGCGCGCGCTCAGCATCGGTGCGGCTTTTCCGCGGCTGCGCGAGCTTGAGCAGGCGCATGGCAGCCTGATTCGCGGGCAGTTGTTCGGTGCCCGCGCGCGGCGACGCAATCCTGAAAAATCAAAGCAGTCGGCGCCGATGTTCTCGTTTCGTGGCGGCATGCAGATACTCACCGACGCGCTGGCACGGCGTCTGGAGCGGGTCGAGACCGACACGCGCGTGACGCACATCGCTGCCGGCAATGGCGGATTTGAGCTGCAGGCCGCCGGTGCGGACAGCCATCGCAGCTTCCGCGCACGTGCGGTGGTGCTGGCGGTTCCGGCCTGGATCGCCGCAGGCCTGATGGAGTCGGTTGCAGCGGATGCTGCAAAGGCGCTGGCCGCGATTCCCTATCCGCCGGTTACCGTGGTGCATTCGGCTTATGAACGCAGCGCCGTTGCGCATCCGCTGGACGGTTTCGGCATGCTGGTTCCTGAGCGGGAGAACAGGCGGATATTGGGCGCGCTGTTTTCCAGCACGCTGTTTCCCGGACGCGCACCCGCAGGGTCCGTGCTGCTGACCACGTTTATCGGCGGCGCACGGCAACCCGGACTGGCCAGCCTTGATGAGGCCGAAATTGCCTGCATTTCGCACGCGGAAAACGCCAGCCTGCTGGCGGCTAATGCGCCCCCTGCATTCGTCAGGGTCAGGCGATGGATGCGGGCAATCCCCCAATACAACCTTGGCCATGCCGCCCGCATCGGCACACTGGAGCAGGCCGAACATGCGGTTCCCGGGCTCTTTTTCTGTGCCAATTACCGGGGGGGTGTGGCCATTGGTGATTGCATCAAATCGGCCGATCGTACCGCGGGGGCAGTCCTGACATTTTTGCGGCGCACGTTAGGATCTGCCCGTGAACTGATTTAGATCAAGTGAAATTGTGTCGCAAGCTGGTATTCCAGATCTTCAAATGTGGGTTAATTGGAATAACATTAACGCAGCCATTGTTATTGTACCCAGAACAAAAATATCGTGTCGCGTCATAGGCCTCACGCGATGGACTTAATCAGGGAGTCGGGAACCATGCGTTTTCCAAAATTTGCTGCATTCCTGCTGGCGGGTCTTGTTTGTTCGGTACAGGCCGGCATCAGCAGTGCCGCGGATGCAGTCGAAAAGCCCGATGCGGCGGTCTGCCTCGCATGCCACGGCAACGAAGGCTTCAGCATGCCCGGCGAGGACGGCAAGCCGCGCTCCCTGCATGTCACCAAGGAAAAGTTCGAGAACAGCGTCCACGCAAAATTCCTGACTTGCGTCGATTGCCATCAGGACAACGCGCAAATTCCGCACAAGGAAGGGAAGCGCGCCAAGGCTGAATGCGGTACCTGCCACAGCGCGATCAACGACGAGTATCTGCAGTCCGTGCACGGCCAGGCGATTGCCAGCAAAAAGAATCCGAATGCCGCAACCTGCGTCAGCTGCCATACGGTGCATGAGATTGTGTCACCGAAGTCCGATGCCTTCCAGCTGGCTGTTACCCAGGCCTGCGGCACCTGCCATCAGGATCGCAGCCGCTCGTTCAAAGACACTTACCACGGCAAGATCGACAGCCTGGGTTATACGCATACCGCCAAGTGTTTTGACTGCCACGGCAACCACGGCATCCTAAGCGCCAATAACCCCAAGTCGTCGGTGCATCCGGATAACCGGCTGCAGACCTGCCAGAAATGCCACACCGGCGCGACCAAGGGGTTTGTGACCTACGAGCCGCATGCCAATACCAGTGACTTCGAGCGTTACCCATCGACGTGGCTGGCCTCGAAGTTCATGTTCGGCTTGCTGGCCGGCACCTTCGCCTTTTTCTGGACGCACACGCTGCTGTGGTTTTACCGTGAATACCGCGAACGCAAGCAGGGTAAAACCCGCACGATGGTGATGGAAACTGCGCTGCCCCAGACCGCCGGCAAGGTGTATCAGCGCTTCTCGCCAATGTGGCGCATTGCCCATCTGGTTTTCGCGCTGAGCCTGATGACCCTCACCCTGACTGGCATGTCGGTCCTCTACGCGGAGAGCGCGTGGGCGCCGATGGTTATGCAATTCCTCGGCGGACCACAGGTTGCAGCGGTGATCCATCGGGTCTGTGCAGTGATTTTCACCATCGTATTTATCGGCCACCTGATCTACATCCTTTTGCGCATCGTGCGGAACTGGAGGGCCTTCAAGATATTCGGCCCCAATTCGCTGATACCTGGTCCGCAGGATCTGTGGGACATCATCGCGATGTTCAAGTGGTTCTTCGGGATCGGACCGCGGCCGGTATTCGATCGCTGGACGTATTGGGAGAAGTTTGACTACTGGGCGCCGTTCTGGGGTGTTTCAATCATCGGCGTTAGCGGGGCCATGCTGTGGTTCCCCAACGTGACTGCGGCGTATCTGCCGGGCTGGGTGTTTAACGTGGCCGCAATCGTCCACAGCGAAGAGGCGATACTGGCAGTGGTGTTCCTGTTTACGGTGCATTTCTTCAACAACCATCTGCGGCCCGACAAGTTCCCGCTGGATATCGTGATGTTCACGGGCACGTTCACGCTTGAGGAATTCCGCCGCGAGCACGCCCTTGAGTACAAGCGGCTGGTCGAGTCCGGTGAACTGGAGAAGTATCTGGTCGAGGCGCCCTCGCAGCCGATGAAGACCGGATCGAAAATACTGGGCTTCACGCTGATGGCTATCGGCTTCCTGTTACTGGCTCTGGTGGTGAACGGCTTTCTGGGCAGTCTGTAGACCGCCTGAGAACGGGCGCTGGATGCTCAGCCGGTGTGGTGAGGATGGCAGAACACCGCGTCGGGTGGCTGTAATGATGTCAGCCACAGGGTCTGTTGCTGCGTTAATTGGAGAAGGCTGTTACGGAACCGGCGCCAAATTGCAAGGTGCTCGGGATTTTGCTAATTTCTAAGCTGTT
>CANHZX010000172.1 GCA_947465215.1 Betaproteobacteria bacterium | reverse complement strand
GTCGATGCGCTCCCGGGCATTGAGATGGCCCTCAGCCTTGCGCTTGGCCAACTTCTCCGGCCCGCCCATAGCCATGACTTCATCGGTTTTCTGTTTGAATTCTTCGATCAGTTTTTCAAATGCCACGGCAGATCCTTCGGAAAAAACAAGATGGCGCAAAAGGCGCGTTATCGATTGGTCATTCTAGGGCAGCACTCCCGGCAAGTCCGTGCAAGTGCCGCTTCGTGGACATGAAAAGTACTTATCGGCCTTAAAGCAAGACCAATCAGACCACCGGTTACTTCAGCATATGCCTTGCGATCACCAGCTGCTGAATCTGGCTGGTGCCTTCATAAAGGCGGAAGAGTCGCACATCTCGAAACAGCCGTTCCACCGCTGAAGCCTGCATATAACCGGCACCGCCGTGAATCTGTACCGCACGGTCTGCCACGCGGCCGACCATCTCGGCGCAAAACAGCTTGGCGCAGGAGGCTTCCATCGTGATGTTTACTCCCGTGTCTTTTTTGCGCGCCGCTTCGAGCACCATGCTGCGGCCGGCGTAAACCTCAGCCTTTGAATCGGCGAGCATCGCCTGCACCAGCTGGAATTCGGCCACCGGCTTGCCGAACTGCTTGCGTTCACGCGCGTAGTTCAGTGCCTCGTCGAGCAGGCGCTCGGCGGCGCCGACGCAGACTGCGGCGATATTAAGCCGCGCCTTGTCGAGTACCTTCATCGCAGTCTTGAAGCCCATGCCTTCCTGGCCGCCGATGATGTTGGCTGCCGGCACGCGCACATTATCGAAAATCACATCAGCGGTGTGCGAACCGCGCTGGCCCATCTTGCGGTCGTAGGGCCCTACGGTCAGGCCCGGCGTCTTGCGCTCGACAATGAAGGCCGACACGCCCTTGGCATCCTTTGAATTCAGATCGGTGCGCGCCATCAGTGTGAAAATGTCGGCCTCCGGTGCATTGGTGATGTAGCGCTTGGAGCCGTTGATGATGTAGTGGTCGCCTTCGCGGCGCGCGGTCGTGCGCAGTGAGCCTGCGTCGGAGCCGGCCTCCGGTTCCGTGAGTGCGAATGAGCCGGTGATTTCACCTGCGGCCAGTTGCGGCAGGTATTTCTTTTTCTGTTCTTCACTGCCGTCGATGACGATGCCCTGCGAACCGATGCCGGTATTGGTACCGAAGCGGGAGCGGAACACCGGTGAGGCGTGACACACGACCATCGATGTCAGCACTTCCTCTTCGGTCGTCAGCCCCAGCCCGCCATATTCCTCTGGGATGGTCAGGCCGAACAAACCAAGCTTGCGCATGTCATTAACGATGTCTGCTGGTATCTCGTCTGTTTCGTTGACCTCGGCTTCGCGCGGGATCAGTTTCTCACGGACAAAACGGGTCAGGGTATCGAGCAGGATGTTGAAGGATTCAGGGTCGCGGATCATGACAGGCTCTTCGGTTCAGTTCGTGATTCAAAGCAGGAAAGCGGGCGGCGACCCGTTTTGCGAGTTTACGCGCCGCCCGTGTCTGCCGGAATGCAGTTATTGCAATTCGACGTTGGCGTCCTTGATCACCTTCGCCCATTTGGCGATTTCGGTTTTGATCAACTCGGCGAATTGTTCCGGCGTGCTGCCGACGGGCTCGGCGCCGAGCTCCGAAATACGTTTGCTGACTTCGGGCAGTTTCAGAATGCGCGCGCTTTCCGCCGACAGCTGATCAACCACCGCCTTTGGCGTTTTCGCCGGTGCGAGCAGGCCGAACCAAGAACCGGAATCGTAGCCTGGGACACCGGCTTCGGCGATGGTCGGCAGGTCGGGTACCGCAGCGGAGCGTTTGGTGGTGCTGACCGCCAGCGCGCGGATCTTTCCGGCTTTCACCTGTGGCAGGTAGGGCGGCATATTGTCGATGGTCACGGCAATCTGCCCGCCCATGACGTCGGCGAGTACGCCGGCACTGCCTTTATAGGGAATATGCAAGATGGTGGAACCGGTCATGCTCTTGAACAGTTCCATCGACAGGTGTGCGGTACTGCCGTTGCCGGGGGAGCCGTAGGACAGCTTGCCGGAATTGGCTTTCACATACGCCAGAAATTCGCGCACGTTTTTGACCGGCAACGCGTTATTGATGACCATGATGTTGGGCACCATCGCCGACAGGCTCACCGGTGCAAAGTCATTCACCGGATGCCAGCCCAGCTTGCGGTAGAGGCTGACGTTGATGCCATGCGTCCCTGCTGTGCCCATCACTAGGGTATGGCCGTCGGGATTGGCGCGGGCTGCGACCTCGGTGCCGATATTGCCGGCGGCACCGGGACGGTTGTCGACAATCACCGGCTGGCCCCAGGTCTCGCTCATTTTCTGGCCGATGGCACGCGCCAGAATGTCTGTGGTACCAGCGGGCGTGTAGGCGACGATGATACGGATCGGTTTGGTCGGAAATGCAGTGGCGGCCTGCAAAGGCAGCGACAGCAGCGATGCAGCCAGCAATGTGACGGGCATCAACGGTTTCATGAGGCTCCTCCTCCGGTTTTTAGTGCGGATGTTTGCGACAGATTACCGCGAAGCGGGGCGGACCAGCGTGAGCGTCCGTTTTGCGGGATTGACGCGCACGATGTCACCGGTGCGAATCAGTTGGTAAGGGTCTGCCGACCAGCCTTCGGTAATGGTGATGCCGGCGAATACCGCGCCCTGCACCATCACCGGATTGGTCACGCCGAAGACAAAGGCTTTGGGCGCGATGCCCTTGTGCTGGATGTCGTAGAAAGCCCAGCCAGCGGCGATGCCACCCTTGGCACTGGGTGTGATCAGGATCTTGTCCTTGATGTTGTGGCCTTCGAGCGCATGACCGGGGCGTGAGATCAGACCGCTCCAGCGGTCGAGGTCGTAACGCGGGGAAAAACCTTCGGTGGAGACCAGCGCCTCCCCTTCGACGATGTTTCCGAATGCACGATTAACGCGGATGGTATTTCCGTTTTTCGCAGGCTTAGTCACCGCACATCCTTGCCGGTGCAGGCGATGTCGATACATTCGCCAGTGCGGCGCAGGATGGTATTGAATTTGTGCGCGCCGATGATATTGGCGAGTTTTGCCGAATTGGTGACGAGGTTGCTCCAGCCCTCTCGCACCCGCATCTGCGGCAGGTTCTGCAGGATGTAGAAACACACGCCTTCGAGCACGATCGCGCCGGACTGTTCGATGTCCTGCAGATAACTCAGTTCTTTTGCGGCGCTTTTGACGCCGTTGCTGGTGGTAATGAACAGCTGGCTGCCCTTCGCCACCTTGCGGCCCTTGAGCAGCGCGGCCAGCGTTTTCATTTCAAACAGCGATTGCTGCGGGCCGGAGAACACCACCAGATTCAGCGGGTTGTTCTGTTTGTCATAACCGGCATACACACGCTCGAGGTCACGGTTGGACACGGTCATGACTTCTTTCGGCTTGCGTCCGCCGAAGGCTGCCTTCAGCGTGGGCGCTTCCGGTGTGACGCCGACCATATGGAACATGCCCATCGAACCGTAACTCGCCAGCGCGGCGCCGAGTTGTTTCAGTTCATCGGCAGTGGGCGTGCGTTTGACGCCGGTAAATACCGGCACCGCGTAATAGTCCTGATGTCCCGAGCCGACAATTTTTCCGATTGCACCCCAGTCGGCGAGATCATTCAGATCGGCTTTCAGATTGACCTGAAAGGTCCCGCGACGGTGTTCATCGAGATGAAAGCCATACTCGGGTACGCGGCCGGTCAGTCCTGCGGCCAGCGCGGCAGGACCCGCTTCAAAATTGGAGCGCGCGCCGAATACCGAGTTGGCGTAAATCACTGTGCCCGTATCACCCCAGGCCACATGTTCGCCGAGGTGCGGCTGATACAGTGTCTGGTAATTGATGCAGGTGTCGGCGGTGATGACATCCATGCGCCGCAGGCAGGCAATCAGTTCCTTTTCCTTGCGTACTTCGTTGGCATCCTGCTTGAGATGTTCGACATGTGCGAAGTCGATGCAGCGCGCATTGGTGGTCGTCGGTTGCCGACATTTGGCGCCTGACTGCGCGGCCCTTTCGAGAAAGGACTTGCCGGCATCGCCCATGACTTCAATGTCGCCCATCATGTGCACATTCGACACCGGCACAAATCGTTTCGCGCCGAAAAACTTGCCGACTTCCAGCTGCAGTTGCAGCGCTTCCTGCACCGCGCGGCCCTGCTCGCCGCGCAGCATTTTTTTCTCCTCTGCTGTCAGACGCATCGGGAGAAATAACTATTTGTTTTTACTGATTATTTCGGCAATGAATCGCTTCAGCGTCGGGCGGTGCGTTTGGCGGATTTCTTTTTCGCCGCTTTTTTGGCCGGGCCGAAACCTTTTTCGTAATGCGGTCCGGTCATCGTGCCATCCACCGCCATACCGATGATGCCCTGCGACAGATCCTTGATCGCCAGGAAAATGACGTCCTTGTCCTTGGTCGAGGAGATCAGGTTATGCGGGGCATTCGCCGGAATGTAAATCAGAGTGCCGGCAGGGGCGACAACGCGTTTACCGTTGACCGACCCCACCAGCGTGCCCTGCAGGACATAGTTCAGCTGCTCGTTCTTGTGCGTATGCATCCGCGAGCCGGTGCCGCGTGGCTTGTGAATGTAGCCGACGAGTATGCGTGAACCTTCCACAACGCCGCCGTGCGAAGTCGAATAGCCGGTGCCCGCGGGCACCTTCTTCAGCTTCGCCATGCGGAAGTGATACTGGCCGTTTCCGGCGCGGATGGCGCCAACGGTCTTGGTTTTGGATGCCGTTTTTTTCACGGCTTTTTTAACTGCCTTCTTTGCTGCGGCCATGCTCAACCCCCTCCGGTTGTTCGTTGCGTAATCCGGTGCGGATTACAGGTAATCGATCTTTTTCCAGTCTTTCGGCGTCACACTGACCACGCTCTTGCTGTGGCCGGGACGGCGGTCGGCGTAGACACGGCCTTCCTTCATCACCAGCTCAATGTTTTTCTTTTCCTGGAACACGCGGATGTTTTTCAGCGGATCGCCCTTGACGGCGATGATGTCGGCCAGTTTGCCGGCTTCAACGGTACCCAGCTGTTTGTCGAGCTTGATCGCGCACGCGGCATTGCGCGTCGCGCTCATGATCGCTTCCATCGGTGTCATGCCGAGGTTGACGTAGATTTCCATCTCGCGTGCATTGGTGCCCATCTCTGGATCGAAACCCATGTCGGTGCCAAGCGCGATGTTAACGCCTGCCTTGTGCATTTTCTGGAAGGTCTCGAAACAATACGGCTGCAGCGCCTTCATCTTGTTGAGCACGAACTGCGAAGTGCCCTGGTCCTTGCGCGTGCCGATGGCGTGGTCGGTCCGGTGCAGCAGCGTCGGCGTCATCCAGGTGCCCGATTCCGCGATCATGTCGATGGTTTCATCGTCATGAAACACCATGTGTTCGATGGTGTCGGCGCCGGCAGCGAGCGCCATGCGCTGACCGTTGGGCGTGAAGCAGTGCACCGCGGCAGTCTTGTGGAAGGCGTGGGCTTCATCAACGATGGCGTCGATTTCTTCCTGCGTCATGTTGCGGATGTCCGGCTCTTCCTTGTCGGTGCCGCCGCCACCGGTGGCGCAGGTCTTGACGATGTCGCAACCCGCCAGCAGATTGGTGCGCGCCAGTTTGCGCAGCTCCCAGGGGCCGTCAGCGGTCTGGAAACCGTAACGCTGCGCAGCACGCGGCTGGATCAGGTCGAGATGTGAACCGGTGATGGTGGTGAAGCCGCCGATCAGCATGCGCGGGCCTTCGATGACGCCGGCTTCGATCGAATCGCGGATCGCGCACAGATGCGCGGTGAGCAGCCCGCGGCCGGAATTGAGGCCAAGGTCGCGTAACGTGGTGAAGCCCATGTCAAAACACAGCTGTGCGTGAAACAGGCCGTACATCTGCTGCAGTTCCGGGGTGATCTCCCACTGCGCGACGCGGTAATTGTGGAAGGTCAGGCAGTTGAACATCATCGTGTGCAGATGCACGTCCATCAGGCCCGGCAGCAGCGTGGACTTGCCGCAGTCGATGATTTCCGCTTTGGCGGGAATCTTGATCTTGCCCTTGCTGCCGACTTCCTTGATACGGCGGCCTTCAACGATGATCACCGGATCCTTGACCGGTTTGCCGCCGTTGCCGTCAATCAGCATACCGCCCTTGATGACGCGGGTGGCACCTTTGGCTTCGACGGGTTTGAATTCGAACATGCGGGTAAATCCT
>CANHZX010000171.1 GCA_947465215.1 Betaproteobacteria bacterium | reverse complement strand
GGCGCGAAGCCGTCGAGATAACAGGCGTCGAAAGGTGCATCAATCTGCGGCCAGGCATCGGCGATGTCGCCGAAGACCAGTGTCAGCGTCACCGCGCCGTCGAAGAACTGCATCCGGTGATGGCCGGGCAGCGGCAGCGGCCATTGCGTCTGCAGTGCTGCAGCCTCGTCGGCGAGTTCCGGCCATGCCGCATGACAGACTTTGAGGTCGGCGAGGGTGATCGGGTGTTTTTCAATCGCGATGTAGTGCAATCGCTCGCAGCGTGAAGCATCGTCGCGCCAGGTTTTCAGGGTGACCAGAAAATTCAGGCCCAGCCCGAAACCAGTTTCCAAGACGGTGAATACCGCGCGATTTGCCCAGCGCCCCGGCAACTGGTTGCCGGCGAGAAACACCTCACGCGCCTGCGCGGGACCGCCGTCGTCGCTGTGATAAACGTCGTCGTAGTCCGGCGCGTACGGCGTGCCGTCGTCGCGTTGTGAGATGCGTGCCGGCGTCAGTTTCATGCGGCGCCGCTCTCGTCAAGCACTGGGGGTTGTGTTACGTTTGCCACGGTCGGTATTCCTGTCGCCGCAGTGTTATTTGCGGCGCGGTGCAAGCCGGACGGCATCGCATCAGGCGTAGATCAATCCACGCTGAAACGATGCGATTTTTATTCAACAGCAGTTCCATGCAGTTTACGTGAAAACCATGAGCGAACCCAAAACGGAAGCCTCCCTTCGTCTGACGCAGTTTTCCCACGGCGGTGGATGAGGCTGCAAACTGACGCCGGCGTTGCTGAGCGAAGTTTTGGCTAAAACGCCCGCGGCACTTCCGTTCAAGGATCTGCTGGTGGGCACGGAGTCGAGTGATGACGCCGCGGTGTATCGTATTAACGATACGCAGGCGATTATCGCGACGACGGACTTTTTTATGCCGATCGTTGATGATCCGTTTGATTTCGGCCGTATCGCCGCAACCAACGCGATCTCCGATGTGTATGCCATGGGCGGCAAGCCCTTCATGGCACTGGCGCTGCTCGGCTATCCGATCGGCAAACTGCCGATGGAATCCGTGCAACGCATTATTGCCGGCGGCCATGCGGTGTGTGCTGAAGCCGGTATTCCGATTGCCGGCGGCCATTCGATTGATGCGCCGGAACCGATTTACGGTCTGGTCGCGCTGGGGCTGGTACATCCGGACCGTGTCAAACGCAATGACCGTGCAAAGGCCGGCGATGTGCTGATTCTCGGCAAGGGCCTCGGCGTCGGCATCATGAGCGCGGCGATGAAAAAAGGGCAGTTGAGCGACGCTGCTTATCAACAGATGCTGGAGAGCGCGACCAAGCTCAACACGCCCGGCATCGAACTCGGTGCGATGGATGCAGTGCATGCACTGACCGACGTCACCGGTTTCGGTCTGATGGGCCATCTGCTGGAAATCTGCAAAGGCAGCGGACTGGTGGCGCAATTGGAGTGGTCCAAAGTGCCGGTGCTGTCGCTGGCGCAACCTTTGGTGGAAGCCGGCTTTGTTACCGGGGCTTCGGATCGCAACTGGGCAAGTTACGACAAGCTGGTGCAGTTGCCGGAAGGTGATAGCGCCAACATGCGCAAACTGCTGACTGATCCGCAGACCAGCGGCGGCCTGCTGGTGGCCTGTGCGCCTGAAGTGGCGAGTGCGGTTCTCGACATCTTCCGCGCCAAGGGCTTCGCTCAGGCTGCGGTGATCGGACGTCTGGAAGCGGGTGTGCCTGGGGTGAAAGTCAGTAAATGACTTTAAGTATCTGTTTTATTTGACTTTTATGACGGGCGCCAGAGTTTTCCAGACGGTCTCCAGCATCATCGCCTGCGCTTCCGCCGTCGGGTGCAGGTTGTCCGCCTGAAACAGTTCGCGTTTATCCGCAAATCCCTCCAGCAGGAACGGCACCAGCGGCACGCGTTTGGCTTTTGCCACGTCGCGGAAGGTCGCACTGAACTTTTCGGTGTATTGCGGGCCGTAGTTCGGTGGAATCCGCATGCCGACCAGAATGACCTGCGATTTGGCACCGCGCGCGGCATCAATGATGCGTTCCAGATTGCTGCGCATGGCGTTGAGATCGCTACCGCGCAGACCGTCGTTCGCGCCGAGTGCAACAATCGTAATGGCGGGGCGATGCGTACGTAATGCATCGTTGATTCGGTTAACGCCGCCGAGCGTGGTTTCACCGCTGATGCTGGCATTGACGACCGTATAATCGGTTTTTTTCTCGCTCAGGCGCAGCTGCAGCAGATGCGCCCAGTCCGAATGGCGCGTAACACCGTAGCCGGCCGAAAGGCTGTCTCCGTAAACGAGGATGGTGGCGGCAAAGGCCGCCGGCAATCCGCCGAGAGTGAACAGCAGTACAAACAACAAGCGAAACAGCATGACTGAAGAATCCTCGAAGACGATCGTGCGCGTCGTGCAACTGGGCAAGCAGGTTACCACTGGCGATTCCGCATTGACCATCCTCAACAACGTCAGTTTCGATGTGGCGAAAGGCGAGGCGGTGGCCGTGGTCGGCGCTTCGGGCTCCGGTAAATCGACACTGCTGGGATTGCTGGCCGGTCTTGATACGCCAACTTCGGGTTCGGTGCACATCGCGGGTGAAGACCTGTTTGCGCTGGATGAAGACGGCCGCGCCGCTTTGCGCGCGCGACTCGTCGGTTTCGTGTTTCAGTCATTCAACCTGCTGCCGGCAATGACAGCACTGGAAAACGTCATGTTGCCGCTGGAGCTTGCGGGCGAGTCCGGCGCCGCCGCGACGGCAAAGGCCTTACTGGAGCGTGTCGGCCTTGGCGGCCGGCTGACTCACTACCCGAAACAGCTCTCCGGCGGCGAACAGCAGCGCGTGGCCATTGCGCGTGCGTTTGCGACACGGCCGGCCTTGCTGCTGGCGGATGAACCGACCGGCAATCTGGACGAAGCCACCGGTGCGGCGATCATCGACCTGATGTTTGAGCTGAACCGTGAGCGCGGCACCACGCTGATTCTGGTGACGCATGACATGGAACTGTCGCGGCGCTGCGGCCGCGCCTTGCGGCTGGCGGCCGGCGAACTGCAGTCATGAGATTTTTTGCGGATGCCGCGCTGGCGCTGCGCCTGCTGGCACGCGACTGGCGTGCCGGTGAACTGACGCTTGTGGCTGTGGCGGTGGTGGTGGCCGTCGCCAGTGTCACCACTGTCGGTTTTTTTGCCGACCGCGTGCATCAGGCGCTGAGCCGCCAGGCCAATCAGCTGCTCGGCGCGGATCTGGTGATATCCGGTGACCGTGCATTGGATGCCAGCTTTGCCGCAGAAGCGGAGCGCCGCGGCTTGAAGGTTGCGCGCATGCTGCGCTTTCCGAGCATGACCGCCGGCGGCGGGCAGAACGTGCTTGCCGAAGTCAAAGTCGTTACCGCCGGTTATCCGTTGCGCGGTGACCTGCGTATTGCCGATGTGCAGAACGGCACCGATCGCCGCGCCACTGAAATCCCCAAAGCCGGCACCGTGTGGGTCGATGAACGCTTGATGACCCGCCTGCAGTTGCAGGTCGGTGATGTCATTGAAATCGGCAAGAGCAGGCTGCCGGTTGCGCAGATCATCACCCAGGAACCCGATAGCGCCATCGGGTTCATCAACGCCGGGCCGCGGGTGATGCTGAATGACGCGGATGTCGCTGCCACAGAACTGGTCCAGGTCGGCAGCCGTGTCCGTTACCGCGTGCTGGTCGCAGGGACGCCTGCAGCGATAGCCGATTACCGTGGTTGGGTGACGCCGAAACTGGCGCCGGGCCAGCGCGTGGAAAGCATTGAAGATGCTCGACCGGAAATCCGCTCCGCGCTGGAGCGCTCAGAGAAATTTCTCAGTCTCGCGGCCTTGCTGAGCGTGGTGCTGGCTGCGGTGGCGATTGCGCTGGCGGCGCGACGCTTTCTGCAACGTCATCTTGATGCCTGCGCGATCATGCGCTGCCACGGTGCCAGCCAGTCACGGCTGGTGCGACTTTATCTGCAGCAGTTTGTCGTGCTCGGCGCTGCGGCCAGTCTGGCCGGTTGTGTGGCCGGATTCATTGCCCAGCATGCCCTGGCGCTGTGGCTGGGCAGTCTGGTGACGGTGGAGTTGCCGGAGCCGGGATGGATGCCGGCACTGCACGGCTTTGTCACCGGCCTCGCACTGCTGCTGGGATTTGCCTTGCCACCCATTGTTGCGCTGGCGCGGGTGCCGACCTTGCGTGTGCTGCGCCGGGACATCGGCGCCCCGAGCGGCATGGGTCTGCTGGGTTATGCCCTGGGTGCAGTGGTGATTGCCGGGTTGATCATCTGGAAGGCCGGTGATCTGCGGCTGGGCGGCATGGTGTTTGGCGGATTTGCCGGAGCCATGCTGGTCGCGGGTTTACTGTCCTGGGGCGTGATTGCGCTGGTGTCGCGCATCGGCGGGGCTGGCGTGTCGTGGCGTTTCGGTATTGCCAACCTGCGGCGGCGGCCGATGGCCAGCGTGTTGCAGGTGGTGGCGCTGGGCATTGGTGTAATGGCGCTGCTGACACTGACCATCATCCGCAGTGAACTGCTCGACCTGTGGCAGCGCAGCCTGCCGCCGGATGCGCCGAACCGCTTTATCGTCAATGTGCAGCCTGACCAGATTCCGACGCTGAAAAAATTCTTTGAAGGTCGCGGCATGGTTATGCCCGAGCTGCACCCGATGGTGCGTGCGCGGCTGATTGGCATCAATGACCGCACTGTCACGCCTGCTGATTACAGCGATGACCGTGCGCGCCGGCTGGTGGATCGCGAGTTCAATCTGTCCTGGGCGACGCAGATGCAGAAGGACAACCGCCTGATCGCCGGCTACTGGTGGGGCAACAAGCCTCGAACAGACCAGTTCTCGATGGAGGATGGCATTGCCAAGGCGCTGGGTGTCGGTGTCGGTGACAAGCTGACCTTTGATTCGGCGGGGAGCGCGTTTACCGCTGAAATCACCAGCCTGCGCAAGGTGGATTGGGATTCTTTCAACGTCAATTTCTTTGTCGTCTCACCGCCGGGCCTGCTGGAAAAATATCCGGCGAGTTATGTCACCAGCTTTTATCTGCCGCCGGGCAATGTCGAACTCCTCAATGCGCTGGTCAAACAATTCCCGAATTTCCTGCTGATCGACGTCGCGCAGGTGCTGGGCCAGGTGCAGACCATGATCACCCAGGTGTCGCGCGCAGTGCAGTTTGTCTTCCTGTTCACGCTGCTGGCGGGGTTGGTGGTGTTGTATGCCGCGATTGCCAGCACGCAGGATGAGCGGCTGTATCAGGCGACGATCATGCGCACGATGGGGGCGAGCCGCAGCCAGCTGGCGCGGGCCAACCTTGCCGAGTTTGCAGTGATCGGCGCGCTGGCCGGGCTGATTGCGGCGGCGGGGGCCAATGCGCTGGGTTACACGCTGGCGTCGCGCGTGATCAACGTCGGTTACACCTTCAGCCCGATGCTGTGGGCCATCGGCATTTTCGGCACCGTGTTCGGCGTGATGCTCGCCGGCCACCTCGGCACCCGCCACGTGCTGCGTATCGCGCCGCTACGCGTGTTGCGCATGCTGTCCTGAGCGCAGATCTGGGCGCAAATCGCGTTCCGGCGATGCAGCGGCGGCGATATACTTCGCAGAACTTCGGAAGCGGCTCATGAGCGAATCACTGATCATTTATATATTGTTGTTTTTATTGGTTATTTTAGGCGTCGTCGTGGTGGTGATGGCGACCCAGGGGCGCACGGCTGCGCGCGCCACGCTGGACCTGCAGCAATCGCTCGAAGACAAGCACCGCGCCATGCTCGGTGACTTGCACGACGGCCTGACCAAGCAGGGCGACCGGCTGGGCGCGCAAGTGGCCGATGCCGGGGAACGCCAGCGCACGTCCACCGCCGATGAACTGAAGCAGACCCGCGACGTGCTGCACGCATTGCGCCTGACGCTGACCAAGGAGATGGGCACGCAGCGCGAGGCCATGCTGGAGCGTCTGGCGGCCACTACCGAATCGCTGAATGCCAAGATCGACGCGCGGCTGGGTGAAATCGCCGGCAAGGTCAATGAACGGCTTGATGAAGGCTTCAAGAAAACCAATGAAACTTTCGTCAGCGTGATGACACGCTTGGCAACCATCGACGAAGCCCAGAAAAAAATCGAAAGCCTGACCGGCAGCGTGGTCAGCCTGCAGGAACTGCTGGGTGACAAGCGTGCCCGCGGCGCCTTCGGCGAAGTCCAGCTCGAAGGCCTGGTGCGCAATGTGTTGCCGCCG
>CANHZX010000170.1 GCA_947465215.1 Betaproteobacteria bacterium | reverse complement strand
TTCGATGCTGATCGGGGCGAAATGCGGCGCCAATACCTTCCCCTATATTGATGTGCAGAACCCGACGGCGAAAGTGGAGCACGAAGCCACAACGTCGAAAATCGGCGAAGACCAGCTGTTCTATTTCCAGAGTCGTGGCATTGGCACCGAAGAAGCGGTGTCGATGATCATCAACGGATTCTGCAAGGACGTTTTCCAGCAACTGCCGATGGAGTTCGCTGTTGAGGCGACCAAACTCCTCGGCCTGAAACTTGAAGGTAGTGTCGGATGATCAACAGCAACGCTAAAACCATTCTCGAAGTCCGCAATCTGACGGCGACCGTCGCCGGCGTGGACATTCTCAAGGGCATCAACCTGACGGTTCGTGCCGGCGAAGTGCACGCGATCATGGGCCCTAACGGCTCCGGCAAAAGCACCTTCTCCAAAGTGCTTGCGGGTCACCCGGCCTACGAGGTCAAGGGCGGCGAAGTGCTGTTCGAAGGCAAGGACCTGTTCACGCTGGCCGCTGATGAGCGTGCCCGTGCCGGCGTGTTCCTCGGTTTCCAGTATCCCGTTGAAATCCCCGGTGTCTCCAACAGCGCCTTCCTGCGTCTCGCCTACAACACGGTCCAGGGCGGCCGGGGCAAGGACGAGCTCGACCCGCTCGAGTTCGATGATCTGGTGCGCGAAAAAATGAAGCTGCTGGAAATGAATCCGGAGTTCCTGAGTCGCAGCGTCAATGACGGTTTTTCCGGCGGCGAAAAGAAACGCAATGAAATCCTGCAGATGGCGCTTCTCGAGCCCAAGCTGTCGCTGCTCGATGAAACCGACTCTGGTCTCGACATTGACGCGCTGCGCGTGGTTGCTGGCGGCGTCAACAAACTGCTGACGTCCGACAACGCCTGCGTGCTGGTCACGCACTATCAGCGCCTTCTCAACTACATCACGCCCGATTACGTGCACGTTATGTCCGCCGGCCGAATCATCAAATCCGGTGACAAGTCACTGGCGCTGGAACTGGAGTCGCGCGGTTACGACTGGCTGCTGGATGACAAAAAAGCAGCCAAAAAGGCTGCAGCGTGAAAGTGACAGTAACCCATCCTTACGTGGCGGCGCTGCTCACCGGTAGCGGTGAGCTGCCGAAAAGCCCGGCGGCCTGGCTCGATGCGCGCCGCGCGGCGGCGCTGGAGCGCGCCAATGCGCTGTCGGTGCCGACCACTCGCGACGAAGAATGGCGCTTCACCGATCTGACGCCGCTGACCAAATTGCAGGTGCAGCCGGTTGCCGCCGCCGTCAAAGTCTCGGCGACTGACATTGCGGCGCATGTCGTGCCGGAAGCGGCGATGCGTCTGGTGTTTGTCGATGGTGTGCCGGCACCAGAGCTGGCGCAGCAGGGCGCATTGCCTGCCGGCGTGACAGTCATCGCCTTGAGCGATGCAATCAAATCCCATGCCGCGCTGATCGAACCTCACCTTGCAAAGCTGGCTGGTGCCGAGCAGGAACTGTTTACCGCACTCAACACCGCATTTCTGCAGCACGGCGTGTTCATTCATCTGGCGAAGAACGCGCAGTTGAAAGCGCCGATCCATCTGCTGTTCGTCGCGGCAGGAAACGGCGTTGCGGTCTATCCGCGCTGCCTGATCGTTGCCGAGAGCGGTGCCGAAGCCTGCGTGATCGAGGATTACGTCGCTTTGGGGGATGAGGCTTACCTGACCAACGCAGTGACCGAAATTGCCGTGGCGCCGAACGCTTCGCTGCGTCACATCAAGCTGCAGCGCGAAAGCCAGAAAGCCTTTCACATCAGCAACTGCGCAGTGACGCTGGCAAAGGATGCCCGTTTCCAGTCTCATGCGGTGACGCTGGGTGCGCGGCTATCGCGCATCAATCTGAACATCGACCAGCAGGGCGAGGGTGTCAATGTCGAGATCGACGGCCTGGCGCTGATCGGTGGTCGGCAGACTGCGGATACGCATACGCTGGTGGATCACGCAAAAGCACACGGCATCTGCAAGCAGACGCATAAGACTATTGTCGGCGGTGCCGGCCATGCGGTATTCAACGGCAAGGTGTTTGTGCGCGAAGGCGCGCAGCTGACGGATTCGTCGCAGCAGAGCCGTAACCTGCTGCTGTCGGACAAGGCGCGTGTCGATACCAAGCCGCAGCTGGAAATTTATGCCGATGATGTGAAATGTGCGCATGGCGCAGCGGTCGGCCAACTCGATGCCGAGCATCTGTTTTATCTGAAAAGCCGCGGTTTGCCGGAAGCGCAGGCGCGCAATCTGCTGACCTATGCCTTCGGCGCCGAGATCATCGACCACATTCCCGTGCCCTCATTGGTCGATGCGCTGGAGAAGCTGGTGATGGCGCGTACCGAGGCCAGCTTGTGAGCGCGCGCGACAAACTCGCGACACCGTTGGATGTCGGGGCGCTGCGCCGGGACTTTCCCATTCTCAGTTTGAAGATCAAAGATAAGCCTTTGATTTTTTTGGATAATGCGGCGTCGAGCCAGATGCCCCAAGCAGTGATCGACCGCTGGGTGAAATACCGTAGCGCACAGCACGCCAATATTCACCGCGCCGTGCACTACCTGTCCGAAACGGCGACCGCGGAATACGAAAAGGCGCGGCTCAAGGTTCAGGCTTTCATCAACGCCAAAGAGTCGCGCGAGTGCATTTTCACCAGCGGCACCACCGATGGAATCAATCTGGTGGCGCAGGGTTACGGTCGCAAATTTTTCAAGGCCGGTGACGAGATCATTCTCACCACGCTGGAGCATCACTCCAATATCGTTCCGTGGCAGATGGTTGCGGACGAGCGTGGCGCGAAAATCCGTGTGGTGCCGATCAATGACCGCGGAGAGTTGCTGGTCGAGGATTACCGCAAGCTGTTTAACGCGAACACCAAGTTCGTGGCGATGACGCACGTATCGAACGCACTGGGTACAATCACGCCGGTCCGCGAAATGATCGCGATTGCGCATGAACACGGTGTGCCGGTGCTGGTCGATGGCGCGCAGGCCGCACCGCACCTGAAGGTCGATGTGCAGGATCTCGATTGTGATTTTTATGCTTTCTCCGGCCACAAGCTCTGTGGTCCGACCGGCATCGGCGTGTTGTACGGCAAGGCCGCGCTGCTCGAGAAAATGCAGCCTTTCAAGGGCGGCGGCGACATGATCTTGTCGGTGACGTTCGAGAAAACCACCTATGCGCCGATTCCCGCCAAGTTTGAGGCCGGTACGCCGCCGATCGGCGAAGCGATCACGCTGGGTGCGGCCATTGATTACCTGACCGCCATCGGTATCGACCGCGTCGTCGCCCACGAAACCGATCTTCTGGACTACGCGACCGATCAGCTGAACCGCATGCCCGGCGTGCGCCTGATCGGCACCGCCGAGAAAAAGGCCGCCGTGCTGTCGTTCGCGCTCGATGGCGTGCATCCTCATGACGTCGGTTCGCTACTCAATGACGATGGCGTGGCGATCCGCACCGGCCACCATTGTGCGCAGCCGGTGATGCAGCGCTTCAAGGTGCCGGCGACTTCGCGCGCCTCATTTGCCTTCTACAACACGATGGACGAAGTCGATGCGCTGGTCGCCTCCATCGGCCGTGTGCAGAAACTGTTTGCCTGACCGATTCACGGAATAGCGATACCGCAATGGACAGCCGTCAGCTTTACCAGGAAATGATCCTCGAACATAACAAGAAGCCCCGCAACTGGGGCATGCTTGGCGATGCCACGCACAAGGCGGAAGGTTTGAACCCGCTGTGCGGCGACCACATCCACCTGTCCTTGAAATTGAACGGGGATCAGGTCGAAGCGGTTGGCTTTGAAGGGGAGGCCTGCGCGATATGCAAGGCATCCGCTTCGATGATGACCGTCGCCGTCAAAGGTAAAAGCAAAGCAGACGCCGAACAGATGGTGCAGGAGTTCCGCGACATGACCACCGGCAAGCTTGATACTGCCGGTCCGCATCACCTCGGCCGTCTGACCGTGTTTTCCGGCGTCAGTGAACTGCCGACCCGCGTCAAATGCGCGATCCTGCCCTGGCATACGCTGCATGCAGCCTTTGCCGGTAGCGATACCGCCTCGACCGAATAATAAAAACCGTTACTGCACTCGCAAATTTCATTCATGCCGAAAATCGCCGAAATAGAACCAACCCCGAATCCCAATGCGATGAAGTTCATCCTGCGGGAACCGCTGACCTGGGGCATTACCCGCTCGTATGACAAACCGGAGCATGCCGTCGGCGATCCGCTGGCCATGGCACTGTTTGATATTGAGCATGTCACCAATGTGTTTTATGTCGATCACTGGGTGACGGTGACGCAGGACGGCGGCGCCGACTGGGAGCAGCTGATGCGTGATCTGGCTGTGCCGATCCGTGAAGCCCCGTCGGCCGACGCACAGTCGGCGCAATTGGCCGAGCAGTCGAGCGAAGCGATGGACCCGGCCAAGCTGAGCCCGGAAGACCGTGAGCGTCTGGACAAGATCAATGCGGCGCTCGATGAGCAGGTTCGTCCTTACCTGCAGAATGACGGTGGCGACCTTTACGTCGTCGGCCTCGAGGGCAACAAGCTGTCGGTGCATTACCAGGGCGCCTGCGGCAGTTGTCCGAGCTCGCTGTCGGGCACGCTCGCCGGTATCGAGAACCTCGTGCGCCAGATCGAACCCGATATGGAAGTGGTTGCGGTTTAAACGGGATGTAATGAACGTGGCGGATTGGATCAAAGTGGCGGCGGTCGGTGAGATCGCCGCGGGACGCTGCAAGGTCGCCGATGTCGACGGCACTACGGTCGCCGTGTTTAACGTCGGTGGCGAATTCTTTGCGATTGAAGACGTCTGCACCCACGACGGCGGTGAGCTGGCCAGCGGCGTGATCGAAGGTGATCAGGTGGTCTGTCCGCGCCACGGCGCACGCTTCTGCATCCGTACCGGCGAGGCGCTGACGGCGCCGGCCTATGAGCCCACGGCAAAACTGCCGCTGCGTGTTGAAAACGGCGTCATTGAGGTCAAGGACGACCGCTGGGACTAGGGCCTGACCGGCCGCCGTTGCTTTTCGATAATCCTCCCCGCACAATGCCCTTGCAAGCAGGCCAGGCATTTCAACCGGGAGGAGACCCAAGTGAAATCCAGTTCTGTAAGCCGTGCTGTCGCGTTTGTTGTGGGCGGTATTCTTGCCGTCATCGCAGGCGTTGTTGCCGCCCAGCAGTATCCGACACGACCGCTGCTGGTCGTCGCGCCATTCTCGGCGGGCGGTGATTCCGATCTCGCGGCGCGCAACCTCGGTACCGTCATCCCGAAATACCTGAAGCAGAACGTCGTGGTGATGAACAAGGTCGGCGCCAGCGGAGCCATCGGTTCCGAGCAGGTGAAAAATGCCGCGCCCGACGGCTATACGCTGCTGCTGGCGCGCGTCGGTTCCCAGGCCACATTGCCGGCGCTGAAGCCGGACCTCGGCTACAAATGGAATGACTTCACCTTCCTCGGTATTCTTGAGCTCAATCCCTATGTCTGTGCGGTGGTAGCCGACAGCCCGTACCGCACTTTCGGCGATCTGGTCGAAGGCATCCGCAAGAATCCGGGCAAGCTCAAATACAGCACCGCCGGCGTCGGCACCATTCATGAAATGGGGCCGCAGCTGCTCTTCGACGTGCAGAAGCTGGGCAAGGAAGCGGCGATCCAGATTCCGTACAAGGGTGGCGGTGAGGCTGCCACGGCAGTGCTCGGCAAGCATGTCGATTTCGGCTGTTCCAACCTCGGCACTGTGCTGGGTTTTATCAAGAGCAGGCAGATGCGCGGCTTGCTGACCACGACGCCGGAACGCTACAAGGAAATTCCCGATGTGCCGACGGCGAAGGAGGCGGGTTATCCGGCGCTGGAGCGCATCATCGGCTGGAGCGCCTTGTATGGTCCGCCGAAAATGGACCGAAAGCTGGTTGCGCTGTGGGGCGACACGCTGCAGAAAGTCGGTGCTGATCCGCAGTGGATTGCGGCAACCGAAAAAATTGGTTCGATGCCGCATATCAAGTCGCCGGAAGACACCGCGAAGTTTGTGCAGGAACAATACGAAACCTATTACCGTCTCGGCAAGACGCTGGATATCGTCCTGAAGTAGGCGTTTTCAGGAGTACCCGGCGGCGTCGGTTACAATCCGGCGCCGCTGTTTTTTTGTCTTCCCATACCCGACGACTGTCATGGATAGCCTGACCCACGCGCTTTCCGGTGCACTGCTGGCCCGCGCCACTACCGGCATTGAAAAACCGGCGCTGCCGCTGGGCAGGCGCATCGGAATCGGTTTTCT
>CANHZX010000169.1 GCA_947465215.1 Betaproteobacteria bacterium | reverse complement strand
CGAGCTGACGTGGATCGACACCGGGACGCGGCCACCGACGGCTTTAACCGTGGCTTCGGCACCCATTTTGCGTTCCTGCATCGTCAGGTTGAGCGACTCGCCCTTGTGATGCGGCCAGGAAATGGCGGTCGCACCGGTGCGGACATGGAAATCGACCAGTTTTTCATAGGTCGGCACATCCAGGCTGAAGTCGTCCTTCAGCGGTGTGACCGGGCTTTGCATGACGCCACGCAGACTGATCGGCATTTTTTCCTTTCGATTGGGCTTGATTTGCAGTGGCCCCCGTATATTTGGTTTTTTGCTAGGGGGCATGTTTTGGGCCGATTTTAGTGAAATTTGGCGAAATTAAGGCCAAAACCAGCTTAGAATCACTATTAACATATTGGTTAATAATCATGGTTTTTGCGTCGAGGTAGTCATGGATAGCCTGCACAATATTTTCATTTTTCTGAAAGTGACCGAAGCGGGGTCGCTGAGCGCTGCTGCAAGGGCCATGGGCATTTCGACCGCGGCCGTGAGTGCTTCTCTGGCACGCCTGGAAGGCAAGCTGGATATGCGGCTGCTGAACCGGACTACCCGCAAACTGTCGTTGACCTCGGAAGGCTCGGAGTTCTACTTCCGCTGCAAGCAGATTGCCGCGGATCTGGAGGAGGCGGAACTGATGGCGGGGCGCGCCAGCCGCGAGCCTCGTGGCCGGCTGCGTGTGAGCATGCCGTCAACGATCGGTCGCTTGTGGATCGTTCCCCATCTTTCGGAATTCACGCAGCGGTATCCGGCGATCTCGCTGGATGTGACGTTCAGCGATTTCGTGCCGTTCACGATTGATAATGAAGTCGATGTGTCGGTGCAGGTCGGCGAGCTGCAGGGGTCGCGACTGGCCGTACGCCGGCTGGCATCGACGCGGTATGTGATCTGCGCGTCTCCCGACTATCTGGAGAAGCGGGGAACGCCAGAATCCCCCGAGGCTCTTTCCAAGCATGATTGCCTCGCTTACCGCCGCCCTCGCAACGGCCGCATCCGTGAATGGCGCTTCACTGTGGATGGCGTCAAGCGCCAGGTGCCGATTAACGGCTCGATGACCTTTAACAGCGGCGACGCGCTGGTGGTTGCCGCGCTGGCCGGGCAGGGCATCATCCAGCTCGCGGAATATTACGTGCGTCCCTATCTGGAAAGTGGCGAGCTGGTCGCGGTATTGGGCTCTTATCAGACAGAGGGTTATGACATCTCGGTGGTGTTCCCAAAGCAGGGCCGTGTGACCCCGAAGCTGCGCGTGTTTGTCGATTTCCTGCTGCAGTTGTTTGATAAGCCGTCTTGGGCGGGAGTGACGCCGTCCGCCGACTGAGTTTCGATTCATCGCCGGGCCGGTTATCATGCGGGCTGGTCGGGCGCACAATAAAAATTTCATTTGCCGCCAGCTGACGAATCATTGATCCGGAGGAGAGTCATGAATATCAAGTATTTCGCTGCAGTAGCGTTTCTGGGGCTGGCAGTGAGCACGCCGGCACTGGCCCAGACTGCCAAATACCCGGAGCGCCCGGTGCGCGTGATCATTCCCTTTCCGCCGGGCGGCACGGTGGATGTCGTGGCACGCCTGGTGGGACCGATTGCAACCCAATCCATCGGCCAGCAGATCATTATGGAGAACCGTGTCGGCGCCTCCGGCATTATCGGCACCGGTTTTGTGGCGCAATCCAAACCTGATGGCTACACGCTGCTGATCAACACCACGCCGCTGGCAACCAACACGCTGATGTTCAGCAAGGTTCCCTATGACGCGTTGACCGATTTCGCTCCGATCTCGCTATTGGCTTCGACGCCGTCGTTTGTCAGCGTGCATCCCTCGGTGCCGGCGCGCAACGTCAAAGAACTGATTGCGCTGGCCAAAGCGCGTCCCGGCACGCTGAATTACGGTGGCGCGGGAACGGGCACCAATCCGCATATCGCCGGTGAGCTGTTCAACTATCTCGCCAAGACTGAAATCGCCGTCGTGCAATACAAGGGCGGCGGCCCGGCGCTGACTGCTGCTGTGAGCGGTGAAGTGGGTGTGGCCTTCTCCGGACTGGCTGGCGCGACCGGTTTTGTTAAAGCGGGGCGTCTGCGCGCATTGGGCGTGACCAGCCTCAAGCCCAGCCCGGCCTTGCCCGGCGTGCCGCCCATTGCCGATGTTCTGCCCGGTTATGAATTCAGTGCGTGGTTTGCGTTTGCGGCGCCGAAAGGCACGCCCCGCGACATCATCAATACGCTGAACCAGCATTTCGTCAAAGCGGTACAAGGTCCGGAGCTGGCGCGTCGTTTTGTGGATGAGGGCATTGACGCCATCGGCAGCACGCCCGAACAGTTAGGCACATTCCTGGATGACGAGCTGAAGAAATTCGCGCGCGTCATTAAGGAACGCAAGATGAAGGCGGATTAAACCATCCAAACCCCGAATTTCGACCGGGGCCGTAACGACATTAAAAAATGACGGCTTTCAGTCGTCATCCCTTAGGAGAAGTCTGATGAATCACCAATTGCGCATGGCCGCTGCTGTGCTGGGCGTGGCCGCCTGTTTCAGTGCTGCTGCGCAAAACACAGCCCGATATCCGGAGCGTCCGATCCGCATGATCGCGCCGTCTTCGCCCGGCGGCCCCAACGATGTTATTGCCCGTGCAGTGTCCACGCCGATGGCCGAATTTCTCGGTAAGCAGATCGTCATCGACAACCGTGCCGGTGCTGCAGGGCTGATCGGTACTGAGATCGTCGCCAAGGCGATTCCGGATGGCTACACGCTGCTGTTCGGGTTCTCGGGGCCGTTGTCGATTGTGCCCAATCTGGTGAAGTCCGTGCCCTATGATCCGGTGCGCGATTTTGCCCATATATCGCTGGTTGCGGCTTCGCCTTATGTGCTGGTGGCGCATCCGTCGTTGCCGGTCAAATCGGTCAAGGAGTTGGTCACGCTGGCCAAGGCGCAGCCGGGCAAGCTGAACTTCGCATCCGGTGGCAATGGCACCGGCATTCACATGGCGAGCGAACTGCTAAATGTGGCTGCCGGCATTCGCATCACTCATGTGCCTTACAAAGGCGCAGGCCCCGGGATGACGGCCTTGTTAGCCGGCGAAGTGAACACGATGTTCAACGGTTTGTCCTCCGCGATGCCGCATATCAAAACCAACCGGTTGCGCGCGCTCGCGGTCGGGGGCGACAAACGCTCGACCCTGATGCCCGATCTGCCGACGGTGGCAGAGAGTGGTCTTAAGTTCAGCATCGCCGGCTGGTACAGCCTGTCCGGACCGAAGGGGCTGCCCAAACCGATCTCCGTACGACTTCACAAGGACATGATGCGCGCAATGGATCTCCCGGAAACCAAAGAGCGATTCAATGCGCTGGCTGTCGAAGCCATTGGCTCCTCGCCGGAAGAATTTGTCGCGATGCTGACCGAAGAAGTGGCGAAGTGGGGCCCCGTGGTCAAGGCTGCCGGTATCACCGTTCAATAAAGGCTGACGCAATATGCAAACTCGTAATATCAAAGTGCCGCTGCGCGATGGCGTGATGGGCGGCTATCTCGCAGTGCCGGACGGCCCGCCCAAGGGCGCAATCGTTGCCATCATGGAAATCTGGGGTGTTAACGACACCATGCGCACCCACGCACATGAATTTGCCGAAGCGGGGTTCGTGTGTTTTGTGCCGGATCTGTTCTGGCGGCAGGAGCCTGGCGTTGAGTTGTCGGACCGCAACCCGGAAGACGTCAAAAAGGCCTTCGATCTCTATTACGACTTTGATTACGACCTCGGCGTGCGCGACATGGAAGACACCGTCAAGCACATTGCGACGTTGCCGGAATGCAACGGCAAGGTCGGGGCAGTGGGGTACTGCCTGGGCGGCAAGCTCTGTTATCTGCTGTGCTGCCGCACCGACATCGATTGCGCGGTGGCGTATTACGGCACCTACATCGAACACAACATCCGTGAAGTTGGCAATCTGCACCGGCCGTTCATGCTGCATATGGCGATGAAGGATCGCTGGGTGCAGGCGGAGGTGAATGAACTGCTGGAGCGGCGGCTGTCGCCGAATCCGCTGGTGGAGATCCACAAATACCCCGGCGCCGATCATGCCTTCGCAAGGCATGGCGGACGCACCTACAGCAAGCCTGAGGCGGACCGCGCGCTGGAACTCAGCGTTTCTTTCTTTAAAAAGCACCTGTCAAAATAATTAAATAAAATCAATAGGATAAAACCATGAATCTGCGACACTGGCTGCAAGTTTCTCTGACCGCTGCGGCAACTGCTGCGGTTTGCCTGCCTGCGGCGACGTTGGCGCAGACGGCTTATCCGACACGCGCGGTGCGCATCATTGCGCCGTTCCCCGCAGGCGGCGGTTATGACTTCATGGCGAGAAACATCGGCCCCCGTCTTAACGAAGCACTGGGCCAGCAATTTCTGGTGGAGAACCGTTCCGGTGCCAACGGCAATATCGGCTCCGAAGCCGTGGCCAAAGCCGCACCGGACGGCTACACGCTGCTGATGGGCGGCATCGGCCCGCAGGCGCTGAGCGTTGCGCTGTACGCCAAGATGCCTTACGACCCGCTGAAGGATTTCGAACCAATTTCGCTGGTGGCCTCGCAGCCCAATCTGCTGGTGGTGCATCCGTCGGTGCCGGTGAAAAACGTCAAGGAGCTGATCGCGCTGGCGAAGTCGCGGCCCGGGGAGTTGACCTTCGGTTCGCCGAGCAATGCCAGCGGCCAGCACTTCGGCCTCGAGCAGTTAAAGCAGCTGACCGGCGTGAACATGGTGCACGTGCCGTTCAAAGGCGCTGCACCGCTGCATACGGCATTGCTGGCCGGGGAAGTGTCGGTGGGCTTCAACATCATCCTGCTGCCGCTGCAGCATGTGAAAACCGGCAAGCTGCGCGCACTGGCTGTCGCCAGCACCAAGCGTGCGCCGCTGGCGCCGCAAATTCCTACTATGGCCGAGGAGGGGTATCCGATTGATTTCGATACCTGGTACGGCTTCTATGCGCCGGCAGGCACCAGCAAGGACATCATCATCAAGCTCAATACCGAAACGGTGCGCATCCTCGGCGTGCAGGATTTCAAGGATCGTGCGGCGGTGATGGGCGTTGAGCTGATCGGCACCACGCCGGATAGGCTGACTGCGCACATGCGCAATGAGATTGCCCGCTGGACCAAGGTGGCAAAGGCGGCCAATATGAAAATCGATTGATTCATTCGCCACCAAAAAAACGCCGCTTCATTCAGCGGCGTTTTTTATCACCAGATGGGTGGTGTCATTCGCTAAAAATAAACAGCATCGTGATCCCCGATGTTGATCAGTACAACTTCGGATCCCGTAATGATCAGCTCCAGAGTAATTCTGTAACTCAGATTAATGGATACGCTGTGCAACCCTGAAAGCTTTCCTTTAAGGGCATGCAGTCGCAATGAAGGGTGGTGGGGATTTGCTTCCAGCAACTTCAGCGTTTTGGCGTATTGGCTTTGCGCATTCGGATGGCGTCGCAAAAAGCGGGCGGCGCGCCGATTGTACTGTTCGGTAAAAACCAGTTGCCAAGCCATGGGATAAATGCGGTCTTACACCGACAGTTTGGCCAGTCGCTTCAGATGTGCTTCAACGGATTCCTTAACGAAGCGACCTGCAGCGAGATCTGTCTTCGTTTCAGCCAGCGCCGCTTCGAGTTCGCATTCACGCAAATGCGCATAATGCTCTTGGCTCATCACCACGAATTTCACCTGTCCCCGGACCGTGACAGACGCCTCCTGCTGATCGGCAAGCGCTTGTTCGATCGCCCCGACGCCTTTGGTTTTCAGATCGTTGGCAGAAATATTGTTCATCTTTGAATGTTACGGTAAGTGTACGTTAAATAATGTTATTTATCGTATTATAAACAGTACTGTTCCGCGGTGACAAGATGCTTCGTACTGATTCCCTTTCCCCCTTTTCAATGGGGAAAGGGGGGGGCAAGACGCGGTTACAAGTTCAACAGCTTCGCCGCATTGTTCCAGAGAATCTGGTCTTTCTGCTCGGTGGTCAGTGATTTGACCCCGTGCACGAATTTGACCGGCTCTTCATAGGCGATATCGAAGCAGTAATCACTGCCAACGAGGATGCGGTCGATGCCGACCAGCTTGATCAGTTCTTCCAGCTGGTCTTCGTTGTAGGTGATGGTGTCGTAGGTGAAGCGCTTGAGATAGCTCGACGGCGGTTTGCTGATCGTCTTGCATTCCTGGCGGGTGTAGAAACCGCGGTCCAGGCGTCCGCGGATGCCGGTGAGGGCACCGCCGGCATGCGGCAGGCTGAATTCCAGTTTGGGGAAGG
>CANHZX010000168.1 GCA_947465215.1 Betaproteobacteria bacterium | reverse complement strand
GGACCGGAAGAGATCACCCGTGACATTTCGAACCTGTCGGAATCGCAACTGGGTCACCTCGATGAATCCGGCATCATCCACATCGGCGCTGAAGTCGAAGCCGGTGATGTGCTGGTCGGCAAGGTCACGCCGAAGGGCGAAACCCAGCTGACGCCGGAAGAAAAGCTGCTGCGCGCGATCTTCGGCGAGAAGGCCTCTGACGTGAAAGACACCAGCCTGCGCGTGCCCTCGGGCATGTCGGGCACGGTGATCGACGTCCAGGTCTTCACCCGCGAAGGCATTGAGCGCGACAAGCGTGCCCAGCAGATCATCGACGACGAGCTGAAGCGTTACAAGAAAGACCTCGGCGACCAGTTGCGCATCGTTGAAAACGACGCCTTCGAACGTCTGGAGCGCCTGCTTAACGGCAAGACCGCCAATGGCGGCCCGAAGAAGCTGGCGAAGGGCGCGAAAATCACCAAGGCCTACCTGGCTGAGGTCGAGCGCCACAGCTGGTTCGATATCCGCCTGTCGAACGAAGAGTCTGCTGCGCAGATGGAGCAGATCAAGGAAAGCCTCGCGCAGACCAAGCTGCAGTTCGACAAAGCCTATGATGAGAAGAAGAAAAAGCTCACCAGCGGCGACGAACTGCCGCCCGGCGTGCAGAAGATGGTCAAGGTTTACCTGGCGGTCAAACGCCAGCTGCAGCCCGGCGACAAGATGGCCGGCCGCCACGGCAACAAGGGCGTGATCTCCAAGATCACCCCGGTGGAAGACATGCCGCATATGGCTGACGGTACTCCGGTCGACATCGTTCTCAACCCGCTGGGCGTGCCTTCGCGGATGAACGTCGGCCAGATTCTCGAAACCCACCTGGGCTGGGCAGCCAAGGGTCTCGGCATCCGTATCGGCGAAATGATCAAGGCGCAAGCCAAGGTTGCCGAAGTGCGCAAGATGCTGGACAAGGTTTACAACACCAACGGTAAGCCGGTCGACCTCGATGCGCTGAAGGATGAGGAAGTCATGGAAATGGCGGCCAACCTGAGCAAGGGTGTGCCGTTTGCGACGCCGGTGTTTGACGGCGCGACCGAAGTCGAAATCCGGCAGATGCTGGACCTGGCTTACCCGAACGATGATGCGAAGACCAAGAAGCTTGGTTTCACGCCCGGCAAGACGCAGGTTACGCTGTACGACGGACGCACCGGTGATGCCTTTGAGCGCCCGGTGACGGTCGGCTACATGCACATGCTGAAGCTGCATCACCTGGTCGATGACAAGATGCACGCGCGTTCGACCGGACCGTACAGCCTGGTTACCCAGCAGCCGCTGGGCGGCAAGGCGCAGTTCGGTGGTCAGCGTTTCGGCGAAATGGAAGTCTGGGCACTCGAAGCCTACGGCGCGGCGTACGTGCTGCAGGAAATGCTCACGGTTAAGTCGGACGACACGGAAGGCCGTCGCAAGGTGTACGAGTCCATCGTCAAGGGCGACCACCGTATCGAAGCCGGCATGCCGGAATCGTTCAACGTGCTGGTCAAGGAAATCCGCTCGCTGGCGATCGACATCGACCTCGACCACAACCGTTATTGAACTGAACACGAATGCGGAGGCGGGTGAAACCCGTTTCCGCAGGACCAGCTCTCGCAGAACAGCGCAGCACAGACAGCACTGACAGATTACCTAGGAGTTTGCGATGAAAGCACTGCTTGATTTGTTCAAACAGGTTACGCAGGAAGAAGAATTTGACGCGATCAAGATCGGGCTGGCCTCGCCCGAGAAGATCCGTTCATGGTCGTATGGCGAGGTGAAGAAGCCTGAGACCATCAACTACCGCACGTTCAAACCCGAACGCGACGGCCTCTTCTGCGCCAAGATTTTCGGACCGACCAAAGACTACGAGTGCCTGTGTGGCAAATACAAGCGCCTGAAACATCGCGGCGTGATCTGCGAGAAGTGCGGCGTTGAAGTAACGCTGTCGAAGGTGCGTCGCGAACGCATGGGTCACATCGAGCTGGCCAGCCCGGTTGCCCACATCTGGTTCCTGAAGTCACTGCCGTCGCGTCTGGGCATGGTGCTCGACATGACGCTGCGCGACATCGAACGCGTGCTGTATTTTGAAGCTTATGTCGTGACCGATCCCGGCATGACCCCGCTGAAGCGCTGCCAGTTGATGACGGAAGACGATTATCTGGCAAAAGTCGAAGAGTTCGGCGACGATTTCAGTGCCGCGATGGGCGCTGAAGGTGTTCGCGCGCTGCTGCGCAGCCTCGATCTCGGCCGTGAAATCGAAACGCTGCGCGCCGACCTTGAGGCGACCAGCTCCGAGACCAAGATCAAGAAAATCGCCAAGCGCCTGAAGGTGCTTGAGGCCTTCCAGAAGTCGGGCATCAAACCCGACTGGATGGTCTTGGAAGTGCTTCCGGTGCTGCCGCCGGAACTGCGTCCGCTGGTCCCGCTTGACGGAGGCCGCTTTGCGACCTCCGACCTGAATGACCTGTATCGCCGCGTGATTAACCGCAACAACCGCCTGAAGCGCCTCCTCGAACTGAAAGCGCCGGAAATCATCGTGCGCAACGAGAAGCGCATGCTGCAGGAAGCGGTGGACTCGCTGCTCGACAACGGCCGTCGCGGCAAGGCGATGACCGGTGCCAACAAGCGTCCGCTGAAATCGCTGGCTGACATGATCAAGGGCAAGGGTGGCCGTTTCCGCCAGAACCTGTTGGGCAAACGCGTCGACTACTCGGGCCGTTCGGTCATCGTGGTCGGTCCGCAGCTTCGCCTGCACCAGTGTGGTCTGCCGAAGAAAATGGCGCTCGAGTTGTTCAAGCCCTTCATTTTCAACAAGCTGGAAGTCATGGGTCTCGCCACCACCATCAAGGCGGCCAAGCGCATGGTCGAAAGCGAAGAGCCGATCGTCTGGGACATTCTCGAAGAGGTGATCCGCGAACATCCGGTCATGTTGAACCGCGCACCGACGCTGCACCGTCTGGGTATCCAGGCGTTCGAGCCGGTGCTGATCGAAGGCAAGGCCATCCAGCTGCACCCACTGGTCTGCGCGGCCTTTAACGCCGACTTTGACGGTGACCAGATGGCTGTGCACGTTCCGCTGTCGCTCGAAGCGCAGATGGAAGCACGCACGCTGATGCTTTCCTCCAACAATGTGCTGTCGCCCGCCAACGGCGATCCGATCATTGTGCCGTCGCAGGATATCGTGCTTGGCCTGTACTACACCACCCGCGAAAAGCAGGGTGCCAAGGGCGAAGATTCACTTTTCATCAACGTCGCAGAAGTGTCGCGCGCTTACGAAACGGGTCAGGTCGAAATCAGCGCCCGCATTCACGTGCGTATCCGCGAACTTGAACTCGACGAGAACGGCAACAAGCGTGAAAAACTGACGCGCTACCAGACCACGGTCGGCCGCGCCCTGCTGTCGGAAATCCTGCCGGTGGGCCTGCCCTTCGAGTTCATCAACAAGGCGCTGAAAAAGAAAGAAATCTCGAAGATCATCAACGCCAGCTTCCGCCGCTGCGGACTGCGTGAAACGGTGATCTTTGCGGATCGCCTGATGTACGGCGGTTTTGCGATGGCGACACGCGCCGGTCTGTCGATTGCGGTCGACGACATGCTGGTGCCGAAGCAGAAAGACGTCATCATCGGCGAGGCCGAAAAAGAAGTTCAGGAAATCGAAAAGCAGTACACCTCGGGTCTGGTGACCCAGGGCGAGCGCTACAACAAAGTGGTCGATATCTGGGGTCGGGCGGGCGACCTCGTCGCCAAGGCGATGATGGAACAGCTCGGCGTCGAGCCGGTGGTGGAGTGGGTCGCCAAGACCCGCGAGTGGAAGCCGCGCCTCGACAAGAAGGGTGCTCCTGTCATGCAGGAATCCTTCAACTCGATTTACATGATGGCCGACTCCGGCGCCCGCGGTTCCGCGGCGCAGATTCGCCAGCTGGCCGGTATGCGCGGCCTGATGGCGAAGCCGGACGGTTCGATCATCGAGACGCCGATTACTGCGAACTTCCGCGAAGGCCTGAACGTTCTGCAGTACTTCATTTCGACCCACGGTGCCCGTAAGGGTCTGGCCGACACGGCGTTGAAAACCGCGAACTCGGGTTACCTGACACGCCGCTTGGTCGACGTGACCCAGGATCTGGTGGTGACCGAAGACGATTGCGGCACTGACAACGGCGTAGTCATGAAAGCGCTGGTCGAAGGCGGTGAGGTGGTCGAGAGCCTGCGCGAGCGCATTCTCGGCCGTGTGGCCGCTGCGGATGTCGTCAACCCGGAAAACGGCGCGACGCTGTTTGAAGCCAATACGCTGCTCGACGAAGATGTGGTGGATGCCATTGAGGCCGCCGGCATCGACGAAATCAAGGTTCGTACCCCGCTGACCTGCGCGACGCGCTACGGCCTGTGCACGCGTTGTTATGGCCGCGATCTGGGCCGTGGCGCTGTGGTCAACATCGGCGAGGCAGTCGGCGTGATCGCCGCGCAGTCGATCGGCGAGCCGGGCACCCAGCTGACGATGCGTACGTTCCACATCGGCGGTGCTGCTTCACGTACCGCAGTGGTCAGTCAGGTCGACAGCAAGTCGGCCGGTGTTGTGCGTTACTCCGCAGGCATGCGTTATGTGTCGAATACGCGCGGCGAACTGGTAGCGATTTCGCGTAACGGTGAAGTCATGATTCACGACGAAGCCAACCGCGAGCGCGAGCGTCACAAGGTGCCGTACGGCGCGCTGCTGCTGGCGCGTGACGGCGAGACCGTGAAGCCGGGGCACATTCTGGCAACGTGGGACCCGCATACCCGTCCGATCATTACCGAATACGCCGGTCGCATCAAATTCGAAAACGTCGAAGAGGGCGTTACCGTTGCCAAGCAGATCGACGAGGTCACCGGCCTGTCGACTCTGGTGGTGGTCGATCCGAAGCGTCGCGGCAGTGCGCAGGCCAAAGGTCTGCGTCCGCAGGTCAAACTGCTCGATGCCAACAGCCAGGAAATCAAGATCGCCGGTTCCGATCAGTCGGTGAACATCACCTTCCAGATCGGTTGCATCATCACCGTGCGTGATGGCCAGGAAGTCGGCGTCGGCGAAGTGCTGGCGCGGATTCCGCAGGAAACCTCCAAGACGCGCGACATCACCGGCGGTCTTCCGCGGGTGGCCGAGCTGTTCGAGGCGCGTTCGCCGAAAGATGCAGGCATGCTGGCCGAGGTTACCGGCACGGTTTCGTTCGGCAAGGACACCAAGGGCAAGCAGCGTCTGGTGATTACCGACCTCGAGGGTGTTGCCCACGAGTTCCTGATCGCCAAGGACAAGCACGTGATGGCGCATGACGGCCAAGTGGTGAACCGCGGCGAAAGCATTGTCGACGGTCCAGCTGACCCGCATGACATCCTGCGTCTGCTCGGCGTCGAAGCGCTGGCACGTTACATCTGCAACGAAGTGCAGGACGTTTACCGTCTGCAGGGCGTGAAGATCAACGACAAGCACATCGAGGTCATTGTTCGTCAGATGCTGCGCCGCGTGCATATCGTAGATGCCGCTGACACCCGTTTCATCACCGGTGAACAGCTTGAGCGTGCCGAAGTGTTCGAGGAAAACGAGCGTGTCGAGGCCGAAGGCAAGCAGCCGGCACAGTACGAACATGTCCTGCTGGGCATCACCAAGGCTTCGCTGTCGACCGATTCGTTCATCTCGGCGGCTTCGTTCCAGGAAACCACCCGCGTACTGACCGAGGCGGCGATCATGGGCAAACGCGACGAACTGCGCGGCCTGAAAGAAAACGTCATTGTCGGTCGGCTGATCCCGGCGGGCACCGGACTGGCCTATCACCGGGTTCGTCGCAACCAGGTCGCCCAGGCGGAACTGGATCAGGCGGCAGCCGAAGCGGAATCAGCCGTTCCTGCCGGCGCAGAGGGAGAAGAGCAGGTAGCTTGACAGAAGTGTGCTAGACCCATAAAATCGATAGTCTTTTTTGGGCGAAATGCGGCTATTTTTTCCCGCAATTCACCGGTAGTTAGGAAAAGTCAGGGGCGGTAATCACGCCGCCCCGGACTTTTTGGGAACCGTCAGCGGGAAGTTTCAGGACCCGCTGAAAGGCCGAATTCTAAGATCAATTTAGTCGTAACTTATTGAGAAGCAAGGAAAAATGCCGACCGTAAATCAATTGGTGCGCAAGCCCCGTCAGGCGCCCCGCACGAAAAGCAAGGTGCCGGCACTGGCTGGCAGCCCCCAGAAGCGCGGTGTTTGCACCCGCGTTTACACCACGACCCCGAAAAAGCCGAATTCGGCCCTGCGGAAAGTGGCCAAGGTCCGGCTGACCAATGGTTTCGAGGTAATCGGA
>CANHZX010000167.1 GCA_947465215.1 Betaproteobacteria bacterium | reverse complement strand
TTCATGAAGGCAGGGCTCCGGCCCTGCCTTTTTCATTTCTGAAACCGGTTTTATGCAATTCACTGTATTCGCGCGAGCATTGCTGCTCGCAATGCTGCTGACGGGCAACTTCGCCGTTGCGGAGCCTTTTCGTCCGACAGACGCCGCAACAGTGCTCGAGCGTTTGCCGATGAACCGCGGCGACGAACGTGCGCGTAGCCTCGCTGCTGACCGTGCCCGACTGGCGGCGGCACCGAAAAATCCCGCGTTGGCAATGAAAGTGGCGGGTGCCTACTACGAGCTGGCCGGCGCCGAAGGCGACCCGCGTTACATCGGTTATGCCGAGGCGGCAATGGCGCCCTGGGCAAAAGACGAAAATTCACCCACCGATATTCTGTACATGCGCGCCAAGCTGTTGCAGTGGCGCCATGAATACACGCCCGCTCTTGAATTGTTTGCGAAGGCTCTGCAACGCGACCCCGGGCATTACGAAACGCTGAGCGGTCGTTCCGCGGTGCTGACGGTGCTTGCCGACTATGCCGGCGCACGACGCGATTGCGAGGCAATGCGTGCCCGTGAAAAAGAGCTCTACTGGTCGAGCTGCCTTGCCTATATCGACGGTCAAACCGGGCAGGTGGCAAAGGCGGAACGCCAGATGGCTGATTTGCTGACGGCTCATGCTGTCGGGAGTCCACAGGCGCAAATGTGGTTGCTGACCCGGCTGGCGGATCTGGCAACGCGCCTTGGACGCAACGCCGACGCCGAAGCCTATTACCGTCGCGCGCTGGCGCTGAACATCACCAGCCAGTATCTGCTGTCGAATTACGGCGATTTCCTGATTGATACCGGTCGCCCTGCGGAAGCGGTTGCTTTGCTGCGCGACTGGGTACGTTCCGACGTGCTGCTGCTGCGGCTGACGCTGGCCGCGCAGGCCACGAAGATTCCCGAATTCAAGACCTATGCGCAAACGCTGCGCGAGCGTTTTGCCGCAGCAGCGATGCGCGGTGATACGCTGCACCGTCAGGAGGAATCGCGTTTCCAGTTGTCGGTTGAAGGTAACAAGACCCGCGCGCTGGAACTGGCGGTGGCGAACTGGGCGATCCAGCGTGAGCCCTACGATGCGCGAATCCTGCTGGAGGCTGCGGTTGCCGCGGGCCGTCGTGATGCGGCCCAGCCGGTGCTCGACTGGCTGGCGCAATCCAGGCATGAAGATCCGCAACTCACCATGCTGGTGCAGAAGCTGACCGGGGGTAAACCGTGAAGCGGCTGATCGTCATGCTGTTGCTGTTGGTATTCAGTGCGTTGGCGCAGGCGCACAAGCCGAGCGACAGTTATCTTGCGGTCAAGGTCGAGTCTGGCCGCATTGAAGGGCAGTGGGATATCGCGCTGCGCGATCTGGAATACGCCATCGGTCTGGATGCCGACGGCAACGGCGAAATCACCTGGGGTGAACTGTCGGCGCGTCATACCCAATTGGCGGCTTATGCGCTGGCGCGGCTGCAGGTTTCGTCCGCCGATGTGGCGTGCACACTGCAGGCAACGGATCATCTGGTTGACCGGCACAGCGATGGTGCCTACGCGGTGATCCTGTTCGCCGCTGATTGCCCTGCGGCTGGCAGCCTGAAAATCCGTTACGGACTGTTTTTTGAGCTCGATCCGACGCATCGCGGGCTTGCCCGCATCGAGGCTGGCGGTGTTACGCAGACGGCGGTGTTCGGGCCGGAGCGCGCTGAACAGTCTTTCAATCTGGAGACGCCGTCATTGCCGGAGCAGATCGTCGCTTATGTGCGGGAAGGTGTGTGGCATATCTGGATCGGTTTTGACCATGTGCTGTTCCTGTTGTCGCTGTTGTTACCTGCGGTGTTCCTGCGAGAAGCGGGGCGCTGGGTGCCGGCGCAGCGTTTCAAGCCGGTGTTCTGGGATGTGCTGCGGGTGGTGACGGCCTTCACGGTCGCGCATTCGATCACCCTGAGCCTCGCCGCGCTGGAGATCATCGCGCTGCCGTCGCGGTTGGTGGAGTCGGTGATTGCGGCGTCGGTGGTATTCGCAGCGCTGAACAATCTGTATCCGCTGGTCAATGAGCGGCGCTGGCTGATGGCCTTTGTCTTCGGCCTGATTCACGGTTTCGGTTTTGCCTCGGTGTTGACCGACCTCGGATTGCCGCGGGATGCGCTGGTGTCGTCGCTGTTCGGCTTTAATGTCGGTGTCGAACTGGGGCAACTGACCATCGTTGCCGTGTTCCTGCCGCTGGCCTTCGCGCTGCGCGGGACGCGCTTTTATTCCCGCGTGGTGTTTGCCGGCGGCTCGGTTCTGGTCGCGATCCTTGCGGCAATCTGGCTGGCGGAACGCGCGCTGGACATCAAGCTGTTGTCGTAACCGTCCGGCGGTTTGCCGGATCAGTTGTGTCTGTCGAGACTGTCTTTCGGGGTCTGCGCCCGTTCGGTCATGCCGTAATCGCGGATCACGCCGGCGACACGTAGCCGGTAATCGCGAAAAATGCCGTCGCGACCGCGGACCTGCGCCATCCGGTGTTGCTCCAGCCCGCGCCATTGCGCAACAGCGGCTTCATCGCGGAACACCGACAGCGAGAGAATTTTTCCGGGTTCGCTGAGACTTTCGAATCGCTCGATCGAAATGAAACCGTCGACCTGTTCCAGCAGCGGACGCAGGCTTGCGGCGATATCGAGGTATTCCTGTTTGCGGTCAGGTTCGGGCCACACTTCGAAAATGACCGCAATCATCGGTATTGTTTCCGTCAGAACGCGAAACGGCGCATGCCGCCGTCGACCGGAATCACGGTGCCGGTGACATAGCTCCCGCGGGGCGAGACAAGGAATACCGCCATCGCTGCAATTTCCTCGGGCTCGCCGTAACGGCCGACCGGGATTTCATGCTGTTCTTCGTGGGCGCGGAACTCAGGGGAATATTTGCGGCGGATCTGTTCGCTCATGATGCGGCCGGGCGCGAGGCAGTTCACGGTGATGCCGTGTTTGCCTACCTTGCGCGACAGGCCTTTCGACCAGCCGTGGATCGCAGCTTTGGCCGGCGTTGCGGCGAGCAGCGAGTCCGGTTCGGATTTGCCGGACAGATTGATCACGCGTCCCCAGTTGCGGCTGATCATGTCGGGCAGAACGGCGTGGGTGAGCTGGCGCACGCGGACGAAGTTCAGCGTCATTACGCTTTCCCATTCTTCTTCGGGAGCGTCGACGGGAATTGCCGGGCGGCTGCCTCCAGCACTGTTGACAAGAATGTCGATGTGGCCCAGCGCAGCGCGTGCGGCGTCGGCGAGCTTCTGTGGAGCGCCTTCCTGCATGATGTCGGTTTCGACGATGGCAGGGGCGATACCGCCGGCTGCCACGATTTCTTTCGACAGTTCTTCGAGCAGGTTTTTGCGGCGCGCGGCGATGCACAGCCTGACGCCTTCGGCAGCGAGCATTTTGGCGATGCAGCGGCCGATGCCCTGGCTGGTGCCGGTGACGAGTGCGGTCTTGCCTTTGAGTTGCAGGTCCATCGAGTTGCTTCCTCTCTTATCCCTTGATCCAGGTCTTGAATGCGATCCACAGCTTGCGTGCCGGCGGCAGTGAAGTGCGGTGCGTGAGCACGCGACAACCGTCGGCGCGGATTTCTTCGAGCAGGGTACGATAAATCGCCGCCATGATGATGCCCGGCAGTTGCGGTTTGCGGTCAGCAGACGGTAGTTTGGCGAAGGCGGATTCGTATGCTGCCTGCGCGCGTTCGACCTGACATGTCATCAACCGGCGGAAGGCTTCGCCCGACTGCACGGTTGCACTGACATGAACGATCTGCGCGGCTTCGATGCCGGCGGCCGTGAGTTCATCCAGCGGCAGATAGACCCGGTTGCGGCGTGCATCTTCGCCGACGTCGCGGATGATGTTGGTCAGCTGGAAAGCGAGGCCGAGTTCGGCGGCGTAGTCCAGAGTGCGAGGATCGCTGTAGCCGAAAATGCGCGCCGACATCAGTCCGACAATGCCGGCGACACGGTGGCAATACAACTTCAGCGTGTCGTAATCCGGATAGCGGTTGTAGTCGAGATCCATCGCCATGCCGTCGATGACCGTCAGCAACTGGTCCTCGGTGATGCTGAAGGGCTGCACGACATCGGCCAGCGCGCGCGCCACCGGATGCTGTGCCTTACCGGCATAGAGCCGGGCGATTTCCTCGCGCCACCAGGCGAGCTTGGTGCGGGCGACGCCGGGGTCGGTGCATTCGTCGACGACGTCATCGACTTCGCGGCAGAAGGCATACAGCGCGGTGATCGCGCGGCGGCGTTCCTTCGGCAGAAACAGGAAGCTGTAATAGAAACTCGAGCCGCTGCCGGCCGCCTTGTCCTGGCAATACTGATGGGGATCTATCATGACGGGATCACGACATCATTGACCGGAACAGCATCAGCGCCCAGTCGGGTTTGGTCAGCACGGGACGGTGGCGGAACACATCGCCGCGCACTGCAGTGATTTTTTCAAGAATGCGGTCGCCGCCGGCGATGATCATGCGCATTTCGAGACCGATGCGGCCTTTGAGCACGCGACCGAGCGGATTGCCGGAATACAGCAACTCGCGGGTGCGCCGCACTTCGAAATTCATCAGATCTTGCCAGTTGCCGCCGGTATCGCCGGCCGCAATCTGCGTTTCGCTGACGCCGTGGCGCATCATGTCGTTTTGGGGAAAGTAGACACGGTCTTTTTTCCAGTCGATCGCCACGTCCTGCCAGAAATTGATCAACTGCAGGCTGGTGCAGATGGCATCGGAGTATTGCAGATTCTGTTCGCTGGCGGCGTCGTAGAGATACAGCAGCAGGCGGCCGACCGGATTGGCCGAGCGGCGGCAGTAATCCAGCACGCCGGCGTAGTCGGCATACCGTTTGGTGGTGACGTCCTGGGCAAAGGCCGACAACAGGTCATGGAACAGCTTGATCGGCAGGCCGTGTTCGCGAATGATCGCGGCGAGATCGGCAAACCAGGGGATACCCGGCGATTCATCCCGTTCAATGCGTTCCAGTTCACGGCTGAAGGTCGCCAGCAGGGCCAGGCGCTCGTCGTCCGGCAGGTTGCCTTCGTCGGCAAAGTCGTCCGATTCCCGGGCGAAGCGGTAGATCAGCCCGACCGGGCGCCGCAGGCGGACCGGCAGCAACACGGAGGCAACCGGGAAATTTTCGTAATGGTCGACGGCCACGGGGTGCGGAAAAGAGAGTTCCATCAAGGGCTTGGCTTATTTTTGGGGTGCAGCTGCCAGCCTGGGGCCTTGCTCGGCAGCAATTATATTACAATCAAGGGGTTGCAAAAGACGCCGGCGCAGGTAAATGCAGGCTTAGGCGGACCCGGGCGCCGTTGTTGCAGCGCGAAAGTGGCGGAATTGGTAGACGCACCAGATTTAGGTTCTGGCGCCGAAAGGCGTGTGGGTTCGAGTCCCTCCTTTCGCACCAGGGCGCTACGGATTAACTAATAGGGAATTTTCGATGCAAGCGAATTTGGAAACGCTGGGTTCACTCCAGCGCAAGCTGAACATTACGGTACCGATGACGGATATCGATGTCGAAGTGCAGAGCCGCCTGAAGCGGCTGACGCGTACGGTCAGGATTGACGGTTTCCGTCCGGGTAAGGTGCCGCTGACGGTGGTGGTCAAGCAGTTCGGACCGCAGGTGCGCCAGGAAGTGTTGGGCGACACCCTGCAGAAAACCTTCGGCGATGCCGTTACACAGCAGAACCTGCGTGTTGCCGGCTATCCGAAGTTCGATGCCGCGCCGCCGGCTGATGGCGCCAACGAGTTCAGCTACAGCGCGACTTTCGAGGTTTACCCCGAAGTGGTGGTGGGCGACGTGGCCAAGGCGAGCGTGACCCGGGCGACGCTGGAAGTGTCGGAAGCGGAGATCGACAAGACGCTGGAAATCATGCGCAAGCAGCGCGTGAGCTACGAGGCTGCGGACCGCGCAGCCGAAAACGGCGACCGCGTGACCATGGATTACGTCGGCACCATCGACGGCGTGGAGTTTGCCGGTGGCAAGTCGCAGGACCAGAGCGTGGTTCTCGGCGACGGCCGTTTCCTGCCGGAGTTCGAAAAGAGCCTGCCGGGCATGAAGGCCGGCGAGAGCAAGAAGTTTGATCTGAAGTTCCCGGACGATTACGCCGGCAAGGAAGTGGCGGGCAAGACCGCGGTGTTTGAGGTGACTGTGAAAGCCGTTGCGGCGCCGAAACTGCCGGCGATCGATGCCGAGTTTGCGAAAAGCCTGGGCGTCGAGGACGGCGACCTGACCAAGATGCGTGCGGAAATTCGCGGCAATCTGGAGCGCGAGGTCAAGGCGCGGCTGAAGGCGAAGACCAAGGAGCGCGTGATG